>NZ_LT630003.1:2796136-3106818 GCF_900105615.1 Lacrimispora sphenoides JCM 1415 | reverse complement strand
GGCTTTCTGGGAGCGTCCAGGGTCTATCCCGATCCTGACTGGGTGGCGAACAGCAAAAAACCAGGCATGGTAAGCGGTTATGATCCCACCATCCTTCTGGAAGAAATAAAAAAGGCAAAAGAAATCTGTGATTATCTGGTAGTTTATGTTCACTGGGGTGTGGAGCGTGATGAGAAGCCTCAGGAATATCAGAGGGCTTTGGGAAAGCAGATCATCGACGCAGGAGCTGACTTAGTGATGGGAAGCCATCCTCATGTTCTTCAGGGAATTGAATATTACAACGGCAAGCCTATCTGCTACAGCCTGGGAAATTTCATCTTTGGAAGCAGCATCCCAAAGACAGCCCTTATAAGGGCACAGGTGGATTTTGCCCAGGGAAGCACCACATTGTCCTTAGTCCCGGGGACATCAAAGGCAGGATATACCAGGAAGCTGACCCAGGAAGACGAGATCCGGGAATTTTACCAGTATTTCCAGAGCTTATCCTTTGATGTATCAATTGATGAAAACGGCGTTATTCACAATCATAACAATTAAACTCAGACGAGGTATCTGTCACCCTGGCAGATGCCTCGTTCTTTTAGCCGTTTAGCCAGAGTGCCGAGGACCAGCTTTTTATTTCCGCTCCATAAAGGCGAAAGAAGAAGTTTTTTCGGTCCGTCTCCGCTGATCCGGTGTATGACCACCCCGGTCGGAAGGAGGGCGATGCAGTCGATCACCAGATCTGTGTATTCTTCCAGGGTATAGACAGGAACCAGGCCTTTATCATATTCTGAGGCAAGATCAGTTCCTTTTAACACATGAAGAAGCTGAAGCTTAATTCCATCGATTCCATGTTCTCCCAGATGACCCAGATAGTTTACAGTTTCCAAAATCATATCCCTGGTTTCTCCTGGAAGCCCTAAAATGACATGAGCGATGACCGTAAGACCGGCTTCCTTTAAATTCTGGTAGGCTTCATAGAACGTATGAAGGGAATATCCTCTGCGGATATAATCTGCTGTGGATTCATGGATGGTCTGAAGCCCCAGCTCTACCCAGACAGGCTTTATTTTATTTAATCTTTTTAACAGATTTATGACATCAGGCGGAAGGCAGTCGGGACGGGTGGCAATGGAGAGGACCGCCACATCCGGATGGCAGATGGCCTGGGTAAACAGCTCTTCCAGATAGGGAACGGGAGCATAGGTGTTGGTATAAGACTGAAAATAGGCGATGAAAAGGCCTTCTTCGGTCTTTATTTTAGCCTGGATCCTTTTGCGGGCAGATTCAATCTGTTCCGTGACGGAGGGATGGAGGTTTAAGGATTCCGCAAATTCTCCTGATCCCCCGCCGCTGCAGAAAATGCATCCCCCGGTTCCCAGGGTCCCATCCCGGTTAGGACAGGTCATGCCGCCGTCAAGAGCCAGTTTATAGACTTTTTGTCCGTATTGTTTTTTCATTTCATAGTCCAGGGAATGGTAAGGTTTTTCGTTCCAGAACATGGTTTCCTCTTTTCCGCCCACGTTTTTGGGCATGAAGGTATGCCAATGGGGTATTTCCTTCGCACTTATTTTGCTTGTTTCATTATACGGGTCTCCCGGATGACCTGTCAAATTATTTTATAGGTTTTCGTAAAATATTATATTGTGAAATCTTTGGCATTTATGATATACTCGTAGCAATGACAATGCTTTGTCAATGAATGGGGGAAACCTTCCAGGTTACTATATAAATTGGGCGTGCCCAGCCCAAAAGCATGGGCAGTAAATCGGAAAAGGAGAACAAGTGACATGAAGATAAGTGATACGATTCAGCTGCTGGAGTCTAAGGAGTCTGAAAAGCTTATGACTGCTTTATATGGAAAAGAGGCAGTCAGGGAGAACATTGAACGTTATCAGAGCCTTATAGGAAACTTCCAGAAGAAATTTCCGGAGGATGATGTGATGCTGTTTTCCTCACCAGGGCGCACGGAGATCAGCGGAAACCATACCGATCATAACCATGGAAAAGTGCTGGCTGGAAGCATTAATCTGGATTGTGTGGGAGTAGCTGCAAAAAACAACAGCAGAAAAGTGAATATTATCAGTGAAACTTATAACCAGAGCTTTGAGATCGATCTGGATGACTTAGCTCCAAGCGATAAGAAGGCAGGAACCATTGACCTGGTAAAAGGTCTTTTAAAGGGCTTCTTAGAGGAAGGGTATGAGATCGGCGGCTTTGATGCCTGCGTAACAAGCAATGTCATCAGTGCGGCAGGTGTCAGCTCCTCTGCTTCCTTTGAGATGCTGCTTTGCTCTATTTTAAATACATTCTTTAACAATAGCGCCATGGATGCCGTGGCATATGCCCATATCGGCAAGTTTTCTGAAAACGTGTACTGGGACAAGGCTTCCGGCCTTTTGGATCAGATGGCATGTGCAGTAGGGGGACTTATTACCATTGATTTTAAGGACCCGGCAGTTCCGGTTGTAGAGAAGATTGATTTTGATTTTGGCTCTAAGAATCACAGCCTTATTATTGTCAATACAGGAAAAGGCCATGCGGATTTAAGCGCAGATTATTCCTCGGTTCCGGCAGAAATGAAAAAGGTCGCAGAATTCTTCGGAAAAGAAGTATGTGCTGAAATCACGGAAAAAGAGGTCATTGACAATTTACAGGAAATCAGGGATTTTGCCGGTGACCGTTCTGTCCTTCGCGCCCTCCATTTCTTTGAAGAGAATAAGAGAGTAGAGGAAGAAGTGGCAGCTTTAAAAGAAAACCGGTTTGAGGACTTTTTAAAGAAAATTACCGAATCTGGAAATTCCTCCTGGAAATGGCTGCAGAACTGCTTTACCAACACCAGTTTCCAGGAGCAGGGAATCACCATTGCCCTGGCTCTTACGGAACTTTTCCTGAAAGAGAAAAATACAGGTGCATGCAGAATACATGGAGGCGGATTTGCCGGTGTTATCATGACCATGCTGCCTAATGAGCTGGTAGAAGAATATATTTCCTATATCGAGAAAGCAATGGGAGAGGGCAATGCTTACCGAATGAGCATCAGGCCATATGGAGCCATCTGCTTTAATGAGATAATCAATCAATAATAATTGTAAATTCTGCCAAATTGGAGTAAAATATAATTAAGAAACGTTAGAAAAGAACGTGGGCAGAAGGAGGCATTATGAAAGAAAAGAAAAATCTGGTCATCACCATAGGAAGGCAGTACGGCAGCGGCGGCCGAATCGTGGGAAAAGCCCTTGCAGAGGAGCTGGGAATTCATTTTTATGATGAAGAGATTTTGTCCATAACTTCGGAGCAAAGCGCAGTTGGAGAGGTATTTTTCCGTCTGGCGGATGAAAAGGCGGGAAGTAATCTGCTTTATAAGATCGTAAGCGGTTTAAAGCCCCAGCTTGGGAAACCCTCTACGGATGCGGACATTGTGAAACCGGAGAATCTGTTCCGTTTCCAGTCCCAGGTCATAAAAGAGCTGGCTTCGGAGGAGTCCTGCATTATTGCCGGACGGTGCGGGGATTATATCTTAGGCCGTGAAAAGGAAGAATTTCCGGGCCTGGTAAAAATCTTTGTTTACGCAGACACGGAAACCCTCATCAAGCGCACCATGGAAGTGGATAAGGTTGATGAAAAGGAAGCGGCTAAGCGGGTAAAGAAGATTAACCGGGAGCGGAAGGAGTATTACCGCTACTATACCGGCGAAAACTGGGAAAATTGGAACAATTATGATCTGATTATCAATACCAGCAGCATTGACTTAGAGCAGACCGCGAAGCTGATTAAGGATTATATTAAGCTTAGAGGAATTGAGCTATAAAGGAACGCATAAAACGGCGGCTTTGATTGTGATTTCAAAGCCGCCGTTTCCATGCCTAACGGTATATCATGGAACCAGTTTTAACGTTCCATGGATTTTTCCGGTACCAGCGCCGATAAGGCGCTATCTAAGTCATTCTTAAAGTAAATCTGGTTTCCTTTGTTGCATTCATAAATAAAGTCCCTTAGACTTTTGCTGGTATAGTTTGAAAAATCCCCTATGATTGCGAGCTTAAAACGGTAGTTTGAAAATTTCTGCAGGATTTCCCCTGCTAAACCTGTTTTAAGATCAAAGAAGCTTTCATAAAGGCTTTCTTTATACAGGGTCATGCCGATGCAATCACATTGGTATTGGGACGAAGCCATTATATCAAGTATATCTTGAGCCGTGGATATCTTTTCGTCCTTATTAAGAATTACAATATTCTGGTTTCTTATTGTTTTTATATTCATCTCATCTAAATCCTTCTTTCTCTGAAATGGTTCTGTTATACCTTATTTTGTATGGGCTTCATTAATAATCCTCCTGTCTAATGGTTTCAACCAATTCCATAATTAACTGAATGATTGCCTGTGCAAATTGGATGTTCCCCCATATGGTGACACGAACTTTGCATTCTGATTCCAGAAATTGTGCATGCATGGTCGGATGGCCATATTCCGGGAGATTGGTATTCAGCGCGGCAGTAACAGTATTCATAATACGAATGGCATCATCCATACCCTCGACGTCGATATCAATTACAGAAGACACCTTTATTTCATAGTCGGATTTTTTAAAAGAATGGCTGGTTTCCTTCCCGCTTTGTAATTTTGTGCTTTCCATAAAAACACTTAAGTCATGTCCGGTCACCCTCCAGCTTTTTCCGATCTTTCCTGCTCTCAGCTTGCCTTCCCTGATGTAGCGCTGGATTGTCTTTGGGTGGATATTGAGCATTTCTGATATTTGCTCCACTGAATAATATTTTTCCTCCATATTAATCACTCCTTGTTATTCCTTAAAATACTTTATAAAAGTAATAATAAGGTATAATAGGTAATATGTCAAGCGTTTATTTCTGGCGGTTTTTTATTATCTTAAAATATGATAAGTGATTCACATACAATTGTAGAGGTGATAGATTTGCCTTCACTTACCTTTCAGTACCAGATGGAAAGAGTACTTTATTAGAAAAACTATAGGCGGGTACCCGTACATATCCCGGACCCGCCTATTAACTAATCTCATCATTTTCTGCCAGTATCTATTCCATAGCAATCTTTTCTAAATAAATAAATTCACATTGGATTCTTCCGCATCCCCCAGATAAGCGCCTACGCCTCCAAGTTCCACTCCGTCGATCAACTCCTCGGACCGGATTCCCATGACATCCATGCTCATGGTACAGGCAACAATTTTCACTCCGGATTTCATGGCCTTCTGGATCAGGGTTTCCAGTGAATCCACATTTTTATCGTTCATAATCTTTTTCATCATGGCGGTTCCCATGCCGCCCATATTCATTTTAGATAATTTTAATTTTTTACTTCCTCTGGGAAGCATGAATCCAAACATGGATTCCACCAGTGATTTGCGGACCGGCTGTTTTTCTGACTTTCTTAATGCCGTCAATCCCCAGAAGGTAAAGAACATGGTAACAGGTCTGCCCATGGCGGCAGCGCCATTAGCAATGATAAAGCTTGCCAAAACCTTGTCAAGATCGCCGGAAAATACGATGATGGTCTTTCCTTCGGCTGCTTCCGTTTTTACAGGGGCAGCAGGGGTTCCTTTCTTTACCAGGGCAACGTAATCTTTTCCGCGGAGTTCACAGGCCATAAGCTCATTACCGGTTCGTCTGCACCAGGCGCCGATGTCGCGGGTAAAACCGGGATCAGAGGCAGACACTTCCATGACTGCTCCATCCGGCATCTCCTTCATGGTTTCAAACACCTTCATGATGGGGCCGGGGCACTGCATGCCGCTGCAGTCTAAGCGCATGGCAGAGGTGGGGATATTTTTCGTTTCCATCTGGCCGCTGTCGGAATAAACGGTTTGTTCGGAAGGAAGAACCCCTTCCGCCGTATAATGGGTCGACTGATAGAATCTGGCTCCGCCGGGATAAAGCTTGACATTATGAAAGCCGTTCTGCATCAGGAGGCGGGCAGCATTGTAAGCCCGGACTCCAATGGCGCAGAAGACGATGATTTTCTTTGAAGGATCCAGTTCTTTTAAGCGGTTTCTTAACTGTCCTAAAGGAATATGCTTTGCATTTGGCAGGGAAAAGGCCATTAGCTCTGCATCCTCTCTGACATCAAGCAGTACGGTCTCCGGGTTTTGCTCCACAGCATCCCAGGAGGAAAATGCGACCTTACCGGTAATCAGGTTTTCAGCCACAAAACCAGCCATGTTGACCGGATCCTTTGCTGAGGAGAAAGGAGGAGCATAAGCAAGCTCCAGGCTCTTTAAATCAGAGATTCCTGCACCAAGGCGGATGGACACCGCCAGAGTATCAATCCGCTTATCAACTCCGTCACGGCCCACAATCTGTGCTCCGAAGATCTTTTTCCCATCGGTGGAGAAAAGAAGCTTCAGCGTTATGGGCACGGCGCCGGGATAATAGCCTGCATGGGAATTCTGGGTAATGATGATGCTTTCATAGTCCCTTCCCTTTTGAAGCCCCCTCTTGATCAGTGCCTTTTCATTTGCACCGGTGGAAGCTGCAGCTAAATCAAATACTTTTGCAACCGATGTTCCCTGGGTTTTTTTATAGGTTTCCTGGGCTCCTGCAATATTATCGGCTGCAATGCGTCCCTGTTTATTGGCAGGTCCTGCAAGTGGGACCATAGCCGGTTCCTGGAATATAAGGTCATCGACCTGAATCACATCGCCTACGGCATAGATATCCGGATCCGAAGTTCTTAGATATTCATCTACCACAATACCGCCGCGCTCATTGACAGAAAGGCCGGCTGCCTTTGCCAGTTCGCTGTTGGGCCGTACACCGATGGAGAGGATGACCAGTTCTGAAGAAATGGTTTTCCCGCTTTTTAAAGTAATGGCAACAGATCCATCCTGATCTTCAAATGCAGCAACACCGTCACTTAAATGGAGGTCTACCCCGTTTTGCAGGATGTGCTCGTGGAGCAGCTGAGCCATTTCGTAGTCAACAGGCGTCATAACCTGGTCCAGCATCTCAATGAGGGAAACAGAAAGACCTGCGTGACGGAGGTTTTCAGCCATTTCAAGGCCAATAAAGCCTCCGCCGATGACAGCGGCTGTTTTAATTTTGTTTTCTTTAATAAGAGCGCGGATGCGGTCGGTATCAGGAACCGTCCAAAGAGTCCGGATACGGGAAGATCCGATTCCCGGAATGGGCGGGCGGACCGGTGAAGAACCAGTGGAAATGACTAAGGTGTCATAGGTTTCCTCATAGGTTTCTCCGGAATCCAGCCTGCGGACCGTAACTTTTTTATTCTCCCGGTCAATGGAGGTGACTTCATTTTTTACTCTGACATCAATATTATATTTATTTTTCATTGCTTCCGGCGACTGCAGCAGCAATGCATCTCTGGATTTGATCAAATCTCCTACATGATAAGGAAGGCCGCAGTTGGCGTAGGAAATGTATTCTCCCCGTTCAAACATAATGATATTTGCCTCCTCGTCAAGCCTGCGCAGCCTGGCTGCACAGCTGGCTCCTCCGGCTACTCCGCCGATAATTACAATTTTCTTCATAATATGCCTCCTGCTATATTTTTAAATTAACGAATGGTCACATGTTGCTTCGTTAAGTATAAACAAGAATTTAAAAGATGTCTGTGATTGAGTCACATAACAGTTCGTGATATGGATCATTCGTTTTTCTGGCTGTATTATTTAAGTAAACCTGCGAATTTTTGATTTTGCACAATTTAATTTTATAACACCATTGACAAATGACAAATAAAGTTTTATGATAAGTATGATTTTAATAAATATAATTTTGCATAATATAAAAAGGAGGACCATGAAATGTCTGTTTATGATTTTACAGTGAAAGAGATGGATGGCACAGAGAAACCTTTATCCGATTTTGCAGGCAAAGTGTTACTGATCGTCAATACGGCAACGGTTTGTGGATTTACTCCCCAGTATACGGACCTTCAGGCCATGTATGACGAGTATGGTGTCAAAGGATTTGAGATTCTTGATTTTCCCTGCAACCAGTTTGGAAACCAGGCGCCTGGCGATAACGAAGAAATTCATTCCTTTTGTACCGGACGCTTTGGAGTCACCTTCCCCCAGTTTGCAAAGATTGACGTAAATGGAGAGAATGCGATTCCTCTGTACCATTACCTGGTGAATGAAAAGGGCTTTGAAGGCTTTGACCCGGGACACGAGCTGACGTCCCGCCTGGAACAGAAGTTTGAAGCGCTTAATCCCAATTATAAAGATGAACCGGATATTAAGTGGAATTTCACCAAATTCCTTGTGGATCGCCAGGGGAATGTGGTCAGGCGCTTTGAGCCGACTGCGGATATGAAGTATGTAAAAGAAGTTGTAAAGAGTTTATTATAAAAAAATGCAGAGAGGATCGCAATGGGAGAGAGGATAGAAGTTATGGACTATGAAAAATTAAAATTGGAGAACCAGCTATGTTTTCCGCTTTATGCCTGCTCCCGTGAGATCATCAAATGGTATAAACCATTCCTTGATGAGATCGGTCTGACCTATACCCAGTATATCGCCATGATGGTATTATGGGAGAGAAGACAGGTCACCATAAAAAAAATGGGAGAGCTTTTGTATCTGGACAGCGGCACCCTGACTCCTTTGTTAAAAAAAATGGAAGCTGCCGGCCTGCTCAAACGGAGCCGTGCCAAGGAAGACGAGAGAAGTGTGATCGTTGAACTGACGGAAAAGGGAGAACAGCTAAAAGACAAGGCTGTAACCATCCCTGACCGGATCTCTCAATGTGTACCTGTAAATAAGGACGAGTTTAAAACCTTATACCGGCTTCTGTACCAGATTTTAGGCCAGGCCGACCCCACAAAAGCACCCCCGCGTGAATCCTGATTTGCGCGAGGGTGCTTTTGCATTCATGCCTTTGCCATTTAAAAGGGTTACCAGGAAAGGTTACAGCATTTAGAAGCTGTATAGTCCATGTTGAAAAACTCGCCGATCCCCTGAGGAAAGGTAAAAGTGTTGAGCGGATCATATTTCTTCTTTACCTCTTTTAATCTGCAAACATGGGTACCATAATATTCTTCAAGATAGCAGGGAAGGCATGCATAGGGGAAATTTACATAGGAGCCGTCGGTAACTGATTCCAAATAGCTGAATCTATCAGCTACCCAGGCAGCATTTTTGCATCGATGGTCTTCAAATACGGTGTCAAGCCAGACAATAAAGTGGGCATCGCGGAAGAAAAACGCGGTTTCATCCACATCCACCTCCGCCACCCTGCCTCCCAGGGCATAAAAGGAAATGCTGGCATAGACGGAGCCTTCGGCCCGTTCTTTTATAAGCCCGGCAATATTAAAGCTTTCACAGCTGCTAAAGTCCCGCACAGCAAAACGGCTTGCTGATTTGAACGCTTCAAAGGGTGGATAAAAATCCCCGATAATTGTAACAGCTTCTAAGAAGGTCACGTATTTTAAACTGTATTTTACACCTCCAAGCTCAAGGAGGGGAGCAATGATTCCAAGGGCCACTTCAGGAGGTCCATAAAAGATACCTCTTGCGATAATTGCAAGTCCCTCCATTAGGTCATTGTAAATTCTTGAGATTAAGGTTACTCTCTGATCGGCATCTTTCAGCCAGTCCTGCCAGGTCAGCAGAAACGAAGACTGCTTTTCCTGGTTTGCATGGGGATATCTTATGTCAATGAGTGTAACTTTATTTACCTTCTGAGGAAGGCGGAATGTCATGGAAACGATTACGCCAAAGTTTCCTCCCCCCGCTCCCCGGCAGGCCCAAAATAAATCGGAATTTTCCTGTAAATTGGCTTTTATAATGCAGCCTTCGTAATTGACCATACGGATTTCCAAAAGATTGTCACAGCCAAGTCCAAAGTAGCGGCAGGAGAGTCCGAAGCCTCCGCCTAAGGCATATCCGCCTACCCCAACCGTGGGGCAGGTCCCGCCAGGGAAGGGGTAACCTTTTGATGAGACGAATTCGTATAGCTGTTTGTTAGTTACGCCTCCCTGAACGTGAAGTAAATGGGCGTTTTCATCTATGGCAAGCTGGTTCATTTCACTTATATCAATGTCAAGTATATCATCTCCGGTGGAGTAGCCTTCATAATTATGGCCTCCGTTTCGGATCCGCAGGCAGATGTGGTTTCTTCGGGACCACAAAACAGCATTGCTGACATCTTCCTGATTCTGGCAGTAGACAATGGCCAGGGGGAATTTTTGGACTGCTCTGTTATATACTTGTCTTAGTTCATGATAACAAGGGTCGTCTGGAGTTACAACACGACCGGTAAGCCCGTTAAAATTACAGGTGTTCATGAGGATTGCCTCCTTTCCTAATAACATGTTATTAAAAAGGAGGACATTTGGTTCGGGCTCAGCTTATCAGTAAATTTTGTTAAGATCCAGAAACAGTTTGGCGATCTCTGGGTCAAACTGTGTTCCGGAACAGCGTCTGATTTCTTCCATTGCATCCAGGCTGTCCATAGCCTTGCGGTAAGTCAGATTGCTTGTCATGGCATCAAATGCATCGGCAACTGCAAGAATGCGGCATAGCAGTGGAATTTCAGTTTCTTTTAAGCCTCTGGGATAGCCGGACCCATCCCATCTCTCATGATGGGAGAGGATATAATCAGATACAGTAGAGAGCTCAGGAGTGTTTTGGGCGATGCGGTAGCCGATTTCCGGATGGCGTTTCATCTCTTTCCATTCCTCATCGCTTAAGGGGCCGGGTTTCTTTAAGATCTCCATACTGATTCCGACTTTTCCGATATCGTGAAGCATGGACAGAAGGGATAAATCATTTTTTTCTTCAGGAGCCAGGTCCAGCTTTTGGGCCATTGCGATACAGTAGGTTTCAATCCTTAAGGTATGTTCTTCCGTTTCCATGCTCTTTTCATGCAGAGTGGCCAAAAGGGTATTTATGATTCGGTTGCGGTAGCTTTTTCCTTCTAAAAGCTTTTTATGGTACATTTGTTCTTCCGCTTTTTGCAGAACCTGATGAAGATTTTCATACACGCTGTATTTAACATCAAATCCCAGGGATATGCTGATCTGCAGGGGAAGGCGGTCATTTTGCTTAAATTCCTCCTCTAGCTTCTGTATGAGATCCTGGGCAGAAGCGGTATCGGTTTTCGGCAGCAGGATCAGGAATTCGTCTCCGCCCCATCTGCCTGCGATCCCGTTTTTCGGTAAGGCATGTTTCAATATTTTCGCAACTTCCCTTAAAAGGAGATCCCCTGTTTTGTGGCCAAAGACGTCATTGGTCACCTTTAGGCCATTTACATCCCCCATGATTACCGTAATAGGCAGCATAGAGGCCCTGTCGATCCGGATCATTTCCTCCTCCACGTACCTGCGGTTGAAGATTTCAGTCAATGAATCATGATAGCTTAAGTACATAATCCTTCTTTGCTGCTTTTTTTCGTGGCTTACATCGTGAAAGACCATGACAACGCCGTACATATGCCCTGTTTGATCCTTAATGGGCGCGGCGCTGTCTGTAATGGGAATAAAATCTCCCTGCCTGTTTAAAAGAACGGTATGATTGGCAAATTCCACGATCTTTCCCGTTTTAAGAACGGCACGGATCGGGTTTGAGATGGCTTCTCCGGAGGTTTCATTTCTTAAATCAAAGATTTCCTCAAAAGGCCTTCCGATTGCAGTCTCATTATTCCAGCTGGTGATTTCCTGAGCGGCCTGATTTAAATAGGTAATTTTTCCTTCGTTATCAGTGGTAACGACGCCATCACCAATGGAGTTAAGGGTAACGCTTAACAATTCTTTGTCCCAATAAAGGTCGTATCTGAATTTTTCCCGGTCTGATACGTCAAAGATTATGGAGAAGAGCTGACTTTTTCCTTCATAGGTGATTTGGCTGGAATATACGTCTACCATTTTGACAGTCCCGTCCTTTAAGCGGTGGGAAAACTGGGAGTAGGGCCTTTCATTATTGAGGGCCTGAACACGCATAAGTTTGATGGCGTCATTAGGAGTTTGACTGATATCCTGTATGTGCATGGTTAAAATTTCTTCCCTGGTATAGCCATAAAAGCTGCGGGCGGCTGGGTTGGCATTAAGTATTTTCCCGGTATTCATATCAATGATCAGCATGACTGCAGAGTGCTCCGTAAACATGGAATTTAAGTTTTCAAGAAGCTGTTCCTTATCTTCCTGCAGCTTTTTTAATTCTGTAACATCAATTCGTGATCCGATAATATAGGAGACCTTCCGATTTTCCTTAACAGGGGTAAGCCGAACCAGCCAATTCCTGGGGGTTCCCTTAAACTCTACGGTTTCCTCGTACATTATGGTTTCTCCGGAAGCGATACATTTCTTATATCCCACCTGCAATATACTCCCCACATCATCACCCATTGCTTCTATGGGCGTTTTTCCTTCCATAAGAGGAATGGTCAATCCGGTCAATCTTTGATGGACCATATTGTTCCGGATATAACGGAATTCTCCGTTTTTATATTCCAGAAAAAACAAACCATCCTGGGTGCTGTTAAAAAAAACATCAATATCCCGGTTTAGTCTTTCATTTTTCGCTCTTTGAGACTCAAGCTCCCCATTGATTTCCGTAATATCATCAAAAATAGCCGTCAGTCCGTCTGATGTAGGATTGTAGATAGTAACCTTAAAGCTGCGCTCCCCAATGATCACGATGAAATGCTTGTCTTTTTCTGCATTTTCTAAGCGTTCATGAAACGTACGCCATGCGGGGGCTTCTGCTTTATTCTTCAAAAGCAGGGATACGTTTTTTTGCAGCGCTTTTTCTTTGTCAAGGCCCCAGAGATCAAAAAAGGCATCATTTGCTTCTGAAAGAACATATTCCCGTGTGTGTTTCGTACTTCCAAAGATAATTTCATAGTAGGCATAGCCTAACGGCATCTGCATGAAAATTTTTTCTTTTTCCTCTTTTGCCATAACAGGACCCCCTTTACGCAATTTTATAGGTAAGGTGTTAAAATACACCTATATGTATAAAATAATATCAAAAGTTTTTTTATTAAGCAATTCATATTTTATATTTTCTTGAAAGAATTTTCACTTTTGTCATATAAAGCCTAATTTATCTGAATTTTATTAACAGAATTTGCCGGCAGGATTTTGGTTAAGCGGGAGAGGGAAATGCCATGAACAGGAGGGGAATCCAAGATCCGGAGTATGCTGCTTTCCAGCGTTTTGTTTTGTCAATATTTTACAAAAATATATTTTTTATGGGCTGACAGGTACTATTTTGATTTATAAATCATAAAATATGGAAAATTGCTTAATTGAAAGGCAGTAATCTTATGACTCCTTGCCCTGAAGGATTGCTCTCCTACACGATTCAATCCGGTGATACACTATGGCTTATTTCACAGCGCTTTCGTACTACCGTAGAGGAAATTATGGTTGTAAATCCTGGAATAACCCCCAATAATCTGATGATTGGGCAGGTGATCTGCGTTCCCCAAGGAAGCAGGAACCGCAATATGCCATCACAGACGCAGCCGATGACTGGGCCACAGACACAGCCTGCGACTCAGCCCCGGACCCAGCCGATGACCGGACCTCAGACCCAGCCGATGACCGGGCCACAGACACAACCTATGACCGGGCCACAGACACAACCTATGACCGGGCCACAGACACAACCGATGACCGGACCACAGACACAACCGATGACCGGACCACAGACACAGCCTACGACTCAGCCCCGGACCCAGCCGATGACCGGGCCACAGACCCAGCCGATGACACAACCCCAGACTCAACCAATGACTGGTCCCCAGACTCAGCCGACGACTGGTCCAATGACTCAGCCTCAGCGCAGGACCCAGACTCAGCCACAGACATCTGTTCCGGAAAGCGGTATGAATAATTGTTCGGGAACGATGCAATCTTATACAATTCAAGCCGGAGATAACCTGTGGCTTATTTCGCGGCGTCATTCCATATCCATTGACGAAATTATGGAGGCGAATCCAGGCCTAAATCCGAATCGTCTGTTCATTGGTCAGGTTATCTGTATTCCACAGGCGGGCGGAAATCGTAATATGCCTTCACAAGCTCAGCCGATGACTCAGCCTCAGACTCAGCCTCAGACTCAGCCTCAGACACAGCCTATGAATCAGCCTATGTCCCAAGCTTTTATAGAGGAAGACCGGAGGCGCAGAAACATAAGGACCAGGTGTCCGGAAGGTTTACATCCCTATACAGTTCAGGCCGGTGATACCTTATGGCTTATTTCACAGCGCCATTGCACTACAGTTGAAGCAATTATGGAGTCTAATCCGGGCATAACTCCTGGTAATCTGTTTGTTGGCCAGGAAATCTGCATTCCTCGGTCAGCAGAATGCGCTGCGCCTGAAAGACCGCAAAACCGGCCACGCAATGAAGAAGGACGGAGAGAGGAACGCACGGTAGAAGAGCGCAGAAGGGAACGCATGGAGGAGGAAGGTCGAAGGGGACGCATGGAGGAAGAACGTAGAAGGGAACGCCCTGAAGAAGAACGCAGAAGGGAACGCCCTGAAGAAGAACGCAGAAGGGAACGCCCTGAAGAAGAAGGCAGAAGGGAACGCCCTGAAGAAGAACGCAGAAGGGAACGTCCTGAAGAAGAACGCAGAAGAGAGCGCCCTGAAGAAGGTCGAAGGGGACGCACCGAGAATCTCTGCCCAGGAGGATTACATTCTTATATCATAGAGGCTGGCGATACCCTTTGGATTATTGCACAACGTTTTCAGACTACAGTTGAAGCGATCATCTCTGTAAATCCAGGTGTTAATCCAACAAATCTGTTTGTTGGTCAGGTGATTTGTATCCCATTTGGACAGAGACAGCCACCAATCTGCCCGACTCCGCAGCCAATGCCGACTCCGCAGCCAATGCCGACTCCGCGGCCAATGCCGACTCCACAGCCAATGCCGACTCCGCGGCCAATGCCGACTCCGCAGCCAATGCCGACTCCGCGACCAATGCCGACTCCGCAGCCAATGCCGGCTCCGCAGCCAATGCCGACTCCGCAGCCAATACCAATGCCGCAGCCTCAACCCCCTATCACCATGTGTATCACCGAGGCAGAGCAAAACGTATCTAACTATTTGAGGCTTTTATGGTTACAGCATGTATACTGGACGAGAATGGTTATTGAAGGCATAGCTTTTGATCTTCCGAGTTTGAAAGTTACAACAGATCGCCTTCTGCAGAATCCAAAGGATTTCGAAGAAGTATTGGTTACGTTTTATGGGCAGGATACAGCCGCAAGATTTGCAGAGCTGCTGACAACTCACCTTACTATTGCCAATGATCTTGTTATAGCAGCGAAGGAAGGCAACGTTGATGCTGCCTCCGATGCGGAAAAACGCTGGTATGAAAATGCAGACCAGATTGCAACATTCCTTTCCAATATCAATCCCAATTGGTCGGTCGATGAATGGCAGGAAATGCTTTATAATCACCTGGCAATGACAAAAACGGAAGCTACGGATATTCTGACACAGAATTATGAAGACAGCATCGATATATTTGCAGACATTGAAAGAGGAGCCCTGGAAATGGCCGATGTCATGACACAGGGAATCGTACAACAGTTCATGCAGTTTTTCAGATAGTTATAATGAAATAAACGAGGGTATCTCAAAAGTCAATGAATGTCTTTTGGGATACCCTCATTTTTTTCTTTTGGATAGCAGACTGAACTTGTTTATGGTAAAATACCCATAAGACAGCGGCAGCCTCTTTTGGTACTGCGGGCGTCTAATCGAGACAAAGGAACGGCATAAATTGGGAGAGAAAATGACAATCAGGGAATATCATTCAAAAGATATTGAGGAAATGGCAGAATTATTTTATGATACGGTCCATAAAATATGCTCCAGAGACTATACAAAGGAGCAGCTTGATGCGTGGTCATCAAAAGATATTGACAGGGCTGCCTGGGACCGTTCATTCTTGGAGCATCATACGCTTGTAGCCGAGAAAAACGGTATGATTGTCGGATTTGGAGATATGGATAATACCGGTTATCTTGACCGCCTCTATATCCATAAGGACTATCAGGGGCAGGGGATTGCAACCGCCCTTTGTAACCGGCTGGAAGCAGATTTCCCTGCAGGTCCGGTGACAACACATGCTTCCATAACTGCAAAGCCGTTTTTTGAATCCCGCGGATATAGGGTTATCAAGGAACAGCAGGTAGAACGAAAAGGCGTTATTCTGACAAATTACGTGATGAAGAAATTTTGATAGAAGAAACTCTACGGAGCGTAGATTGAAAACCCCACGACGAACAACTACAATGATATGCGGAGAAGAAACTCTGAATTTAAGAAAGATGGTGAAACAAAATGGATAAGTCATCAAGGAAAGCTTTAAAAGAGCAGTATCAAAATAGAAAAATAGTCGGGGGCGTATATTGTATTAGATGCAAGGACAGGGATGAAGCATGGTTTCGGGCAACTGAAGATATACAGGGGGCAAAAAACCGTTTCAAATTTTTTGTGTCAACGGATTCATGCCCTGAACCAAGTATGATGGATGCGTGGAAGGAGTCCGGGGCATCCGGATTTTCCTTTGAAGTTATCGAGGAAATAGAAAGAAATGAAACACAGACGGATCGTGAATTTTCTGACGATGTTAATACACTTCTGGAATTATGGCTGGAAAAGAATCAAAACCTTGATCCTTAATTCCTGATATGGAGGTTAAGCATGGAAAACAGTAGAGTAAGCAGCATAATCCGCACCTTACGCCAGGAACACCGTATGACACAAAGGGAACTTGCGGATAAGATGAACCTTAGCGATAAAACCATATCCAAGTGGGAGAGGGGCCTGGGTCTTCCTGATATTTCTCTTATACCGGAGCTTTCCAGTATTTTAGAGATTGATATTATGAATTTACTGGCCGGAGATTTGACTCCCAACGATTTTACAGGAGGTAATATGAAAAATACAAAATATTTCGTTTGTCCCACATGCCAGAATATAACGTTCTGCACGGGAGAGGCGGAAGTCTCTTGCTGCGGTAAAAAATTAGCAGCTCAGACTTTGAAAAAGGCCGAAGAAGGCGAAAGGCTGACCGTACACTTGGTGGAAGATGACTGGTATATCACCAGTGAACACCCTATGGATAAAGAGCATTACATTTCCTTTGTAGCTTTGGCATCCGGCGACCGCCTCCAGATCATCAAGCAATATCCTGAATGGAATTTAAATGTGCGCATTCCCAGAAGAGAATATGGAATGCTGATATGGTACAGTACGGATTATGGATTACGGTACCAGTTGTTAAAATAAGCGGCATAGCAGGCAGCGGCAGCACTGTCGGCATACCGTTTAAACAGCGTATCGCTTATAATAAAAGCAGAAGAAAAGCACAGGGAGGCTCTGATATGATCCTCCATAAGTAGACATGGTAAATAACCAAAATCTACTTATGGAGGATTATTTTATGGCAAAATCACCACATACTCCTGAATTCCGTGCAAAGGTTTCACAGGAGTATCTTGATGGAGTTGGTTCCTACGATTATATATCTGCTAAATATAACATTGGAAGTAAAACCTTAAGACAATGGATTTCAAAATATACGATTTATGGAATTGCAGCATTCGCTCACAAATCAGGTAACACTTCCTATTCATCTGATTTTAAAATTATATGTGTTAAAGCTGTTTTATCAGGCGAAGGAAGTGTAGATGATATCGTTGCTAAATACAATATATCTTCCAGAGAGGTACTCAGAAACTGGATAAAGCGTTATAATGCCAATAGAGAACTTAAGGATTATAATCCTAAAAAGGAGGTCTATATGGCAGAAGCAAGAAGAAGAACATCTATTGAAGAACGTAAAGAAATCGTTGAATACTGTCTTAAACATAATCGTGATTATAAAGAATCTGCAAGCATCTATGATGTTTCATACAGTCAGGTCTATTCCTGGGTGAAAAAGTACGACGCTAATGGAGAAGAGGGATTATCAGATAAACGTGGTCGCCATAAAACCGATGATGAGGTAGGTGAATTAGAACGTTTGCGTCGGGAAAATCTCAGGCTCAAACGCCAACTTGAAGAAAAAGATATGGTAGTTGAATTGTTAAAAAAAGTGAAAGAATTCGAAGGGATGTGAGACTTGGCAAACTGCGCTACGAAACAAAATATTTAGCTGTTGGATATTTTCATGAAACAAAGAAATGGAGTATCGAATGGATGTGTAAACAGCTTGGAATATCCCGGGCAGCTTATTATAAATGGTTACATCGTAAGACTCCGGAACAGGAATTAGGAAATATTGAGCTTGCAGAACTTATCAAAGAATACGACGAACGCTTTCGCCATATCCTGGGCTATCGTAGAATGACTTCATGGATTAATAACTTCAATCATACCAACTATAGCCAAAACAGAGTACACAGGATTATGAAGAAGTTAAGCATACATTCAGTCATCAGGAAGAAAAAGAAGAAATATAATTCATCTACACCTGAAACAATATCTGAGAATAAGCTTAATAGAGATTTCTATGCAACAGCTCCAAATGAGAAGTGGACAACAGATGTAACCGAATTCAAAGTACCCGGCGAAAGAAAGAAATTGTATTTAAGTGCAATCATAGATCTGTATGACAGGTATCCTGTTTCATATGTAATCAGTAGCAGGAATGATAGCAAGCTGGTATTTAAAACATTTGATAAAGCAATCTCTTCAAATCCCCATGCAAAACCTATTTTTCATAGTGATAGAGGCTTTCAATATACAAGTAAAGTATTCCAAAATAAACTAAAAGTTCAGGAAATGGAACAATCAATGTCCAGAGTTGGTCACTGTATTGATAATGGTCCTACAGAAGGCTTTTGGGGTATCATTAAAACAGAGATGTACCAAATGTATGAAATCATGGATGAAGCATCATTGAGATATGCAATAAAGGATTATATAAGGTTTTATAGGAAAGAGCGTCCTCAAGATAGATATCATTGTAAAACACCGTTGGAAGTAAGAACCGAAGCGCTATCTTCCGAAAGGCCAAAAGAATACCCGATTCCCGAAAACAAACGAATTGAGAAATATAAAGAGAAATGGTGTGCATAGAAAAACGACCACACAAATATGTGTGATCGTTTTTCGGCACTTCATTTTAGATATTTATCCTGTCTACTTGACAGGGGGCATATCACTCAATGCCCCCTGTGCTTTTCCTTGCGTTTTTCCTGCCGCAGTTCAAATTGGCGTTCTTTCTCAGCTTCCCGCTGTTCACGGGAACGGGATTTGCGCTCCGATTTTACCTGCTCTTGTTGAAGCTTCAAAGCCTGCTGCGCCTTTGTTCCAACCCCGGTATTTTGCAGATGCTTTTCGATGTCCCTCTGCATTTTCTTGGGGTTGATGCGCCGTTCAGTCATTGGTGACGCTTCCAGAGATGGACTAAACCGCAGCCTGTTATAGTTTTTGAGTATGAAATCGTAGATTTCGTAGTCCTTTGGTTCTGCTCCAAAGGTGATTTTGCAAGCTTCATATCTTCCATCAAATTCACGCTCACAGATGCCCACCCAAAAGGGCTCCTCAAAGAATACAGTCAGCCTGGTACCAGTCTTTCTCATGATTAAATCCTCCTTTTAAATGCCTTACAAAGAACGGACAACCAAGGAGGCAGGTTACTGACAGCTTTCACTGCGTCCGGACTACCAACCGGAACTGTGTTTTTATCTTTGCATTGTATATTTTAACACTAATGGTCTAATGTTACATTACTTTTTTGCATCTTTTTTATCAGCTTTACTGCTTCATACCAGAATACTGCGAATGCAGCAATGCCTATAGCAGTGAAAAGCATGGTTGCAGACAGCGGAGCCAGCTTTAAAAACGTATTTAACGGAGAATACAAAATGATTCCAAGCATTGCAAATGTTCCAAAGTTCGCTGCCCACATCACCTTGTCTTTTGCAAGACGTTTTATGGACTGTACTGCAAAATCGTGGTCAGAGCTGTTTACCTGTACCAGGAACAGATTGGAAAGCATGATGATGGTAAGCCCCATGGCTCGGGCTGTGGGTGCATTTGCTTCATTTCCGTCAAGTAAGGTATAATAGGTGCCGAATGAAACGGCAAATATAATGAGACCCTGCAGGACGCTTTTAAAAAGAAGGGTTGGAGTGAGCATCTTTTCGTTCGGATCACGTGGTTTTCGATTCATGATATCCATTTCGGCAGGCTGCCGCTCCAGTACAATGGAACAGGTCGGGTCAATGAACAGCTCCATCAGCACAACATGCAGCGGCATCAGTAAAAGCGCAGTGGGCCCGATGCCAAGCATAGGGGCAAGCAAGGAAGCAAATGCAATCGGGATGTGGATGGTAAATACATAGCCTACCGCCTTGCGGATGTTATCATAAATACGTCTGCCATCCTTTACGGTCTCCACAATCGTGGTAAAATTGTCATCCATCAGGATCAGACCGGCGGCTTCACGGGAAACTTCGCTGCCCCGCTTTCCCATGGCAATACCAATATCGGCGTATTTCATTGCAGGGGCATCATTTACCCCATCGCCTGTCATGGCAACAATTTCGCCGTTTTCCTTAAATGCCTTAACGATCCGCATTTTGTGTTCCGGTATAACACGGGAGAAGATGGAAACATCTTTTACTTTATCGCGGAGCTCTTCATCACTCATTTCGTTTAGCATATCGCCTGTAATAATATGATCGCTGTTGGGCATATTGATTTTTTTAGCAATGGAAGAAGCGGTAATGCCATTATCACCTGTAATCATCACTACACGAATACCGGCCTTGCTGCAGACGGCAATGTCTGCTTTCACACTTTCCCGGGGAGGATCGGCAAGCCCGATCAAGCCGCAGAGTGTCAAGGAGCAGCCCGTGATCTCAGCCGGTATCTCTGCTTCGCTTTGGAGTTTCGCAGCAGCGACTGCAATGACACGAAGACCTTCCATGGACATTTCCATGATCTTATTGTCGACGGTTTCTCTTTCTTCCTCCTTAAGATTGCAGATGGTCAGAATCCGTTCAGGGGAACCTTTCGCAGCAATGACTAACTCACCGTTTCTGCGCCAGATATGACCCATCATTTTCAGCTCATTGGTAAACGCGTACTCGCTGACCAGCTCTCCGTTAAAAAGATGTTCCCTGGTGATGCCAAGATTGCTGCAATGGGAAAGCATAGCTTTTTCCATGGGATCATAAACGTCTGTTTCACAGCCAAGTCCCATGGTTTCACATAATGCATAATCATTTCCATCCAGTGCCCACACATCCTGCACTGTCATTTGATTCATGGTAATGGTACCGGTTTTATCTACGCAAAGGACTGATACCGCACCCAAGGTTTCCACGGAAGGCAGCTTACGCACCAAAGACTGTTTTTTTGCAAGCCTCCAGGCGCCCATGGAAAGAAATACGGTAAGAATAACCGGAAATTCCTCTGGTATCATTGCCATAGCAAGGGTAATGCCGGATAGAATGCTTTCAATCAACCGGTCCTGAAACGTATGGTCCGGAATATTGAACCATGTAAATATGGCCACAAGGGCAAACAGTACCGCAGCGATTCCTGCGCATAGCTTAACAAGACTTCGGGTTTGTTTTTGCAAAGGAGTATCTTCATCAGGAGCTGCGGCCACATTTGCACCGATCTTGCCGTATTCCGTGGCAGCACCGATTTTATCGACATAAACAGTTGCCGTGCCCTGGGTGACCAGGGTACCTGCATAACAATAGTCCCGGCGCCAGTAGTCATCAGCGGAATCAGCACAATCAGCAGAAAATTTCCAAACACCCTCAGCTTCGCAGATAAAGGAGGATTCATCAGCGCATAACTTCCAAACACCCTCAGCTTCGCCGGTGAGGGAGGATTCATCTACGCATAAGTCGTTGCACTTAACTATCATACCGTCTGCAGGTATTTTGACGCCCTCACAGATCGTCATTAAGTCGCCGGGAACAAGATCAATACTGGCAATGATCTGTTCAATGCCATCGCGGATTACCGTTACATGAGGTGCTGATAAATCCTTCAGCGCATGTAGCGTCTTGTCTGTTTTCCATTCCTGTATAACATCAATGCTGATGACACCCACTACAAAAACAAGCATGATGGCACCGTCTCTGGGTTCTCCCAGAATAAAATAGATGATTGCAGCAACAATCAGCAGCAAAAACATGGGCTCACAGATAATGTGAAAGACCTTCTTAAAAAAACTCTCCATTTTCTGCGGCGTCAATTCGTTTTTGCCAAATTGTTCCTGCAATCGCTTTGCTTCGGCAGATGTCAAACCTGCCATGTGACCTTTGTTGTTTGTCATAAAAGTTACCTCCGTTTTAGCCTTTCGGCGTTCGTTTGATAGCTCTATGGCACTCCATTTTCGGGGTCTCTGTTCCATTTTTGTGTAAAAAAATACACCTATGGAACATATTATGAAAACAAAAAGTTGTTCTCATAACCGGATGGACGACGCAAAAGCTGCGTCTTTTTATAAGGAGTTAGAAAGAAACTTCTCATAAACCATACTACTGTCCCACAGATGTGCAATATTGCAATCTGTTGCCACTTATTAGGCGGCCCGGCCCCATGACCTTTACAAAAAGGTTCATCGCCTGCTCAGTTTGTACCGTTGATCTCGCATCCACAATCGGATGTAATGCAGTGCAAAGAGATTACAGAACATTATATGCACGGTTTTTTGGTTTGTCAACTAAAAAGAGAATTTTTTTGTTGAAATTATTTTTTATTGTAAGTTTATAAAAATTATGAGGATCTATCAAACAATAAACAGAGAAGTACTTTAACTTGTATCAGTATAGTAAAAGTCAATTCGCATGAAAAAGTACATAAAAAAACTAGTTTAATAGTTAAAATGATGATGATGTTTCGTAAAAAGATAAATAAAACTAATATAATGAACAAGAAAAACGCAAAAAAATTGTTGACTTTAAAAAAATGACATGTTAATATTTATTCAAAAGTAAGGGGGTGCTAACAGACAGTAAACCCAAATCAAAAAGTGAAAAGAAGAAATCTAGTTACTATTATATCAGGAAGCACAGCTGGATCGTGAATATGGCTTGAACATATACGAAACCTGCTTGGTTCCGGGGATTTTTATCCCCGGAATCAGGTGGGTTTTCTTTTTTGGGGGGATCAGGAAGATGAAGATTGTCAAATTTTTAAACAATAATGCCGCACTGGTCTTAGACGGACAGGAGCGGGAACTGGTTGTCATGGGGAAGGGAATCGCTCATTTATCCAATAAAAATGAGGAGATATCACGTGAAATGATTGATAAAATATTCATTTTAGATGATCGCTCTCAGCTTGCTCAGTATACTCAGCTATTTTCGGAAATACCGGGTGCGATTTTTGAATTGGCCGGCCGTTTTGTTACAAAAGCCAAAGAGGACTTGAACCGTACCTTGCAGAATTCTCTTGTCATATCACTGGCAGACCATTTAAACAGCATGGTTGCGCGTGGGAAACTGGGGGCTTATCTGGAGAACAGAATGCTTTGGGATATAAAGAAGATGTATCAGGATGAATTCCGGCTAAGCAGGGAGCTGGTGGCGGAATTTAATAATATTTATGATACCTTGTATGACGATCATGAAGCAGCAACCCTTGCCATGCATTTTGTCAATGCAGAATTGGAATCCGGGATGGAACATGCAGGGAAGATAACAAAACTCATTGGTGAGATTTTAAACATAGTGAAATATCATTTTTTAATTGATTATGACGAAGAAAGTTATGCCTATTACCGCTTTGTAACTCACTTGCGTGTTCTTGCCCAACGGATATTCCAGGGGTCTCAATTAAATGATGCCGATATGAGTGAGATATTAAAAGACCACTTAAGCGAACGGTACGAAGCTACGTTTCAGTGTGTAAAAAAAATCAGGGATTTTTTTTGGATCCATTATCAATATTGCTTTACAGAGCAGGAAGGATTATATCTGGCGATCCATATCATTAAGATCCTTGATGACAATATAAAAATAGACTAGAAAGGGGAGATTTGCCATGGGAAAATATGAGGAACTGGCAAAGAAAATTGTCAAAGAAGTAGGAGGGAAAGAAAACATTGCGTCTTTGACCCATTGTATTACCCGCCTTCGTTTTCAGTTAAAGGATGAGAGCAAGGCACACGATGAAGTCTTAAAGAATATGGATGGAGTCGTTACGGTTATGAAAAGCGGCGGACAATACCAGGTGGTTATCGGCAATCATGTGCCTGCCGTGTACGAAGAGGTTTGCCAGGCGGCGGGAATCAGCAGCGAAGGAGGGGCAGCAGCGGATGCGGGAAGTAAAAAGCTGTTTGATAAGCTGATTGATACGATCAGTGGCTGCTTCCAGCCATTCTTAGGGATTCTCTCAGCAGGCGGTATCATAAAGGGTATATGCGCACTTTTGGTATTTCTCGGCGTTTTTTCCACTACGTCAGGTACCTATGCAATGCTTAATGCCATTGGTGATTCTGTGTTCCAGTTTATGCCCATCATCATTGGCTTTACTGCAGCGGGAAAATTTAATGTAAACCGAATGACGGGCATGGCCCTAGGTGCGGCCCTGTGTTATCCGGGCATCCAGTTATCTGCCCTGTCAGGAGGAGACGTCCTTGGCGTGCTGTTTGAGGGAAGCGTTTTCCACAGCGCTTATTACTTAAAGGCGTTTGGGGTGCCATGGGTAGCGAATGACTATTTAAGCAGTGTAATTCCGGTTATTATTGTGGTCTGGTTTGCAAGCTATGTACAGAGGTTCGCAAAAAAAATAATTCCGGAGATGCTTCAAAACTTTTTCGTTCCGTTTGTTGTTATGCTTGTATCCATGGTTGCAGGATTTTTGGTCATAGGGCCGGTAATATCCATCCTGACAAGTTTCTTAAACTCAGGATTTTCTGCCCTCTTTGCAGCTTCTCCGATCCTATTTGGTATTCTGACGGGATTCTTCTGGCAGGTATTGGTTATTTTTGGCCTCCATTGGGCTTTGATTCCTTTGGCGTTCATTCAGTTGGCTGAACTGGGATATATCAACGTATTAAGCGGAATGTATGGTGCAAGCTTTGCGCAGACTGCCTGTGTGCTTGCCATGTACTTTAAACTCAAGGATAAGAAAACAAAATCACTTTGTATTCCTGCCGTTGTTTCCGGTATCTGCGGTGTGACGGAGCCTGCGATTTATGGTATTACCCTTCCGAAAAAACTTCCCTTTATTTACTCCATGATCGGTGGTGCGGTAGGCGGAGCTATTATGACTACTATGAATGCAGCTTCTTATACCATGGGCGGCCTTGGAATCTTTGGGGTGGTAAACTATATTAATACTGCAACAGGAGATGCAAGCGGAATGGTTACTTCCTTTATCTGTATCGCTGTTTCATCCCTGGTTGGATTTTTACTTACTTTCTTCTTCTGGAACGATAAGGAGACTCCGGCAGAGGATGGTGAGGGAACTGATGCATCGGCAGGGACACAAGATAGTCCTGCAAAGCTTCTTTCCATAGAGGTACTTTCTCCGGTAGAAGGTGATATTATTCCATTGGAAAATCTGGAAGATGCTGCATTTTCCAGCGGTACTTTGGGAAAGGGGATCGCGGTAAAGCCATCAAAAGGAGTTGTTGTTTCTCCGGCAGACGGTGTGATCAGTGCCTTTTTTCATACAAAACATGCGTTGGGAATTAAAGCTGACAATGGTTTGGAGATTCTGATTCACGTTGGAATGGACACCACAAGATTAGAGGGCGTAGGCTTCACTGCGAAGGCCGAGCAGGGCCAGAGAGTAAAAAAAGGCCAGGTCTTATTGGAGTTTGATATGGATTTTATACATTCTAAGGGATATTCATTGGTGACGCCGGTATTGATTACAAATTTAAGTGAACATGACGGTATGATTTTGTGGAAAGACAAGAAGGTCACTACAGAGGATTGTCTGATAGGAATTGAGAGAGCAGCTGCCCTTTCATGATCTTTGTGTCCAGATACCATGGGCAGATAAATATATAGGAAAGGAGTTATTATATGGCGTTTAGAGAGGATTTTTTATGGGGCGGTGCAACTGCTGCCAACCAATGCGAAGGAGGATATGCAGAGGGAGGCAGGGGACTTGCCAATGTGGACGTGGTTCCGCATGGCAAAGACCGCTGGGCTGTCGTTACCGGAGCGAAGAAAATGTTCGACTTTGATGAGGAACACTATTACCCGGCAAAAAAGTCGATTGATATGTATCACCATTATCTTGATGATATAAAATTATTTGGAGAAATGGGCTTTAAAACTTATCGTCTTTCCATCGCATGGAGCAGAATCTTTCCTAACGGGGACGACGAATTTCCCAATGAGGAAGGATTGAAATTTTACGAAGCTATTTTCAAAGAATGCCGCAAGTATGGCATTGAACCGCTAGTTACTTTGGTACATTTTGATTGTCCCATGCACTTGATCACAGAATACGGCGGCTGGAGGAACAGAAAGGTCATCGGCTTTTTTGTAAATTACTGTAAGACTGTATTTACCCGTTACAAAGGGCTGGTAAAGTATTGGCTTACTTTTAATGAAATCAACATGATTCTCCATGGTCCTTTTATGGCAGCAGGATTATTTTTTGAAGAGGGGGAGGACAGAACCCAGATTCAGTACCAGGCAGCCCATCATGAACTGGTTGCCAGTGCTTTGGCAGTCAGAATGGCTCACGGGATCGATCCGCAGAACAAGGTGGGCTGTATGCTGGCGGCGGGACAATATTATCCCTTCACCTGCAAGCCTCAGGATGTATGGGCGGCATTTGAAAGCGACAGAGAGGGATATTTCTTCGTTGATGTACAGGCTAGAGGCGAGTATCCTGATTATGCCTGGAAGCGCTTTGAAAGAGAGAAAATTAAGCTGGATATTACAGAAGATGATCTGGAGATATTGAAAGAATCGCCTGTTGACTTCATTTCCTTTTCTTATTATTCGTCAAGAGTAGCCAGCGGGGATCCAACGGCTGCAGGGACTACCGAAGGCAATGTATTTGCTTCCCTGAAAAATCCTTATCTGGAAGCCAGCCAGTGGGGCTGGCAGATCGATCCTCTGGGACTTCGCATTACTCTCAATGCTTTGTATGACCGTTACCAAAAACCACTGTTTATCGTGGAAAATGGTTTAGGTGCGAAGGATGTGGCTGATGTAAATGGATATGTGGAAGACGACTACCGCATTGACTATTTAAAATCCCACATTGAGGCCATGAAAGATGCGGTTGAAATCGATGGTGTGGATTTAATGGGATATACGCCCTGGGGCTGTATTGATTTAGTAAGTGCTTCCACCGGAGAAATGAGCAAACGCTATGGCTTTATTTATGTAGACCTGGATGATTCGGGAAATGGAACCGGAAAACGATTCAGGAAAAAATCTTTTTATTGGTATAAGAAAGTTATTGCTGCTAATGGGGAGGATCTGACCTATTAAAACCGGATGGAATGCTGCCATGCCCGTCAAGAGGGGGCGGACCGGCAGCGATCCGGCGGGAATGATCGAAAGGAGTATATAATAATAAGGAGAGGAATAAAGAATGAAAAAATTTACCGGATATATATCAGCGTTTTTACTGGGAACCATGCTTTTAACAGGCTGCCAGACGTCATCTGTGAAGAAGCCGGAGACGGCAGTAACGAAGAATGAAACGGCAGAAACAAAGAATGAAACAGAGAAAGCATCTGCAGAAGAGTCTGAGGAAGCGATTGATACGGTGACACTTTATATTACACGTCACGGCAAGACCATGTTAAATACTGCAGACCGATCACAAGGCTGGATCGATGCACCGCTCACACCCGCCGGTATAGAAGTGGCAAGCGCTTTGGGACGAGGCTTAAAATTAGAGGGAATTGAATTTGACGCTGTGTATACAAGCGATAGCGGGCGGGCTATTGAAACGGCAGAAATTGTTCTGAAAGAGAAGGGCCAGAATCTTGAGATTCATAAAGACAAAAGGCTCAGGGAATTTAACTTTGGTACTTACGAAGGTATGCCAAATGATGAAATGTGGGGAGCAATTGCAGCAGCGCAGGGTATGTCATTGGAGGATATGATGGCTTCCATGCAGACAGGAAGCTTCATGGATACGGTTGCACCTTTTGCAGATACTCTGGCACAGCTGGATAAGGATAAGGCAGCGGAAGAGGGCAATTGGCCTGCGGAAGATATTGCCACAATCCAGGACCGTTTACATGCGGCATTTAGCGATATCGTAAAGGAATCCATGGACAAAGGCAATGCGGATGTTCTTGTAGTTTCTCACGGACTAAGCATCGGAACTTTTCTTTCTACAGTCGATGCAAATGCTAAAGTGCCGACATCAGGGCTTAAAAATGCCAGTGTATCGAAAGTGGTTGTCAAAGACGGCATATATACAGTTGAAACGGTGAATGATTTGTCTTATGCTGAAAAAGGAAAATGATTATAAAAAGATCATAAAAGGAAAGAGGGGATGGAATTAACCTCATCTTGCTTTGTATCACGTTTTAGGCTATACTGGTGTTGCTTTATACTATAACAGGCAAAGGAAACGTGATTTACATGGACATAGAGGTTAAGCATAAAACAGCAATTCCCCGCTATCAGCAAATTGCCGTAGAGGTGGCGGCCCGGATCGCCAATGGGGAATATGAGGTAGGTGAGAAGATATACGCCCGTTCATCCCTGGCCAGCCAGTACAGCGTATCTCCGGAGACAGCACGGCGGGCGATCTGCATACTCAGCGATCTGGGGATCGTAACCTCGGAAAAGGGGAATGGGATCATCATTAGGTCCCAGAAAAAAGCAGCAGAGTACATCCAGCAAAACAGTAAGCGGCAGACCATCGATACAATCAAAGAGAATCTTTTAAAGAGTGTCAGCCGCCAAAAACAGGAAATGGAGAATTTAAATGACTGCCTGAAGGATCTGATAGAGGCCTCCGTTCATTTCCGGTCAATGAATCCGTTTATGCCGTTTGAGATACGGATCACCAGCAACTGTGTTCATTTAAATAAGACGGTAACGGAAATCCAATTTTGGCAGCGGACCGGGGCAACGGTGATTGCAGTAAGCAGGAATGATACTGTCATGAAATCCCCCGGACCATACGTTGCTCTTTCGGAAAATGATACCATATACTTCATAACTCAGGATGACACTCCTGATCGTGTAAGAGAATTTTTATATCCATCCAAATAATAATTTTATCATAACGCTTGAAGCCATTTCGCTTCAGGCGTTTTTTTTGAAATTTGACAAAGTGACAACTCTATAATATAATTAAGTTGTTACTTTGCTAAAAAGGAGGGAGATATATGATACAATTTGAACGTATTTCCAAACGTTATAAGACAAAGCAGGTTCTGAATCAAATTACATTTACGATAAATAGCGGTAGTCTGGTTGCTATTATTGGTGAGAGTGGTTGCGGAAAGACCACACTCTTAAAAATGATCAACCGGCTGATCAAGCCCACATCGGGTACGATCTCCATTGACGGGAAAAATATCGGCAGCATGGATGAAGTAGCCCTGCGGCGGAAAATCGGATATGTGATCCAGCAGACGGGACTGTTTCCCCATATGACAGTTAAGGAAAATATTGAGCTGATTCCAAAGCTTGAAAAGATGCCGCCCAAGGACGTTGAAGACAATACAAAGAAGCTGATGCAGATGGTAGGACTTGACTGTGATGAGTTTTTGAATCGTTATCCGACGGAGCTTAGCGGTGGACAGCAGCAGCGTGTCGGTGTTGCCAGAGCTTTTGCCACGGATCCGGATATTATCCTGATGGATGAGCCTTTTTCGGCCCTGGATCCCATGACACGGTCAGATCTTCAGGATGAGTTAGTGCAGCTGCATGCTAAGTTAAAGAAGACGATCGTTTTTGTAACACATGACATGGATGAGGCCATTAAGATCGCGGATATGATCTGCATCATGAAGGATGGCGATATTCTGCAATATGACACGCCGGAGAATATCTTAAACAACCCTGTGGATGAGTTTGTTTCAAACTTTGTAGGAAAAAACAGGATCTGGTCTTCACCGGAATACATCAAGGTTTCTGACATTATGATCGAACAGCCTGTCACTGCAACCAAAGACTTATCTGTCTTAAAATGCATTGAAAAAATGCGCAGGAACAAGGTCGACAGCCTGCTCATGGTGGATCGGGACAGCAGGCGCCTGATCGGGATTGTCAAGGCCAGTAAATTAAGAGGCATTGAGGACAGAACCCAGTTGGCAGAGCAATTTATGTATGAGGACTTTCCTACCCTTTTACCGGATCAATGCATACTGGATGCACTGAAAATAGTGACCGAAAACCAAGTGTCGACGGTTCCGGTGGTTGATGATCAAAGGCGTCTTAAGGGGCTCATTACACGGAGCAGTCTGGTGACGACCCTGAGTCAGCAATACTTTGATTATGAAGGAGGAGAGTCAGAATGAACTTTTGGAATTATATAATCAGTAATTATCCCCAGATTCTTTCATTGTTGATCGAACATCTGAAGCTGACTGCCATATCGGTGGGTCTGGCTATCCTGATCGGGGTGCCCCTTGGCATATTTATATCCTTTGCGGCGAAAGCCAGTAAACCGATATTAGCGGTTGCAAATGTGATTCAGGCAATTCCCAGTATGGCGCTGCTTGGTTTCATGATCCCCCTATTGGGAATCGGTGTCATTCCTGCAATTGTTGCAGTCGTTCTATATTCTCTTCTTCCCATTATTAAGAATACCTATACTGGAATTGATAATATTAATCCCCAGACGCTGGAGGCTGCCAAAGGAATCGGATTGACGCCCTTTCAGGTGCTGACAAAGGTGCAGATTCCCCTTGCTCTTCCTGTTATTATGGCAGGAGTGCGGATCGCTTCTGTAACAGCAGTAGGGCTGATGACCATGGCTGCGTTTATTGGTGCCGGGGGCCTGGGATACCTGGTATTTTCCGGCATACGTACGGTGAACAACAATCAAATTCTGGCTGGTGCCATTCCTGCCTGTTTGTTGGCACTGATGGTAGACTTTCTGATTGGTCTTACAGAAAAGCTGGTAACTCCGGTCAGCCTTCAAAAGGGAGATGCCTCGGTTAAGAAAAAAAGCAGAAATATCCAAAAGGCAATGCTGGGAGCGGCTGCAATGCTGGTTGCGGCTATATTTCTTTTCACATCCGTTGGCAGTGTATCAGGGGATGCCCGTACTCTGTCAGTTGGCTCAAAAGATTTTACAGAACAAGAGATTCTTGGGAATATGGTGGCAGATTTAATAGAAGACAGAACGGATATCACAGTAAACAGAAAGCTGAGTCTGGGAGGGTCACAGGTATGCTTTGCCGCAATGAAGACTGGAGATATTGATCTTTATATTGACTACAGCGGTACCTCATACACTGATATCCTCAAACATCCGCCGATCAGTGATATGGAGCAGGTGTATCAGACGGTAAAGGAAGAGTATAAGGAGCAGCTTAATCTGGAAGTGCTTAAGCAGATGAGCTTTAATAATACTTATACATTGGCTGTAACAAAAGAAATGGCTGAGAAGTATCATTTGGATAAAATAAGTGATCTTGCCAAAATAAGCGATACCTTAACATCCGGTACTACGTTTGAATTCTCCAACCGGGAGGATGGACTGTCCGGACTTCAGAAAGCATATGGTTTCCAAATAGGAAAACGCCTTACCTTAGATTCAGCTCCCCGTTATACGGCTTTGGGAAGTGGTGAGGTGGATATCATTGATGCCTTCTCCACTGACGGATTATTAAAAAAATTCGACTTAAAAACGCTGGAAGATGATAAAAACTTTTTCCCGCCCTATTTTGCCATTCCGGTTATTCGGGCGGAAGCTTTGGAGAAATACCCGGAAATTGCCGGAATCATGGAAGAATTGGCACCGTTTTTAACCAATGAAGTTATGATTGAACTGAACTACAAAGTGGATGAATTACAGCAGACACCTGCTGCAGTCGCCCAGGATTTCCTGAAAGAGAATGGATTGATATCATGATTTATGGGATTCTGTTTTTTGCTTTTCTATCCTTTGTTTTTACTTCTCCCAAGTGCCGCTGGCTGATGAGCGCTGACCAGCCCCTGTCCCTGAGGGAAGAAAGAATCGGTTTAATGTTTGGACGGTATATGCGGGATGTGGCAGTTGTAATGCTGCTTTTATGGTTGCTTGGAACTTTGCGCATTCCCTGGGTATATGTGATTGCAGGATGTGTGTTTATCCTGCGTACATTGAGTTTTCTCATTCATATGGCTCAGGTTTTTATAAATGATTAAATGCTGTCCGGAAAGAAGTTAAGAATATAGCGAACAAGAGCCGTTGCATCGGAAAGAAGATGCAATGGCTCTTGTTATATTTTGACAAGTAACAGCAAAAGAGTTAGCCTATAGTTCTGACAAGTAAATGCAGTAGTCTAAAATAACATTGCCATGCTCATCCTTCTCGGAAAATCTCGGACAGTTATACCTTTCGAAAAAATAAATCCTTTTATCATTATCGTCCTGAAAGTTACCCATACCATGTTCCTGGAATTTAGCAATACACTCATCGTGCATGCCATAGATGCTGCCGTCATCCTCTTTGCCTTTTATCCAGCATACACCGATGCTGCCCTCATTCAAATCTATAAAATCATAGCCATCGGGGACAGATGTATCAGGTGGAAGGAACATGCCAATCCAGTATTCAAAAGTGTTTTCAATATCGTTGCTGTTGCAGCGCATAAAACCCAGATAACTGTTTTCAATATTCGGGTCACGGTTAAGCGTTTCAAGCTCCTCAAACCAGCCGTTTCGAAACCATTCCATCCATTTGTGGCCAAATCCGCCAGATCTGTCAGCGTTGGTATAGCATTTCCCAATAAAACGCAATGAGGGTAAATGCTCTTTATAGACGTTAATAATCTCTGCCATTTTTATTCCCCCTATTTTACGACTTTTTATAACCTTATTTTAACAGAAATCCGCCAGAATACAATATAGCAGTCTGGAAAAAAATGGAGGCAACTGCTCTGATCAGACACGTACCCAATACCTCCGTATTTATTTGACAGGAACTCAAATAGTCAATATAATGAGAGCAAGATAAAGGGCGGTGATATTAAGTGCGAAGCTTTATACTAAATACAAAGATGATTTCTCCGCCTCAAGCAAGGAAAAGGTAGATGAAACATTGTTTGAGGCATATCGTATATATCAGTTTCATCGACAACCGGAATGAAAGGCGTATAATGCCTTGATTGTCGTGCCTCAATAAAGAACAGGAGGTAATGAAATGTCAAATATTCATACTGTAAAGAACAGGAATGATAAAGAAATAAATGATTTACTAAATATATGGGAATCTGCAGTTGCAGCTACTCATACGTTTTTATCAGAAGATGACATCCAGGCGATCAAACCGGAAGTAATAAAGGGATTAAAAGAAATTGAACATTTGTATTGTTATTTTGAAGATGATACTCCTCATGGTTTCATAGGTACAGCCGGTGATAAAGTTGAGATGCTGTTTATCCATGATGAGGCCAGAGGAAAAGGAATTGGAAAGAAGCTTATCCGCTATGCTGTTGATAATTTAGATGCAAAATATGTTGATGTAAATGAACAGAATGATCAGGGCATAGGATTTTATAAACACATGGGTTTTCATGTCATTAGCAGGTCAGAGCTTGATGAACAAGGCAGACCATTTCCAATACTTCATCTTAAATTAAGTGACGGTTAAATAGTAACAGGTTGATAAGAAAAAGGCGAAGAACCATGCAGGGGATCGCCTTTTTTGCCTAATATCTGATTTATAATTCAACAGCATTATGTAACTATATTTCCATAAAGTTCTATTCTATATCATTGCAAAGAAGTAAAAATGGTGATAAGATATAGTTGACACACTCATATATTAACTGTGTCAACTATATATAGTGGAAAGGTAAAATTATGTCTGATAATTATATTCGGGTATCTGGCGCAAGGGATCGGAATCTAAAAAATATTGATGTCCTGATACCCAAAAAAGAAATTACGGTTTTTACCGGAGTATCCGGTTCTGGTAAATCGTCACTCGTGTTTGATACAATAGCAGCAGAATCCCAAAGGCAATTAAATGAAACCTACACAAGTTTTATCCGTCACCGTATGCCCCATTACGGAAAACCTGATGTGGATATGATCGAAAATTTATCGGTAGCTTTTATAATCAATCAAAAACGGTTAGGCGGTAATGCACGGTCAACGGTCGGCACGATTACAGATATTTATTCTTTGTTGCGTCTGTTGTTTTCACGAATTGGAAAACCTTTTGTCGGATATTCCGATGTTTTTTCATTCAATAATCCGGCTGGAATGTGCAGCTTATGTCAGGGCTTAGGAAAGATAGAAGCAGTTGATATTGAACGTCTGTTAGATAAAAATAAATCTTTAAATGAGGGAGCAATCCGTTTCCCTACTTTTGAACCCGGCGGCTGGCGGCTGACCCGATATATCTATTCTGGATTTTTTGATAATGATAAAAAAATAAAAGACTATTCCGCTGAAGAACTGGATCTGCTTCTTTACGCTGACGGCATTAAGGTGAAAGATCCTCTTCCCGAATGGCCTAAAACATCATTGTATGAGGGGGTGGTTCCACGGATCGAGCGGAGCTTTCTCAAAAAAGAGGATGGCGAAAAAGTTAGATACAGCAAAGAAATTGAGGGCTTTATCATAAAGCAGGATTGTCCCCACTGCCATGGGACACGCCTGAATGACAGAGTTTTATCCTGCAAAGTGAACGGTAAAAATATAGCGGAATGCGCGGATATGCAGATAAACGAACTATTAGAATTTATCCAGTTAATCAATGCTCCAGTGGCGGCCGCAATCGTTTCAGAATTGGTGAATCGTCTGCAGCAAATGGTATCCATTGGATTGGACTATTTAAGTTTAAGCAGACAGACATCCACTCTATCGGGCGGAGAATCTCAAAGAATCAAAATAGTTTGCCAGCTGGGCAGCAGCTTAACAGACCTTACTTATATTTTTGACGAGCCCAGTATAGGACTTCACCCTCATGATATAAGCAAGATCAATGACCTTATGAAACTTTTGCGTGACAAAGGCAATACCGTACTTATCGTGGAGCATGACCCTGATATAATAAAAATTGCAGACCAAGTGATTGATATGGGGCCCGGCGCGGGAATCCATGGGGGCGAAATCGTATATCAGGGGAGCTTACAAGGGTTAAAAGCATCGGGTACATTGACAGGGAAGTATCTGTCTTACCGGCCGGAATTAAAAGCTGGCACTCGTACCCCGAAAGGCTGGCTTTCCATTCACAATGCAACGCTTCACAATTTGAAGAACCTTTCAGTTGAAATACCCAAAGGAGTAATGACGGTTGTGACAGGGGTTGCCGGTTCAGGAAAAAGTACGCTTATTAATCAGGTGCTGCCTCGATTTTATCCCGATACTGTTTTTATCGACCAAAAGGGAATACAAGCATCAAAGCGTTCCAACTTAGCAACCTTTACAGGTATCTTTGATATGATCAGAAAACTATTTGCAAAAAGCAACGGTGTCAGCGCCTCCCTGTTCAGTTTCAATTCCCAAGGCGCATGTCCTGCTTGTAAAGGCTTAGGTGTTACCTATACAGATTTAGCGTTTATGGATACCATTGTTACAGTATGTGAAGAATGTCACGGGAACCGTTATACCGACGAAGTGCTCGGGTATAAGCTAAGAGGTAAAAATATTGGTGAAATACTTAAAATGACCGTATCGGAGGCCTTGGAATTTTTTCAGGAAGAAGAAATAAGAACAGTACTGAACAGGCTTTCAGATGTTGGAATTACCTATATTTCTTTGGGGCAGCCCTTGAACACACTGTCAGGAGGGGAATTGCAGCGGATCAAACTGGCTTCCGAGCTTTTAAACGGAGGGAAAGCTTATGTTTTGGATGAACCCTCAACAGGCCTGCATATGGCTGACATAAAGCAGTTGATTGGTATCATGAATCGTCTTGTAGAACAAAATTCCACCCTTATTGTAATAGAGCATAATTTGGATATTATTTGCCAGGCAGACTGGATTATTGACTTAGGCCCATATGCCGGACAGCATGGCGGTAAAATTATGTTTACTGGGCTGCCGGAAGATTTAATGAATTGTAAAGATTCCCTGACAGGAAAATCCCTGAAAAAATATATGAATAAAATATAGGAGATCGGCTTTATGGCAGTAAAAGAATTAGAAGAAAATTATGTCCCTTTTCAGTGTATGATTGTATCTGATTCAAACAAATTTAACGTAGAAGGTGTTTCAACTGCACAGTACTATATCCTTGATACGTTGAGCAATCAAGGACCAAAAACAACGAAAGAGCTTGCTGAAATGAAAGGAATCTCGCAGTCGGGCATTTCAAAATTAACGAAACGGCTGTTGGAAAAAAAGTATATCGTACAGGAAAGGCAGCTTAATGACCGCCGTTCCTATAAAATTATACTGACCAGTGAAGGAAAAGCCTTTTTAAACCGTGTCGATGATTTTGGTAATGAAATCATGAACTTAATTGAAGAAGCATTAACGCCAGAGGAAGTACAGGCATTTTCAATGATGTGTAAAAAAATCACCAGCTTGTATGCTGAAAAAACATGATAGCTTAAGTAGGAAGAGAAGGAAGTCGGTTATATGAATTATATCTTTACCAACAGCATGAAAGAGGATAATGCATTACGGCGCAGTTATAACAGTTTAGCTGAAAAAACCTTTGGACTGTCTTTTGAAGAATTTTATCAGAATGGATATTGGACAGATAAATATATTCCATATTCCTTGATTGATGATGGAAAGGTAATTGCTAATGCATCTGTGAATATTTTAAAATCCCTTTATAAAGGGCAGGAAAAACGATGCATCCAGATTGGCACTGTTATGACGGACTCCGATTATAGAAACCAGGGGTTATCCAGATATTTAATAGAAAGAATTTTAAGTGAATGGAAAGAAACATGCGATACCATGTGTCTGTTTGCCAATGACAGTGTTCTTGATTTTTACCCCAAATTTGGTTTTGTAAAAGCCGTTGAATACCAATGCAGCAGTCCTATCACTCCAACAAAAGGGCGCTTAAGGAAACTTGACATGAGCCTTGCAAGTGATCGTGAGCTCTTAAAGCGGTATTACTCGAAATCCAACCCATACTCCGCGCTTGCAATAAAGGATAACTATGAATTGCTTATGTTTTATTGTACTTCATCGATGAAAGATTGTGTGTACTTTCTGGAAGATTTTGATGCTGTAATAATAGCTTCAAATAAAAATGAGATTTTAACTTGTTATGATATTTTTAGTGACGGGAATCATGCTATGATTGAAATGGTATCCAGAGCAGCAGAGTCTCAAATACGCACTGTAGTTTTTGGCTTCACTCCTGCAGAACATGCAGCCTTTCATTCACGTATTCTCGAAGAAGAGGATACAACTCTTTTTGTTCTTAAAGGAAAGGACAATTGGTTTGTGAATCATCAAATGATGTTTCCTGTTTTATCACATGCATAATTAAATCAAAGCAAGAGCAACGATGATGTATCATAGGGAATTATGAGATGTAACTAATTGAAAGAACAAAGGAGAATCTTACATGAGCCAAAATATATACGATAATGAAGTGTTTTTTAAAGAGTATATGAAATTAAGGGGCGAAAAAAGCTATAATGATTTATTGGAACAACCTGCAATGAACAAATTATTGCCGGATATCAAGGGGAAAACAATTTTAGACATAGGATGCGGATATGGACATAATAGCTTTTCATTCGCACAAAATGGGGCTAAAAAAGTAGTTGGCATTGATCTTTCACAAAAGATGCTTGAAATAGCAGAAAAGGAATTCTCTCACCCGAACGTTGAATACTGTCGTATGGACATGTCAGAATTATCTGCTTTAACACAGAAATTTGATTTGGTGTACAGTTCACTTGCCTTTCATTACGCAGAAAATTTTCAAAAACTTATGGAAGATATTTACTCGCTCTTAAATGAGGGCGGGTACTTGATCTATTCACAGGAACATCCCATTGTAACAGCCACCATGGATTGTAATGGTCATCATAACATGGATGAGAACGGAAACTTTATTTCTTATACTTTCTCTGACTATGGGAAAAGCGGCCAGCGTGTTGGCCCATGGTTTGTGGATGGTGTAATCAACTACCATCGTTCCATGGGAGAAATCATATCAACAATAGCCCATACAGGCTTTATTCTTAAAGATATGGTAGAGCCGGCACCTGAGCCATGGGCTATAAAGGAAAAGCCGGATTTGGTGAAAGAATTTATTAAGCCTACGTTTCTGGTTATAAAAGCAAAAAAGTAATCATCTTATTTAATTAGTGAAACAATTAGCTGAGGAGGGCAAATGTTAGCTTATAGAACTTTAAATGATGCAAGTATAGAAACACTTCACGAAGCATTTCAGAATGCATTTTCCGATTATCAGGTTGAAATGGATTTACCCATTGAAACATTCAAACAAATGCTGCAAAGAAGAGGGTATGCTCCGGAGATATCCATAGGTGCGTTTAAAGATGATCGGTTGGTTGGTTTCGTTCTAAATGGACTTCGAAATTTAAACGGAAAAACAACGGTGTATGATATTGGAACAGGCGTTATCATTGATTACAGAAGACAAGGTGTCACAAGTAACATGCTTTTGAATGTCAAAGAAGTACTTAAACAAAATCAAATAGAACAGTATTTACTTGAGGTTATTCAATCCAATACGTCTGCACTTCAATTGTACAAAAAAGAGGGATTCAAGATTCGAAGGAATTTTTCCTGCTTTAAAATAGACAAAAAAAGTTATGCTCCTGTGAAAAACCATAAAGTTGAGCACACGGATCAGATGGCGTGGGAACAATTAAGAGAATTCTGGGATTTTGAACCTTCATGGCAAAATTCGATTAATTCGGTGAATGCGGTATCAAAAGAATTTCTATATTCTATTGTACATTATGATAATACAATTGCTGGATACGGTATTATTAATAAAAAGACAGGAGATATCCCTCAAATTGCAGTAAAAAAAGTTTATAGAGGGAAAGGAATTGGAAGAAGCATTGTTACTGATTTAATCGAAAATACGGAATCTCAAAAAATAAATGCCCTTAACGTAGACGACGAATCGAAATGTATGAAGGATTTTCTGATTAAATTAGGGTTTGAAACTACTGTGAGTCAGTATGAGATGCTTTTGCACATAGGATAGGAATGAAGCGCGGAGGAGGTCATATATGAGGTATAAGCATATTGTCTTTGACATAGACGGAACATTAATAGATACGGAATATGCAGTTCTGCACTCTTTACAAGACACCTTAATTGCCGTAACCGGGATTAACAGAGAAATCAACGAGCTGACATTTGCATTGGGGATTCCCGGAAAGAACGCATTGAAAAAACTTAACGTCCCGGAACGTTCAATTTCGCTTATTCTGGGGCATTGGGAAAAATGTATGTCCAATTACAGCAATACGGTATGTGTTTTCCAGGGCATAAGTGAGTTGTTGGACGTCCTTGTACAATACGGCTGTGAATTAGGGATTGTCACATCAAAAACAAGAGAAGAATTTAAACAGGATTTTGAACCATTTGATATTAGCAAATATTTCACAGCGATTATTTGCGCTGATGATACGGTGGAGCACAAGCCAGATCCAGACCCTCTTTTCAAATACATGGAAGTCTCAAATGCGAACAATAACGAATTGATTTATATTGGGGACAGTGTATATGACTGGGAATGTGCCAAAAGTGCCAAGGTTGATTTTGCTTTGGCGGGCTGGGGCAGCCTTTCCAGAGAAATAAAGGCAGATTATTACTTAGAAAAACCTGACGATCTTCTTTTAATGATGAGGGATTGAACATATGATGCAACAGAAGAACATTCCATCGCCTGCCGAAGCTCAAATAACTCCAAGCGAGCTTGACAACTCTGGTATTTATAAGGTAATATGAGAAAAGCAATATAAGGAGATAAACTACTATGCGGCAAGGTATTCTTAAATAACAATCAATTGAATGATGGCAGGTATGAATGATTTAGCCTTATTACAGGTGTAATGGGCTTGGTTTTTTGTACCTTAATTTAAGAATACTTTCATATTTTATTGATGCCGCTGCGCTGTAGGATCTTCTTTCTAACAGTTTTTTAAGTCGTGCTCATAATTGTTATGATAGCAGTCCCCTGTGATGAAAGTATTTCAATCACAGGGGACTTTGTATTATAACGATTGTATGAGGTGTGACTTATGAAAATAATGAATATAGGCATCCTGGCTCACGTAGATGCAGGAAAAACAACATTAACAGAGAGCATGCTCTATACCAGCGGTACAATTGCTGAATCAGGGCGTGTTGATCGCGGTTCGACTATTACAGATTCTATGACACTTGAAAAACAGAGAGGAATTACGATACAGGCGTCAATAGCATCTTATGAATGGAATCATGTGAAAATCAATTTAATTGATACCCCAGGGCATATCGATTTTTATGCAGAAGTAGAGCGCTCCTTAAATGTATTAGATGGTATTGTTTTACTGATCTCAGCCAAAGACGGTATTCAGGCACAAACACGTATTCTTTTCGATGCAATAAGAAAAAGGAAGCTTCCTGCTTTGATTTTTATTAATAAAATTGATCAGCCAGATATCGATCTTGAATTAATATATAAAGATATCAAAGACAAATTAACTTCCCATATTCTTGTAATGCAGAGAATTACAAATGATAATACTCTTTTACCCACGGAAATTGATGAATTGTCAGAAGAGTTTAGAGATACGATGATTGAGATGGATGATACTTTACTGAAGAAATATATGCTAGATCAGCCTATTACAACGGAGGAGCTGTTAAATAGCAGAAGAAAAAATATAAACAGCGGTAAGCTTTTGCCTATTTATCATGGCAGTGCTCTGAAACATATAGGAACAAAAGAACTGATGGATGCTATTCTTATAGAATTCAATCCGATTATATTACCGGCAGACTCCAAACTCGTTGCTTTGGTTTATAAAATTGAAAGAGATGATAATCGGAATAAGCGCACATATATGCGTATTTTTGGAGGCTCAATTAAAACCCGTGATGTACTAACCCCCGAAGGCCATTCTGACAGTATGAAAATTAAAAAGCTGGAAACCGCAAGCAATGGCAAAATTGTAGAAGCAGACAAAATTGAATGCGGTGATATCGCTATTTTACCAAATGAAGCCCGGCTAAAAATAGGAGACACCATTGGTACAATACCACGGAACAACTTGGCCTTACATGATAACAGCCTGATCATGCAGGCTAATATTTCCCCCATGTTTTCTTCCGATAGAGCAATTCTACTGGAAGCTTTGTCGGAACTGACTGAAACAGATCCTCTTTTACAATATAAACTGGATTCCAGAAGCAGTGATATCACAATGGAGTTTCTTGGTAAGGTACAAATGGAAATCATTGTTGCTCTATTGCAGAGTAGATACCATCTTCAGGCTAAAATTAAAAATGTAACAACTATTTATAAAGAACGTCCTTTAAAAAAAGCGGCTTTTACCGCTCATATTGAAGTTCCACCAAATCCTTTTTGGGCCTCCATCGGATTGTCAATAGAACCTCTTCCTATTGGAGCAGGAGTACAATATGAAAGTAAAGTGTCATATGGGTATTTAAATAAGTCATTCCAGAATGCCGTTGAAGAAGGTATTCGGTCTGGCTGCGAACAAGGGTTATACGGATGGGAATTGACGGATCTTAAAATTTGTTTTGTATATGGATTGTATTATAGTCCAGTAAGTACACCGGCTGATTTCAGGCATCTGGCTCCTATCGTGCTTGAACAAGCTTTAAAACAGTCAGGCACAGAGTTATTGGAACCGTGTTTGTCATTCAAACTTTATGTCCCCCAAGATTGCAATGCTCGTGTTTATAATGACTTAAAAAAATATCATGCAATGATTGAGTCAATAAAAACACGGCATAATGAAATTGTAGTGACTGGAAAAATTCCGGCCCGCACATCACAAATTTACAAAGAGCAGCTTTCAGAGTTAACAAAAGGCTGTGGAGTTTTTTTAACAGAACATGCAGGATACCAGCAAAATACCGGAGAAATTTTTATTCAGGCAAGAAAGCCAGATGATCGGTTGGACAAAACCCGCCACTTATTTGATAAGGCTTATGAAGAAGTTACGCCCCTAAAAACGACTTAATGTAGCTCCAGCTAAAAATGAGAAACACCCTGCTTTTTACTAAATAGCAGGGTGTTTCTATTTGACCAATCTTTTAGCGGAAGCGGTGGGATTCGAACCCACGTGCCCTTGCGGACAACCGCATTTCGAGTGCGGCTCGTTATGACCACTTCGATACGCTTCCATGTAGAAAATATGCTGTTTGCATGCGGAGATTACGTGATATCAAATCAGGTCCGTAATAGCCGCTTCGTATATGCTCCGCCTTATGAAAAAGACGAACGATACAATTATACACGAGAAATCTTATTTTGTGTAGTACTTTTAGTAAATTTTTCATTTTTTCCCGTATAAGCACCAATGCTATGGAAATAATAGGAACATATATGAAAAAGTGCATATTTTTTTTGTGAAAAACCTATTTGTTTTTGTTAAAAAGACACACAAAAAAATATCAAAAAAGGAGGTGCAAGAGATGAGAAATCTGAAACATACATTTTCTACGGTGGAAGATCTGATTGCATTTGTAGTAAGAGCGGAAAGGTGCAGCTTTGATATTGATGTCATTTACAACCAGCTGGTTATTGACGGAAAATCGCTGATGGGAGTTATGCTCATCGGCATTGGTAAACAGGTTGAGATCGTTTGCCATAATGCAGCAGCTTCTCCTGAAGAATTAGTAGGCCATGCCGCCTAAATACTGGAATATTAAAACATCAGGCAGGAACAGAAAAGAAGAAGCCGGTCCCATCTTTTAAAGGAAAAGGGGACCGGCTTTCCCTGTTTGTTTCCCTGTCCATTGCCATGACATCGGTCTGCAGTCTGCCAGGCAAGACCCGGTTTGATAATGTTTAATCCAACAAGAGATTTAATTTGCAGTTTTAGCCTGTTTCTGATTGACTTTATCCTAAGGAAAGACGTAAACTTAGTAAAAGGGAAAATCAGGAGTTTGAGATATGACAAATCAGACAAAAGAAAGCTATGACGAACTGGAACGCCGCCGCCGCGCCAGAATAAGGCGGCAGAAGCAAAAGAAGCAGCAAAAAAGAAGGCGGATCATCTACATAGTGGTCAGAGTAATCATTCTGTCCATAGCCCTGGCAGGGATTGCATGGGGGATCAGTCTGCTGTTTTTTAAAAATTATGTGGATCTAAAGAGGGTTACCATGCCTGACTGGGTGAAGGAGGACTTTATTGAGCCAAATCCTTATTCAAGACCTGGGACAGAGATGAAAAGAGCGGATGGAATTGTGGTTCATTATGTGGCCAATCCAGGTACTACGGCCAAACAGAACTTGAATTATTTTGACAGTCTGAAGGACCAGACAGGAGACAAGAAGATTTCGGCAAGCAGCCATTTCATGATTGGGCTGGAAGGAGAAATCCTTCAGGGAATTCCTATTTATGAGGTAGCTTATGCCACATCCAAGGAAAAAAATGTGGATACGGTATCCATTGAATGCTGCCATCCTGATGAGACAGGGAAATTTAATGATGAAACTTATGATTCCCTGGTAAAGCTGACGGCCTGGCTTTGCAGGAATCTGGGATTGACGGAAAAAGACGTGATAAGGCATTATGATGCCACAGGTAAGGACTGTCCAAGGTACTTTGTAGCTCATGAGGATGCGTGGAAGAAGTTCCTTTCAGATGTGAAAGCGGCCCGAAAGCTGCCGGATGAAGGGGAAAGATAAGGATAAAGATAAAGAACCTCCAATAGGCCGTGTCAGGCTTATTGGAGATTCTCCCAATGTACATTATTCTTCTCCAAATAATTCATGGTCTATGATTCTTACGGCATCTGCGATGCAGTCATTGCAGGAACGGAGGACCTTTCCGGTTTCCACGCCCTTTAAATCCTTGCAGATCACGCTTTTGTTTTGCTCCTTAAATTCGGACAAGCAATTTTTGGACGCTTCGTGAGAGGTCCTCTTGGAATCCGGCCGGTCCAGGTGGACGGAACTGTTCTTTAGTCCGGAAAGTACGGCAGCAGCGCTGATGGCCCCGCAGGTACCTTCCATACCGCCCATACCAAGGCCCATGCCTTCCGTAACGCGGAACATGGTTTCCTCGTCAATGCTTGTTTTATCACAGAAGGCACAGGAGACAGCCTGTGCGCAATTATACCCCTTTGCATGCTTGTTTAGAGCTTCTTCCACTCTTTTTGATGTTGTGTCTGGCATGTAATGTTTCCTCCTGAAGTTATGATATCCACTGTATTGCCCGGTTACGCTTCGGTCTGGGCAGAAAACAAGTGAAATTTTAAAAATATTACGTGAAACAGAAAGCCGCCCAGGCAGGTGGCAAACAGATAAACAGCATTCCCTATGGATATGCCGTATTTTAACGCAATTTCATGAAAAACGATCTGAGCCGACGGGTAATAGGGGGAAATGTAGAACATATCTGCCTGACCCAAAGGCTTTGCCGTCCGATTGATAATAGAAGCTATGATGCAGCAGATGAAAAACAGGGGGAGTGTCCGCACGAATCCCAAAATCGAAGTATCGGAAAGACGGGAAAATGCGATGACCAGCCCTATAAAAATCAAAAGCAGGTGCCAGATCAAACCGTGAAGGGTTAAGAACCAGTAAGGATGAAAAAGCCCGGATGGTTCTGCCAATGCCATGATGCCTCCTAAAAGGTTGAAATCCTGCATAAAGGTGCATAGCACTCTTTGAATGTTCTTAGATGGGACCAGCGGAAGAATGAGGCAGAGATACATGGGAAGGCTGCAAAGCTGAAATGGAAAATACCACCAGTTGTAGGTCTGTTCATTTACCACATAATATAAAAAAAGCTGTTTCCAGCATTCGGAGGCAGCCAGAAGAAGGCCGCAGAAAAAAAGCAGCCGCGGAAGTCTGGAGCTGTTTATTTTTCTGGTGGTGTAATAAGCCAGAAAAACCACAGATGCAAGCCCTACGGCAATAAATATGATGTGGAACAGAGAATAAGGAGCCGGTGGATTCATGGGCCATGCTGTTTTTTCAAGGAGTTCCTTCATAGCGATTACCGACCTTCCTTTCTTACTTCTGATTAAGCTGCATTATCGTAAATAGCATTTTCGATAATCGGATTGATGGGCAAAAAAGCAGCCCTTTTTTTGAAGCTTGCTCTGCAAGTTCCGATAAACCATATTATATAGGATTGCCTGAAATCATGCAAGATAAATGAAAATTCTTCGGAAAAATAAGAATCTTCTTCTTATTAAGTACTTGATTAATTCCGAAAATGCTATATAATGTATAACTAGCACTTTATTTAATAATTATGCATATTTGTGTATATAAGAGGAGGAATCATTATGAAAAAGAAAGTAATTGCTATGGTGGGTGTTGCATGTATGGCAGCTTTATTAACTGCTTGTGCAGGTTCCGGAACAAAGACAGAGACAACTGCTGCAGAGCAGAAAGAAGCTGCAGGAAAACTGGTTATGGTAACCAATGCAGAATTTCCGCCCTATGAATATTATGACAATAATAAAATCGTTGGAATCGATGTGGATATCGCAAAGGCAATCGCTGATAAGATGGGCGTGGAGCTGGATGTACAGGATATGGCCTTTGATTCATTAATCCCGGCTGTTCAGTCCGGAAAGGCGGACTTTACTGCCGCAGGTATGACTGTTAACGAAGACAGAATGAAAAATGTTGACTTTACCGATACCTATGCAGAAGCAGCCCAGGTCATCATTGTAAAAGAAGGCAGTGAGATTAAAACACCGGATGATTTAACGGGTAAGAAGATCGGAGTACAGACCGGAACTACAGGTGATATTTATGCAGATGACATTGAGGAAGCAAGCGTACAGCGCTTTAATAAGGGAATGGAAGCAGTTATGGCCCTTTCCCAGGATAAAATTGATGCAGTTATCATTGACCGTGAGCCGGCTAAGGTATTTGTAAAGGAAAATGCAGGATTGGCGATCCTTGATGAAGCATTTACCGAAGAAGAATATGCAATCGCTATTAAAAAGGGCAATGCAGAGCTGTTAGACAAGATGAACAGTGCCATTAAGGAATTAAAGGAATCCGGTGAATTAAAGAAGATCGTAGATAAATATATCACCGCAGAATAAGAAAAAGGAAGAGTGCTATGTGGGAAAAGCTAAGAGATGATTTTTATCAGAATTTTATCGTAGATGACCGTTGGAAATACATTACCGGCGGCCTGCAAAACACGTTAAAAATCACGTTTTTTGCAGTTTTAATCGGTATTGTGCTGGGATTTCTGGTTGCAATCATACGTTCAACCTATGAAAATACCCATAAGCTGAAACTATTAAATGCGGTTTGCAGCGTTTATCTGACGGTGATCCGCGGGACACCGGTGGTTGTACAGTTGATGATCATGTATTTTGTCATCTTTGCATCCACGGATCCGGGCCAGGTGCCAACAGCGATTCTGGCATTTGGAATCAACTCTGGCGCCTATGTGGCAGAAATCTTCCGGAGCGGTATCAGTTCCATTGAAAAAGGTCAGTTTGAGGCCGGCCGCAGCCTGGGCTTTAATTACGCCCAGACCATGTGGTTCATCGTTATGCCCCAGGCCTTTAAAAACGTGGTGCCTACTCTTGCGAATGAATTTATCGTCCTTTTAAAGGAGACTTCTGTAGCAGGATACATAGGGCTGCAGGATTTGACCAAGGGCGGCGATATCATTAAGAGCCGTACGTATTCTGCGTTTATGCCCCTTATTGCAGTGGCCGTTATTTATCTGGTTATGGTTATGGTATTTTCATATCTCGTAAAATTACTGGAGAGGAGGCTGCACAGAAGTGAGCATTAATAGAATGGAAAATCCCCTGATTCAGGTACAGAATCTGGGGAAAAAGTTTGGTGACGTAGAAGTGCTTAAGGACATTTCCGTTGATATTTATAAAGGCGATGTGGTATGCGTGATCGGGCCTTCGGGTTCAGGAAAGAGTACATTTCTCCGCTGTTTAAACCGTCTGGAGGAACCTACCGGAGGACATATCCTGTTTGAAGGCGTGGACATTGTAGATAAGAAAACCGACATTGATAAGCACCGTCAGAAGATGGGAATGGTGTTCCAGCAATTTAATCTGTTTCCCCATATGACGATTCTCAAGAATTTGACTCTTGCTCCCATGAAACTTCAGGGACGCAGCAGGAAGGAAGCGGAAGAGCAGGCATTAGGACTGCTTCATAAGGTGGGCCTTGCAGACCGGGCAGATTCCTATCCCAATCAGTTATCCGGCGGGCAGAAACAGCGTATTGCCATTGTTCGGGCCCTGTGCATGAATCCGGATGTCATGCTGTTTGACGAACCAACCTCCGCTCTTGATCCTGAGATGGTAGGCGAGGTGTTAAATGTAATGCGGGAGTTGGCTGACGAGAAGATGACCATGGTCGTGGTTACTCACGAAATGGGGTTTGCCAGAGAAGTGGCGACCCGGGTCATGTTCATGGACGGCGGTTATTTCCTGGAAGAAAATGAACCAAATGAGTTCTTTGCCAATCCTCAAAATGAAAGATTGAAGCTTTTTTTGAGTAAGGTGCTTTAAACATTTTTTGATTAAAAAAAAAGACAGATGAGAGTCTGCCCCTGATTCTATCGGGTGGTTGGATAGGTAATACTGGTTCAGTCTAAAACCGTCACGAAAGTGGCGGTTTTTTTATTATGCTTTTTCATTCAAAAATCCTATCATAAGCAATCAACTATTGGTATTTTTCAACAAATGTAAAATGTGTTAAAATAAAAACAAGAATGTTAAAAAAATAACTAGAAGGGAGTAACAAAGGATGGGTTCGTATGTTCAAACATTGGTGGAGCGGTCCAGAAAAGCGCAGGAGATACTGGCCACCTATGACCAGGCTAAAACAGATGAGATTGTAAAGATGTTCGCAAAGGTGGTTTTCGACCATGCAGAGCCATTGGCAAAGCTGGCTGTGGAGGAAAGCCGCATGGGAGTTTATGAAGACAAGATTTTGAAAAACAAAGGAAAGTCCAGAATTATCTGGAATGCGATGAAAGGCAGGAAATCGGTTGGGATCATCGGAAGGGACGAGGAGGCAGGAATTATTGAGATGGCAAAGCCGATGGGCATCATTGCGGCAGCAACTCCCTGTACAAATCCGGTGGTTACACCCATGTGCAATGCCATGTTCGCTATCAAATGTCAAAATACCATTATCATCGCTCCTCACCCCAGAGGCAGGAAATGCGCGGCTGCAGTAGCAGATCTGTATTATAAGGAATTAGACCGGATGGGAGTGCCAAGGGATATCTTTCTTGTTATGGAGGAACCCAGTGTAGAACTGACCACAGAACTTATGGCAGCCTGTGACGCAGTGATTGCAACCGGTGGTATGGCTATGGTGAAATCCGCATATTCCAGCGGAAAGCCCAGCTATGGCGTTGGCCCTGGCAATGTGCAGGGATTGATTGACGAAGGAATCAATTACAAAGAGGCGGCAGGCCGTATGATTGCCAGCCGTATCTTTGACAATGGCATCATCTGTTCCGGTACCCAGAGCATTATCGCCCCGGAGAAGGATTATGAAAAGATCATGAAGGAATTCGAGGATCAGGGAGCATATGTGATCGATGATCCAAACGTGACTTCTAAGCTGGCGGAAGTGGTGTTCCCGGGTGGAACCATCAGTAAGTATGTAGTGGGCCAGTCCGTGCAGGCCATAGCTGGAATGGCAGGGATTTCTATTCCTGAGGACAGGAAGGTAATTGTTGTCAAACCGGAAACATATGGAGCGGGGATTGTGTGGAGCAAAGAGAAAATGTGTCCCATAATGGCTGCTTACAGCTACAAAACCTGGGAGGAAGCCGTTGAGATTGCTTACCAAAACCTGTTGGTGGAAGGGGAAGGCCATTCTGCAGATATTCAGTCGGACAATCGAGGGCACATCGAATATGCAGGGGTAAAGCTTCCAGTAAGCCGGGTAATGGTCAACCAGACCAGTTCCAGCATGGCAGGCGGGGCGTTTGCTAATTCGTTAAATCCCACCACGACTCTGGGCTGCGGAAGCTGGGGCAATAACGCCATCAGTGAAAACCTGTTTTTTACCCATCTGATGAATAAGAGCAGGATCGTTCTGGTTAAGAAGAACTGGAAGCAGCCGTCGGATGAAGAGATCTTTTTATAGGGAGAGCAGTCATGACAGAATTAATATTAAAAACACAAATCTCTTACTACGATACCTGCGCCGAGTTTGCAAAGGAATTTAAACTCGGAAGAGGCGATCTGGTATTGACCAATGAATACATATATAATCCCTGTTTTGGAACCCTGGGGCTGGAAGTGCAGACGATTTTCCAGGAAGAATACGGCGGAGGAGAACCTACAGACGTTATGGTAGACCAGATCCTTGAGGCAGCGGAGAGAAGGGAGTGCCAAAGGATTATTGCCATAGGAGGCGGTACGGTGATCGATATAGCCAAAGTGCTGGCTGTCTCGTCAGGAGATTCCTTAGATTCCCTGTACGAGGATCCGGCTTCTGCGATAAAAAGAAGGAAGCTGGTGATTCTTCCGACTACCTGCGGAACGGGCAGCGAGGTGACTAATATTTCCATTATCAACAGGACCAGGCTGGGAACGAAAATGGGCCTTGTATCGCCCGCTATGTATGCGGATGATGCGGTACTGGTCCCGGAGCTTTTACACGGACTTCCCTTTGGTGTATTTGCAGCCAGTTCCATTGATGCCCTGGTTCACGCCGTGGAATCCAGTTTATCTCCTAAGGCCACGCCTTATTCAAAGCTGTTCGGATACAAAGCCATTGAAATGATCATTAAGGGGTATCAGAAAATAGCGGCTGACGGAAGAGAAGCGTTAAAACCTCTGATGAAAGATTTCCTGATCGCCAGTAATTATGCGGGAATTGCTTTTGGGACTGCCGGATGTGCGGCGGTTCATGCCACCAGTTATCCTCTGGGAGGGAGTTATCATGTGGCTCATGGGGAAAGCAATTATGCCATGTTTACCGGAGTGCTGAAAAACTATATGGAAATACGCAGGGACGGAGAAATCGCAGTCTTAAACCAGTGCATTTCCGGCCTTTTGGGTTGCGGGGAGGAAGAGGTCTATGAAAAGCTTGACGAACTGCTGGGAACGGTCCTTCCTAAGAAATCCCTGCATGAATACGGAGTAAAGCCGGAGGAACTTCCGGTATTTGCAAAGAGCGTTATGGAGCGTCAGGGGAGGCTTATGGCCAACAATTTTGTACCTCTGGACGAAGCGCGGGTTTTAAAAATTTATAGGGAATTATATTAATTTCGGATCTTAAAGGAGGAAAAAGCAATGGCATTGATGACAGGGGAAGAATATGTGGAAAGCATGCGCAAAATGAAACTGAACGTTTATATGTTCGGGGAGAAAATTGACAATGTGGTTGACAACCCGGTTTTGCGTCCATCCCTTAATTCGGTAAAAGCGACCTATGATCTGGCACAGATGCCGGAATACGAGGATCTGATGACCGTGACCTTGGAGGATGGCCGCAAGATCAACCGTTTTGCCAACATACACAGGAATACGGATGATTTAATAAAAAAAGTAAAGATGCAGAGGCTCTGCGGCCAGAAGACAGCATCCTGTTTTCAGCGGTGTGTGGGAATGGACGCATTTAATGCAGTATGGTCCACCACCTATGAGATTGATAAGAAGTATTCCACCCATTACCATGAAAATTTCAAAAGTTACCTCCGCATGGTCCAGGACCGCGACTTTACGGTGGATGGTGCAATGACCGACCCAAAGGGTGACAGAAGTCTGGCTCCACATGCCCAGCCGGATTTAGATTTATATCTTCGGGTGGTGGAGCAGCGTGAGGATGGGATCGTAGTCAGAGGGGCAAAGGCCCATCAGACTGGTATCATCAATTCCCAGGAGGTAATTGTCATGCCTACCGTAGCCATGGGGCCGGAAGATAAGGATTTTGCCGTATCATTTGCTGTGCCCACGGACGCAGAAGGAATTACCATGATAATCGGCAGGCAGTCCTGCGATACCAGAAAGCTGGAAGGTTCTTCCATGGATGTAGGAAACAGTGAATTCGGAGGCGTGGAAGCCCTGGTTGTATTTGACGATGTATTTGTGCCCAATGACAGGATCTTCTTAAATGGGGAACATGAGTTTGCAGGCATGCTGGTGGAACGCTTTGCAGGCTACCACAGGCAGTCCTATGGCGGATGCAAAGTGGGAGTGGGAGATGTTTTAATCGGTGCCGCCGCACTGGCTGCAGATTATAACGGAGTGCCGAAAGCTTCCCATATTAAGGATAAACTCATCGAAATGGTTCACTTAAATGAGACCCTCTATTGCTGCGGAATTGCCTGTTCCGCGGAAGGCACGCCTACAGAATCCGGAAATTATCTGATCGACCTTTTGCTTGCCAACGTCTGTAAGCAGAATGTTACCAGGTATCCCTATGAGATTGCACGGCTGGCGGAGGATATTGCTGGGGGCTTTATGGTGACAGCACCTTCAGAAAAGGATTTAAGAAGCCCGGTCGTCGGCCCGATGGTGGAGAAATACTTAAAGGGAACGGCTGGAGTTTCTACGGAAAACCGCCTTAAGATTCTGCGCCTGATCGAGAATTTGACCCTTGGAACCGCAGCAGTGGGTTACCGGACAGAATCCATGCATGGAGCCGGTTCTCCCCAGGCCCAGAGGATCATGATTTCCCGCCAGGGTAACATTGGAAAGAAGAAAGAGCTTGCGAAAGAAATTGCAAAGATCCGGGATTAAGTAGGGGCTTAAATAGATTTCAACAGGGAGGTTTGGGAGTGTGAATTGGAAAGAACTATATTCGTCAAAGCTTAAGACGATGGAAGAGGCAGTAAAAATCATCAAGTCCGGCGACCGGGTGGTCATCAGCCATGCGGTGGGAGAGCCGGTGAAACTGGTGGATGCCATGGTGGACTATGTTGTAAAAATGGATTTGAGAGACATTGAGATCAACCAGCAGATCGATATGGGGCACTCTCTTTATGCCCGGCCGGGAATGGAAAAACATTTCAGGCAGAACAGCTTTTTTCTGGGGGCCAATACCAGAGACTGTGTCAACAGCGGCCGGGGAGATTTTACACCCTGTTTCTTTTACCAAATACCGGATTTGTTCCGTTCTTTCTTAAAGCCGGATGTGCTTTTAGCAACCTTCTCCCTGCCGGATGAGCACGGCTACTGCAGCTTTGGTGTGGCCTGTGATTATACCAAGCCGGCTGCGGAGATCGAGGGGGTAAAGGTGATCGGGGTACTAAATCCAACCATGCCAAGGACACACGGAGACTGCTTTATCCATATCAGGGACATTGACGTGATCGTGGAAGACGATACGCCGGTGACGGAGCTGTTAATCCCCGAGAGCGGTGACGTGGAGCTGGCCATTGGAGAGCATATTGCTTCTTTAATAAAGGATGGGGACTGCTTACAGCTTGGAATCGGGGGGATTCCTGATGCTGTTTTAAAATTCCTGGGAGGCAAGAAAAATCTGGGGATCCATTCGGAAATGCTTTCTGACGGCATTGTGGATTTATATGAGAAAGGCGTTGTTAATTGCAGTGCCAAGAATTTTAATCCGGATAAGATGGTGGTGTCCTTCCTTATGGGAACCAGGCGGTTGTATGATTTTGCAGATAACAATCCCTGCATTTACATGGCTCCGGTGGATTATGTCAATAACCCCGGGATCATTGGACGCAATGATAACATGGTATCCATCAATTCATCCCTGCAGGTGAATCTAATGGGAGAGGCCTGTTCTGAGGCTATGGGCCTAAAGCAGTTTTCCGGTATCGGCGGACAGGTGGACTTTATCCGCGGAGCCGCGTTCTCAAAAGGCGGGCGTTCCATCCTTGCATTTTCATCCACTGCCAAAAAGGGTACTATTTCCAGGATTGTCCCCTATTTGACTTATGGGGCGACTGTAACCACGTGCAGAAATGACGTGGACTATGTTGTGACGGAATATGGGATTGCCAGGATGAAAGGGCATACCCTAAGAGACAGGGCCCGTCAATTGATCCGGATCGCTGCTCCTCAGTTCCGGGAGGAGCTTGCGAGGGAATTTGAAAAACGTTTTGCTGAAAAATACCTGGAGGTGTAGGAATATGGATTGGAGAGAAATATATGCCTCAAAGTTAAGAACGCCGGAAGAGGCTGTGAAGGAGATCCATTCCGGTGATACGGTTCTGATCGCCCATGCGGCTTCAGAGCCAGGGATTCTTGTAAATGCCATGGTGGATTATGCGGTTGAGCAGGACTTGAGGAACATACGCATTGTCCAGCAGCACGATCTTGGGCCCTGTAAGTATTTAGGGCCTGGAATGGAGCGGCATTTCAGCTTTAACAACTTATTTGTAGGCCCTGCCAGCAGAAACCACATCGCGGCGGGGAAAGGGGATTATACGCCCTGCTTCTTTTATCAGATACCAGATTATGTGGTAAATGTGGAGCCTGCGGATGTATTTTTAGTCACCTTATCTCCGCCGGATGAGCATGGTTTTTGCAGCTATGGCATTTCCTGTGATTTTGCAAAGGAAGCAGGACAAAACCCAAAGACCAGGGTGATCGGGTCTGTGAATCCCAATATGCCAAGGGTCATGGGGGACAATTTTATCCATGTCAGCAGACTGGCGGCCATTGTGGAAAGTAACGAGCCGGTTCTTGAACATGGAAATTCCATGATAGGCGAAACAGAAGCTTCCATCGGAAGGCACATTGCTTCCCTTGTACGGGATGGAGACTGCCTCCAGCTTGGAATCGGCGCCATACCGGATGCGGTTTTAAGATGTCTGGACGATAAAAAGGATTTGGGAATCCATTCCGAGATGGTATCTGACGGAGTGGTGGATTTGTATGAGAAAGGAGTCATTACAGGAAAAAAGAAGAACATTGACAAAGGGAAAATGGTGGTTACCTTTATGCTTGGAACGAGAAGGCTGTATGACTTTGTAAATGACAATCCGGCCGTGTCCTTAATGCCTGTGAGCTATGTAAATGATCCCTTTGTCATAAGCCAGAATGATAACGTGGTATCCATCAATTCTGCGCTGCAGATCGACTTGATGGGGCAGGTATGTGCAGAGGCCATTGGATTAAAGCAATATTCCGCAGTGGGAGGACAGGTGGATTTTGTGAGAGGTGCAGCTGCGTCTAAGGGCGGGCGCTCCATTATTGCATTCCCTTCTGTCACAAAAGGGGGAAGTGTATCGAAAATCGTTCCTTTCCTTTCGGAAGGAGCAGCCGTGACGACCAGCAGAAATGATGTGGATTATATTGTGACGGAACAAGGGATCGCCCGTATGAAGGGAAAGACGTTAAGGGAACGGGCCAGAGCGCTGGTTAAGATTTCCCATCCGGATTTTAAAGAAGGACTTAAAGAAGAATTTGAAAGGCGTTTTTCGGAGCCGTATTAATGCGGAAAAGCCTTGTATTATCACGGGATATATGGTATGTAAGAAATACCGGGTCCTGCAGAGATGCCCGGTTCCAGGTCCGGATAGATATCATCCGGACCTGGAAGGTATCACTAGTCTTTAAGAAGAGAGCCCCAGCAGTCTCCTTGCCGCATCCAGTAATTCCTGGCTGGTTTCCTCTACCAGTACTACATCTGTGACAGAGGGAAAAGCGGCTTTGATTTCAGCCGCAATCAGTTCTTCGCTGGTGCGGCCGGCTGCGGGACATCCGGAACATTTGCCGGTTAACCGGACTTTTAAAATGTTGTTTTCCAGGCTCAGTACCGTGACGTTGCCTTCGTGTTTGGCCAAAGCCGGGCGCACCTTCTTATTGAGAATCATTTCAATCTGCTCTCTTGTTCCTATCATGGCAAACCCTCCTTTTGAAACAGTGTAACAGCAGGAAGGAGCCTTTGTCAATCCGGATACTGATACGAATATCTGATGAATACAGATAGGAAAAAACAATAAAAGAAAAGAGGGAATCGGTATGTCGGCCAATTTTGAACATTACAAAGTTTTTTATTATGTGGCTAAGTATAAGAACTTCACAAGAGCTGCCAATGCTCTTTTAACCAGTCAGCCTTCTGTGACCTGCTATATACAGAACCTTGAAAATGTGCTGGGCTGTAAGCTGTTTATACGGTCGAAAAAAGGCGTTGTTTTGACCAGTGAAGGGGAACTGCTTTACAGCTATGTGGCACCTGCCTGTATGCAGTTTATGCAGGGCGAGGAAGCCTTAAAGGAGAGACTGGGCAAACAGATTGAACAGATCAACGTGGGAGCCACACAGATGGCTATGCATTCCTATCTGCTGACTGGGCTTCATCAGTTTAAAGAACAATTTCCCCAGGTCAGGTTAAACATCTTCACCTATAACACGCCCCAGACGTTAAGCGAACTGAAGGCAGGAAAAATAGATTTAGGAATTATTACAACGCCGTTTTACTGTGATGAGAACATAAAGGCAGTCAAGGTAAAGACCTTCCGCAGCCTGCTGGCGGGAGGAAAGAAGTATGAGGAATACGGCGGAAAAACCAGCTACCTTTCGGAACTTTCGACCCTTCCGCTGATAACCATGTCAAATGTCACAACTACCTTTGCCTTTTTTCAGGAATTTTACCATTCCTGCGGCCTGGTCATGCAGCCGGCCATTGAAGTGGCAGGAATTGACTTGATTCTTCCGGTAATCGTGCAGAACTTAGGCATTGGATTTGTTCCCGAAGAGCTGGCCCGGCCGGCCCTTGAAAAGGGAGAGATCGTAGAAATAAAGCTGCATGAACAAATACCGGAACGAAGTATCTGCATTGTCAGCGACAGCCGCCGGCCCTTAAGCTCGGCTGCAAAGCAGCTTCAGCAGATGTTAGAAGGCCAATGTCCACAAAAGCAATGAGCAGTGCGGACTATGGTTTTAAAAAAAATGGAGGAACACCAGCATGGATTTCAATTTATCGAAAAAACACCTTCTCGCAAGAAGCCTGTTCCGGCAATTTGCCGAAAATGAAGCAAAGCCCCTGGCGCAGGAGACCGACGAGACGGAAAAATTTCCAAAATCAACCGTTGAACAAATGGCAAAATGCGGATTCCTTGGTATTCCGGTACCAAAGGAATACGGCGGCCAGGGCTGTGATCCTCTTACATACGTTATGTGCGTGGAGGAACTTGCCAAGGTATGTGCGGCAACTGCAGTCATTGTATCCGCCCACACTTCTCTTTGTATTGATCCCATACTTAACTATGGGAGCGAAGCCCAGAAGCAAAAGTACATCCCTGACCTGGCTTCCGGCAAGAAGCTTGGCGCCTTTGGACTGACGGAGGCCGGGGCAGGAACCGATGCCCAGGGACAGCAGACAAAGGCAGTACTGGATGGAGACTACTGGGTAATAAATGGCTCCAAATGCTTTATCACCAATGGAAAAGAAGCCGATGTTTATGTAATTATTGCTGTGACCGGCACGGTGGAAAAGCGTGGGAAAAAGATTAAGGAAATCTCCGCCTTTCTGGTGGAAAAGGGAACCCCGGGCTTTTCTTTCGGGACAAAGGAAAAGAAAATGGGGATCAGAGGTTCTTCTACCTATGAATTGATTTTCACGGATTGCCGCATCCCTGACGAAAACTTACTTGGAAGTAGGGGAAAGGGATTTCAGATCGCCATGCATACCCTGGACGGCGGAAGGATCGGTATTGCTGCCCAGGCACTGGGCATTGCAGAAGGAGCATTTGATTCCACGGTGAAATATGTTAAGGAAAGAAAACAGTTTGGCCGCAGCATCGGCCAGTTCCAGAATACCCAGTTTCAGTTAGCAGATATGGCAGCCAGGATCGAAGCAGCCAGGCTTCTGGTATATAAGGCTGCTATGGCAAAAGCCACGCAAAAGTCCTACAGCGTGGAAGCAGCCATGGCAAAGCTGTACGCGGCGGAGGCTGCCATGGATGTGACCACAAAGGCGGTACAGCTCCATGGCGGTTACGGATATATCAGGGAATACGAGGTGGAACGCATGATGCGGGATGCCAAAATCACGGAGATATACGAGGGAACCTCGGAGGTGCAGCGAATGGTCATATCCGGGAACATTTTAAAATAAGGAGGACTTGTTGTGAAAATAGTAGTCTGTATCAAACAGGTACCTGATACAAAAAACGGGGTGAAATTCAAGCCGGATGGCACTTTGGACCGGGGAGCCATGGCAAGTGTCATGAACCCGGACGACAAAGCCGGGTTGGAAGCAGCCCTTCGTCTAAAGGACCGGCATGGCGGGGAAGTGACTGCTGTCACTATGGGACTTCCTAAAGCAGAAGAGGTATTGCGGGAGGCTCTGGCCATGGGGGCGGATAAGGGAATCTTAATAACGGACCGGGTGCTGGGAGGGGCCGATACCTGGGCTACTTCCTCCACATTGGCCGGAGCAGTCAGAAACTTAGAATACGACCTGATTATAACAGGACGTCAGGCCATTGACGGAGATACCGCCCAGGTTGGCCCCCAGCTTTCCGAACATTTAGGCATTCCGGTGATTTCCTATGCCCAGAAGATCCGGGTAGAGGGAGATAATGTGGTTGTGGAACGTCAGTTTGAGGACCGGTATCACGTTTTAAAGGCAAAGCTTCCCTGCCTGATCACGGCGCTTTCAGAGCTTAACGAGCCACGTTACATGACACCGGGCGGTATCTTTGATGCGTATGATACGGATATTACGGTATGGGGAAGAGGGGATTTAAAAGACGTAGCGGATACGGACATTGGATTAAAAGGCTCTCCCACCCAGATCGCAAAGGCTTCCGATAAGGTGAAAAAAGGGACGGGAGAGATGATAAACGGAACCCCTGGGGAATCTGCAGCATTTATTGTAGAAAAGTTAAAGGAAAGACATGTTATTTAGCGGAAGAGAGGGGAGGCAGGCAATATGAATTTGGAAGAATACAAAGGGATCTGCGTTTTTGCACAGCAGACAGATAACCGGTTAAACAGCATTGCATTTGAATTGCTTGGAAAAGGTAAGGAACTTGCAAAGGATTTAAATACAGATGTGACCGCAGTGCTCATTGGTTATGGGATTATGGGGCTGACGGATGAACTTGCCGCATATGGTGCCGACAGGGTGATCGTCGTGGACGGACCGGAGTTTAAGGAGTACCGTGCAGAGCCATATACCCATGCACTTGCTTCTGCAATCAGGGAATACAAGCCTGAAATCGTTCTCATAGGCGCAACTGCTGTGGGAAGAGAGTTAGGGCCCAAAGTGTCCGCCAGAATTGCAACAGGGCTTACTGCGGATTGCACAAAGCTGGAAATCGGAGATTTTCCGTTACATCCAGTTTCGGGTAAGGAGCAGAAGCATGATCAGCTTCTGATGACGCGCCCCGCTTTCGGCGGCAATACCATAGCGACCATCGCCTGCCCCAATCATCGGCCTCAGATGGCTACGGTCCGTCCGGGAGTGATGCGTACCGCCGGGAAGATTCAGGGCAGAAAGGCTGTGATCGAGGAATTAAATCCTGGCTTTCATCATAGCATGTACGATACAGAGATTCTGGAGATTGTGAAAGCTGTAAATGAAACCGCTGACATTATGGACGCTAACATACTGGTGTCAGGGGGGCGCGGCATAGGCTGTCCGGAAAACTTCCGCCTGCTGGAAGAACTTGCAAGTGCACTGGGCGGAGAGGTAAGCTGCTCAAGGGCCGTTGTGGACGCGGGCTGGAAGCCCAAGGATTTACAGGTGGGGCAGACCGGAAAGACCGTTCGTCCCAATGTGTATTTTGCCGTAGGAATTTCCGGGGCAATCCAGCATGTGGCAGGTATGGAAGAGTCTGATCTGATCATTGCAATCAATAAGGATGAAAGCGCCCCCATTTTTGAGGTCGCAGATTACGGGATTACCGGTGACTGGAAGAAAATCGTTCCGGAACTGACCAGGCAGCTTCAGGCAGTCAGGGCCGGAATATAAGGATCTCAGTCTGATTGGTTATTGAAATAGAGATTATGGTATGTTATAATAGTTTATATCGGTCCAGAGAGAAAGAGAGCGCAGCAGGACAACTGAAAAGTTGTCTTTTGTGTGCGCTTTTTTTGTTGGATGAAAAAAAGGTATCTTATTTGAAGCCATTATTTACAGGAGGGGTTGAAAAATATGTATCAGACAATCATCATTGAAGATGACCCTATCGTTGCTTCTATTAATCGTCATTTTGTAGAATTAAATAAAGATATGGAAGTATGCGGTTGTTTTAGCAATGGACAGGATGCTCTGAACTACTTAGAGGGGCATTCCGTAGATTTGGCCATCACGGAACTGTATATGCCGAAAATGGATGGAATGGAGCTTCTGCGGGAGATCCGGAGACAGGAGAAGGATCTGGATGTCATAGTAGTAAGTTCCGCCAATGATGTAAAGCATGTTAAGAAGTTTCTTTCGCTTGGAATTATCGACTATCTGATAAAACCATTTGAATATACCAGGTTTAACCATGCTTTGGAGAAGTTTACGAAAAGTCAGGAACTTCTGAAACCTCGTAATTTCTCCCAGTCCCAATTAGATAAGCTTTTTTACATTTCTTCTCTGCCCCAGGCAGAAGAAAACAGCAAGGGAATCCAGGAAGCTACCTTAAGCAGTATATTGGATTATATGAAAGTGCACCAGCTGGATCCAATGACAAGCGATATGATAGCCAAAGAGGTACGGTTGTCCAGTGTGACGGTCAGAAGGTACATGAACTATCTGTTGGAAAAGCAGAGGGTTATCAGTGACATTGATTATAACACCGGAGGAAGGCCCAGTGTTGTTTACCGTTACATAATCGAAGAGGAGTGCCTGGCAGAGTGAGAAAAGTGCCGGAAACACTGGGCAGGTGTTCCGGCCTTTTTCTTTTCTTATTGGTCACATTAACAGGATAGTAAAGGTATATTTATGCCCAGGGAATCGCGCTGTAGAGAAGTACTGCAGCTAAGGCACCGATCAGGGGCCCGAATAACACGACGGGAGCATATTTCCAGTTGGAGCTGCCTTTATCCTTGATAGGAAGAACGGCGTGAGCAAGCCGGGGGCCTAAATCTCTGGCAGGATTGATGGCGTATCCGGTCAAACCTCCAAGGGACATACCGATGGAAACGATGATTCCAAACACAAAGAAGTTACCTAGTCCAGGAACCGCTCCTGTCTGTCCGATGCCTTTAATGGCAAATACAAGAACAAATGTTCCGATAATTTCACTTAACAGGTTGCGGCCGGTGTTGGGAATCGCCGGTGAAGTACAGAAAACACCTCGTTTCGTGGCCTGGCTCTCCGTTGCATCAAGCTGATCCTTAAACAATAAGTAAACCAGGATTGCACCGGTAAATGCTCCTGCAAATTGTGCGATCACATATCCCGGAACAAGGTCCCATGGAAGGCTTCCGTCTGCCGCCAGGGCAATGGTAAGAGCCGGATTAAAATGGGCTCCGGAAGCTGCGCCGAAGATGAAAGCAGGTATCATAACCGCTAACCCCCAAGCAAAGGAGACCTGGACGGAGCCTCCACCCTTCATACCGGACTTATCCAGGTTAACATTGGCGACCACGCCATCTCCAAGCAAAATCAAAATCATAGTTCCTAAAAATTCTGCTATATACATTAACATACGTTTCCTCCCTGAAACTTTTATTTAGTTTTCTAATCTTCTTTTGCCCAATCAAAGGAATATTTCACAGCTCTGTTCCAGCCATTGATCCTCTTGGTTCTTTCTTCCCCGCAGATAACAGGCTCAAAGGTCCTGTCAATGGCCCAGTTCTTTATAACATCTTCCTTGTTTTCCCAATATCCCACTGCCAGGCCTGCCAGATAAGCGGCGCCCATTGCAGTAGTTTCCACACATTGAGGGCGGTTTACAGGTGCATTTATGATATCTGCCTGTGTCTGCATAAGGTAATTGTTGGCACTGGCTCCTCCGTCAACCTTTAAGGAGGCCAGTTCGATTCCAGAATCCGATCTCATTGCCTGCAGCACGTCATTGACCTGATAGGCCAGGGAATCCAGGGTGGCGCGGATAATGTGGCACTTGTTCACGCCCCGTGTAATTCCTACCACAGTGCCTCTGGCGTACTGATCCCAGTGGGGAGCCCCCAGTCCTGTAAAAGCAGGAACGACGTAACAGCCGTTGGTATCTTTTACCTTGCGTGCCATATATTCGGAATCCTGAGCGGAATCAATGAATTTTAGTTCGTCCCGAAGCCACTGGACGGCGGCTCCTGCTACGAAGATGGAGCCCTCCAGGGCATAATTCACTTTTCCATCCAGTCCCCAGGCAATGGTAGTTACCAGGCCGTTGCTGGAGAATACAGGCTTTTCTCCGGTGTTCATCAGTAAGAAGCACCCGGTTCCGTATGTATTTTTAGCCTCACCTGCGGTAAAGCAGGTCTGCCCGAAAAGTGCTGCCTGCTGATCCCCTGCCGCGCCGCTGACCGGAATAGGACCGCCAAAGAACTGAGAGTCGGATTCTCCGTATATGCAGCTTGAGGGTTTTGCCTGGGGCAGCAGGGACTTTGGAATGTTAAGTTCTGTAAGAATGTCATCGTCCCATTCTAAGGTATTGATATTAAACATCATGGTCCGGGAAGCGTTGGAGTAATCGGTTACGTGAACCCGTCCCTTCGTCAGTTTCCAAATCAGCCATGTTTCTACGGTTCCGAATAAGAGTTCTCCTCTTTCGGCCCTTTCTCTTGCCCCCTCTACGTTGTCCAGAATCCATTTTAATTTGGTTCCGGAAAAATAAGCATCAATGACCAGTCCGGTTTTGGAGCGGAAGGTGTCGACCAATCCTTTTGCCTTTAAGGAATCGCAATATTCAGAAGTTCTGCGGCATTGCCATACGATTGCGTGATAAACTGGATCGCCGGTTGCCTTATCCCATACGATAGTAGTTTCTCTCTGGTTGGTGATTCCGATTGCAGAAATGTCTTCTGAAGAAGCACCTATTTTGGACATAGCCTCCACTGCAACCCCCAATTGCGTGGACCAAATCTCATTTGCATCGTGCTCTACCCAGCCGGGTTTTGGAAAATACTGAGTAAATTCCTTTTGAGCAACGCTGCATATTTCCCCTTTTTCATTGAACAGAATACACCGGTTACTTGTTGTGCCCGCATCCAATGCCATTACATACTTTGCCATAAAAAATCTCCTTTTCCTTTAATTTTTAATCATTATAGGAGAACCCTGGCGAAAAAAGAAGAATAAGAAAGTAAAGAATGAATTACGTAAGTAAGAAACGCAAGTCCATTTATTTTACTTTCATAATGTGTTCAATACTTTCCAATGATTCCGCTCACTTCTGATATATGATAAATTATTATCAATGTAAGAGGTTGGGAGGTTTTATACAATGGTTTACAGCTATTATCCGGGCTGCACATTGAAGGCAAAGGCGAAGAAGCTGGACCGCTATGCCAGGGATTGTGCCCAAATATTTGAGATTGAGCTGGAAGAGATAAAAGACTGGCAATGCTGCGGAGGCGTCTACCCTGGGATGGCAGACGAACTGGCTACACGCCTTTCTCCTGTGCGCGCATTAAGAGAGGCCGGGGATAAAAAGCAGGATCTGGTGACTGTATGCTCTGCATGTCACCACGTGATAAAAAGAGTGAATGAGGATGTAAAGACCTCCGGAGAAATAAGGAGGAAGATTAACGCTTATCTGGAACCTGAGAATGGTTATGAAGGTGAGACAAAGGTGATCCACTACTTAGAACTGCTTCGCGACCGGATAGGCTTTGACCGGATCAGGGAAAAAGTAAAACAACCTCTTAATGGAAAGAAGATAGCTCCCTATTATGGCTGCCTGCTTTTAAGGCCTTTTGAAGTAATGAAATTTGACGATCCGGAAAATCCTTCGGTTATGGAAGAGTTTCTCCTTGCAATCGGCGCAAAACCGGTTCACTACGCTTTAAAAAACGAGTGCTGCGGCGGATATGTGACCATGGAAGATGAGGAATTTGCTTCTAAAAAAAGTTCCTCTATTATGGAAGCTGCTATGGACCAGGGAGCGGAAGGCATGATTACAGCCTGTCCCCTATGTAAATACAATCTGGAAAACGGCGGTCTGAAAGATGGCATTCCGGTCTACTATTTTACGGAACTTTTTGCGGAAGCTTTGGGAGTGAAAGAACAGGAGGAAGAAACGTGAGGGAAGAAATTTTAAGGATCAGCGGTGTAAACCCCTTAAAATGCATGAAATGCGGAAAATGTACCGCTTCCTGCCCTGCATTTGAAAAGATGGAATATCACCCTCATCAATTTGTGGAAATGGTTCAAAACAATCATATCACCCCTCTTTTGGAATCGGAGTCCCAGTATTACTGTATGTCCTGTCTGGTCTGTGAGGAGCGGTGCCCCAGAGGGGTAAAGCCTCAGAAACTCATAGAAGCCGTCCAGGTTTTAAAGTTAAGGGCGTCGGAGGGGAACCGGCTGAAACCCCAGGATATAGCGGAGCGGCTGGATCCTTCGCTTCCCCAGCAGGCCCTAATGGCAGCATTCAGAAAGTACAGCAGGTGACAAAAGAAAGGAGGGGAAGAATTTGCAGAAAATAGGAGTTTTTGTCTGTTGGTGCGGAAGCAACATAGCGGCTACTGTGGATGTAAATGAGGTCGTAGGAGCTGCAAAGGAAAAACCGGGAGTTGTTTTTGCATCTGATTATTCCTACATGTGTTCGGAAGCCGGCCAGCTTATGATCCAAAATGCCATAAAGGAAAAGGGGCTGACAGGAATCGTGGTATGCTCCTGCTCCCCGCGCATGCATGAAGCTACGTTCCGCAAAGCAGCACAGACTGCGGGACTGAATCCTTATATGGTAGAAATCGCCAATATCAGGGAGCAATGCTCCTGGATCCATAAAGATAAAGAAGAAGGAACGAAAAAAGCAATTCTTTTGGCAAAGGCGGCAATTGCCAAGGTCCGTTTCAACGAACCACTGACAGCGGGGGAAACCCCGGTGACAAAACGGGCTCTGGTAATCGGGGGAGGAATTGCGGGAATCCAGACGGCCCTTGATATTGCGGATGCAGGATTTGAAGTTGACATTGTAGAGAAATCACCTACCATAGGCGGAAAAATGGCTCAGCTTGATAAGACGTTTCCCACTTTGGACTGTGCGGCCTGTATCCTCACACCTAAGATGGTGGACGCAGCAGCCCACGAGAAGATCCGTTTGTTTACCTATAGTGAGGTGGAGAAGGTAAAAGGATTTGTGGGGAATTTCACCGTTGATATCCGGAAAAAAGCCAGAAGCATACGGGAAGAGAAGTGTACGGGCTGCGGAGCGTGTACGGAAAAATGCCCTTCTAAGAAAACGGGAAACGAATTTAATGAAAGACTGGATAACCGGCCTGCCATTTATATCCCCTTTGCCCAGGCAATCCCCAACATACCGTCCATTGACAGGGAAGCCTGCATTCATTTTAAGACGGGTAAATGCGGCTTATGCCAAAAGGCCTGCGGCGTGGGAGCCATTGACTTTGACCAGCAGGATGAGATAATCACCGGGAAATACGGAGCCATTGTGGCTGCCACAGGGTTTCAGCCCATATCCGTGGAACGGTTTGACGAATTCCAGTATTCCAAAAGTCCCGACGTCATCACTTCCTTAGAACTGGAACGGCTGATGAACGCCGCCGGCCCCACAAAGGGAGAACTGGTAAAGCCTTCAAGCCGCAAGCACCCAAACGATATGGTATTTGTCCAGTGCGTCGGCTCCAGGGGGGAATCCTGCAGGGAAAAGAGCTACTGTTCCAAGATTTGCTGCATGTACACGGCCAAACACGCCATGATGATCCGTGACAAATATCCGGACATTCATGTTCATGTATTTTACATTGACGTTCGCACACCGGGAAAGAATTTCGACGAATTTTACCGCAGGGCAGTGGAAGATTACGGCGTTGATTACCGGAAGGGAATGGTGGGAAAGGTCATGGAGCAAAAGGACGGTAAGCTGTTAGTACAGGCCTCCGACTTGCTGACTGGAGAACAGCTTCTGTTACATACGGATATGGTGGTATTGGCAACGGCCATAGAGCCGGATAAATCAGCCAGGGCTCTGGCTACGATGCTCACGGCCAGTATGGACACCAATGACTTTTTTACGGAGGCCCATCCCAAGCTGAGGCCCGTGGAAAGTCCCACTGCCGGAGTATTTTTATCAGGAACGTGCCAGGGTCCCAAAGACATTCCGGAGACAGTGGCCCAGGCAGGAGCAGCCGCAGCCAAGGTCATCGGTCTTTTAAGCAGAAAGAAGCTTCTTAATAACCCTCAGGTGGCAAAGGCAGAGGAACGTTTGTGCAGCGGATGTTCGGGCTGTTCCAAAGTCTGTCCTTACGGAGCGATTGACTACGAAGTGAGAGAGATCTGGGATCATGGGGTCAGGCAAACGCGGAGGATAGCTGTGGTAAACGAGGCGGTGTGCCAGGGCTGCGGAGCCTGTACGGTGACCTGCCCATCCGGAGCCATGGACTTAAAGGGATTTACTGCAAAACAGATTATGGCGGAGGTAGATGCGATATGCAGATAGAAGATAACAGCAACAAGGAGTTCCGGCCTCTCATCCTGGCATTTTGCTGCAACTGGTGCAGCTATGCAGGGGCCGATCTGGCGGGTTCCAGCCGCTCTTCCTATCCGGCAGAAGTAAAGATTATCCGGGTCCCCTGTTCCTGCAGGGTGAATCCCATATTCCTGTTAAGGGCCTTTGAAAAGGGGGCAGATGGTGTGATCTTAGCCGGCTGCCATCCGGGTGACTGCCATTATTCCACAGGCAATTACTATACCAGAAGAAGGATGGCCCTTTTGTTTGACATGTTGGACTACCTGGGAATCGAAAGGGAAAGAACCAGGGTGGAATGGATTTCCGCAGCAGAGGGTGCCAAGTTCTCTGCGACCATGAATGCCTTCACCCAGACGATTAAAGAACTGGGACCAAACAGAAAGCTGAGGGATTTACGATGCATGCCATAGAAAAGACCATAAAAGAAACGTGTAAAAAGCTCTGGGATCATGGAGAGGTAAACCGGATTCTTGCATGGGAAAAAGGACTCTTTGACTATGACGCGGCTCCCGCCCTGTTCCGGAGCCGGGAACGTATTTCCCGTCTTGTTTACAATGAGCACTGCGGCGTAAATCTAAGCAAATTCCTGATAAAAGAAATGGAAAAAGAAGGAAAGGTACTGGTCCTTTTAAAGCCCTGCGATACATATGGATTTAACCAGCTTTTATCGGAGAATCGGGTAAACAGGGAAAAGGTTTACATTCTGGGCGTTCCCTGCGGCGGAATGAGGGATGAAAAGGGTCTTCTCTTTAAATGCCTTTCCTGCAAGGGCAATGATTTCAAAGCCTTCGACCAGATCATAGAATCGGATCTGACCGTTCCGGCTCCGGTTCCCTCCTGTGAAGAAGAGAAATTAAACCAGATGACTGCAGAAGAACGTTTTGCATTCTGGCGTGGACAGCTTTCCAAATGCATCCGCTGCAATGCCTGCCGCAACGTATGTCCTGCCTGCAGCTGCATCAAATGCGTGTTTGACAACCGGGATTCCGGAATAGAGGCAAAGGCCAATTCCGATGCTTTTGAAGAAAATCTGTTTCATATCATAAGAGCCTTCCACGTGGCGGGAAGGTGCACGGACTGCGGGGAATGCAGCCGGGTCTGTCCCCAGAACATTCCTCTCTATCTGCTTAACCGGAAAATGATAGAGGAAATTAATGAACGGTACGGAACCTATCAGGCAGGAGAAAATCCTGAAGCTAAGTCTCCGTTAACGGAGTTTAAGGAGTCTGATCCGGAAGTTTCGGCCGTATACGGGAAAGGCGGTGTGTCTGAATGTTAAAAATGCCATTGAAACATCTTGACCAGCTTTTACTGGAACTTTCAAAGGAGCACCAGGTATTTGCTCCCATGGAAAAGGCGGGAAGTGTCTCGTTCTTTCCATGGAAAGAGGGAGATACCGTATGTCTTGATACTCTTTTGACAGATCATGCCCCCAAGTCCTTTTTCTTTCCCCAGTCAGAAACTTTATACCGCTCCCGGAGAGAAGAGGGTAGTCTTTCCATCGTTCCCGAAGAGGCGGAGGAAATAAGCTCTGTTTATTTTGGTGTAAGAGCCTGCGACCGGAGAAGCTTTGAGATCCTGGACCGGGTATTCCTAAGCTCGCCCTGCGATTCCTGCTATGAGTCCAAAAGAAGGAATGGATATGTGGTGGCTCTGGCCTGTGAGAATCCGGAAGATACCTGCTTTTGCCAAACCTTTGGCATCGATCCTGCCTGGCCGGGAGGGGATGTGTCCGTCTGGATCGCAGACGGAGAAATTTACTGGAAAAGCCTGACCGAAAAGGGAGAGGCATTAACGGAATTAGTCGAAGGTTTGTTTGAGGAGGGGGACCGTAAAAAAGCAGAAGAGCAGAAAGCAAAGATCCGGAAAAAGCTGGAAGCTCTGCCCCTTAAGAATTTGAGTCTGGGACGGTTTGAGCATCCGGATTCCTCTATGGATTTGTTTGAGTCGGAACAATGGGAAACCTTATCCGACACCTGCCTGGGCTGCGGGATCTGCACGTTTGTATGCCCTACCTGCCAGTGCTATGATATATGCGACTACGACGCAGGCCATGAAATCAGGAAGTTCCGCTGTTGGGATTCCTGCATGTATCCGGGTTTTACGGAGATGTCCCATGGGAATAACAGAAACAGCCAAATGCAGCGGTTCCGTCAGAGATTCATGCATAAGCTGGTATATTTTCCGGAAAACAACGGCGGAGTATATTCCTGTGTGGGCTGTGGAAGGTGTCTGCGCAAATGTCCGTCTTCCTTAAATATTGTCAGAGTGATAAAAGCTCTTGGAGAGTCAGACGCCGAAGGAGGAAACGATGAGTAACAGAACCAATGTATTGATCCCGGGAATCGGCGTGATTACAGATGTAAGAAGAGATACACCGGATGTGAAAACCTTCCGCGTAAATGGGTCAGAGGGCAGAAAACCCTTTGAACATATGCCGGGACAATGTGCCATGCTTTCTATTCCGGGAGTTGGGGAAGCCATGTTTTCCATCACTTCCTCACCAACCAACCGGGATTACATGGAGTTTTCCATTAAAAAGTGCGGCTGCCTCACCGACTGGCTCCACCAGATGGAAGAGGGGCAGGAAATTGCACTGCGTGGACCATATGGCAATTACTTTCCCGTTGATACGGATTTAAAAGGAAAGAACCTGCTCTTTATCGCCGGAGGGATCGGAATCGCACCCTTGCGGTCTGTGATTCATTACGTCATTGATAACCGGGCGGATTACGGCTTGGTAGACATTGTTTACGGAGCCCGTTCGGCAGAGGATCTGGTGGATTTAGAAGAAATGAGGAAAGACTGGTCAAAGGTGGAGGGCTTCCGAGTGCATCTGACCATTGACCGTGCGGAAGAAGGCTGGGAAGGAAACGTGGCCTTTGTGCCTGATTATGTCAGGGAACTGAAGTTTTCAAACGACAGAACCGCTTTGGTCTGCGGCCCGCCTGTTATGATAAAATTTGTGCTTCAGGCACTGGAAGAAATGGGATTTGCCAGTACTGAAATCTATACGACCATGGAACTTAAGATGAAATGCGGAGTGGGAAAATGCGGACGCTGCAACATAGGCTCTAAGTACGTCTGTAAGGATGGACCGGTGTTCCGTTATGATGAATTGGGCGTCCTGCCCTCTGAATATTAGGAGGTTGACCAATGAATGATATGATTACTGTTTATCTGTTCGGTAAAAAATATATGGTTCCGTCCAATTTAACCATAATGGGAGCAATGGAATACGCAGGATACCAGCTTGTGCGGGGTTGCGGCTGCAGGTGTGGTTTCTGCGGAGCCTGTGCAACGATTTACCGTATCAAGGGAGACAGGGAATTAAAGACCTGCCTGGCCTGCCAGACCCAGGTCCGGGAAAATATGTATGTAGCAACCCTTCCCTTTTTTCCTCTAGTAAAAGAGGTTTATGACATAAGCAAGGTTTCAGTCAACGAACAGGTCATGATGGAGCTGTATCCGGAAATCTACAAGTGTATCGGGTGTGCAGCCTGTACCAAGAGCTGTCCCCAGGGTCTTGATACCATGCAGTACATCGCATATGCCCAGAGAGGGGAATTGGAAAAGTGTGCCGAAGAGTCCTTTGACTGTGTGATGTGCGGAATCTGTTCTTCCAGGTGCCCGGCCGGAATTTCCCATCCCCAGGTGGGACTTTTAGCCAGACGGATCACCGGAAAATATCTGGCTCCGGAGGCAAGGCACTTAACCAACCGGGTAAGAGAGGTAGAGGCTGGTGATTTTACGGAGCTGATCGAAGCGATCATGGCAAAACCCCTGGAAGAACTGAAAAACCTTTATAATACCAGGGAAATCGAAAAGTAGGAGGAATAGACATGTTTACAGCCAAGATGATGGATTCCGTAAAAAAGGTCGAGGCCACCAGAAAAGAGCGGATGGAGACTGAGCCCAGGAGAATGACGGCCGAGGAAAAGGAAAAGCTGCTGAAAGCCTATCACCCGGATTATAAAGAGGAAGAGTTTGTCACACTGAAGGCAGGCCCCAATAAGGGAGAAAAAGTGCCCAGGGAACTGGGAGTCCTTTTGCAGGCCAGGAGCCGGATCAAAGACACTGACGTGGATTTATCATCTCCGGATTACGATACAGATGTTCTGATCATCGGAGGAGGGGGAGCAGGCTGTGCAGCTGCCATTGAGGCTTCCAAGGCAGGGGCAGAGGTATTGATCGTCACGAAGCTCCGCCTGGGGGATGCCAACACCATGATGGCGGAAGGCGGGATCCAGGCTGCAGACAAAGAGAATGATTCCCCACAGATCCACTACTTAGACGCCTTGGGAGGGGGACATTTCGCCAACCGGCCACAGCTTTTGAAAAAGCTGGTCATGGAAGCTCCGGGAGCCCTTAAATGGTTAAATGAGCTGGGAGTGATGTTTGATAAGGACAAAGACGGAAACATGATCACCACACACGGCGGCGGTACCTCCAGAAAGCGAATGCACGCTGCGGCTGACTACACGGGTGCGGAAATCATGAGAGTGCTCCGGGATGAAGTATTAAACCTCCCGGTTTCCTTAGCTGATTATACCTCTGCCATTGAACTCATTTTAGATGAGGAGGGAAGAGCGGCGGGAGCAGTTCTTATGAATATGGAAACAGGAGAGCTTCTGACAGCCAGGGCAAAAACCGTAATCCTGGCCACAGGGGGAGCCGGACGGCTCCACTATCAGGGATTTCCCACCTCCAACCACTACGGGGCCACGGCCGACGGCCTGGTTTTAGCTTACCGGGCAGGGGCAAAGCTTCTCTATCAGGACACCCTTCAGTACCATCCCACGGGGGTTGCTTTTCCGGAGCAGATTTATGGGGCTTTGGTCACGGAAAAGGTCCGTTCCTTAGGCGCCATGTTAGTCAATGCGGGGGGAGAGGCTTTCATGCACCCATTGGAGACCAGAGATGTGTCCGCAGCCTCCATTATCAGAGAGTGCGCAAACGGGAAAGGGGTTGTCACTCCTCTTGGGAAGGGGATCTGGCTGGATACTCCCATGATCGATTTGATTCATGGGAAAGGAACTCTGGAAAAGCGTCTTCCCGGAATGCTGCGAATGTATTTAAAATATGATATCGATATGAGGAAAACCCCTATATTGATCTATCCTACCCTCCACTATCAAAACGGCGGAATCGAGATCGGAGCGGATTGCCAGAGCACCATAGAGAACTTATATGTGGCAGGAGAAGCGGTGGGAGGGATTCACGGCAGGAACCGGCTGATGGGGAATTCTCTTCTGGATATTATTGTTTTTGGCCGCAATGCCGGAATATGTGCGGCCAGACGCGTGATAAACATACAAACAGGGAAGCTGACTTTGTCACATATAAGAGAGATGGAAGAGGAGTGTCGAAGGGCCGGTATTGTTACGGATAATATTTCCCCGCTGCTTTTGCCAAAGTATGCCAGAACAGCGGGGCAGCTATAAGGAGGAGGAAGCCCCCTGCGGGGATACCTATATGCCCTCGGGATTCGCGCTTTAGAGGGGCGCTTACCCTTGGGCAGGCTCTGCCCAAAAAGCATGGGCAAGAAGGAGGAAAAATGAGAGAAATATCAGTAAAGACATTGATCGACGTAGTAGAAAAGCTGTGCATTGATGCAAATCAGTACTTACCGGAAGACGTGAAGAAGGCGATCAAAACCTGCCGCGCCTGTGAGGACTGGGACATTGCCGCCGGGGTTCTTGACAATATTATCGAGAACTTTGAAATCGCAGAAAGGGAAGATGTTCCCATCTGTCAGGATACGGGCATGGCCTGTGTTTTTCTGGAGATCGGCCAGGATGTCCACTTGACCGGCGGGGATTTGACCGAAGCAATCAATGAAGGCGTGCGCAGAGGCTACGAAAAGGGATTTTTAAGAAAGTCTGTTGTAAAAGATCCGGTAAGGCGGGGAAATACAGGTGATAACACTCCGGCTTTAATCTATACGGAAATCGTTCCGGGAGACCAGGTGAAAATTACGGTGGGACCCAAGGGCTTTGGTAGCGAGAATATGAGTGCACTCCGCATGTTTAAGCCCTCTGCAGGACTCCAGGGAATCAAGGATTTTATTCTGGAAACCGTATCCGCAGCAGGCCCCAATCCCTGTCCTCCCATCGTAGTGGGTGTAGGGATAGGAGGCAGCTTTGACAAGGCAGCTCTCTTGGCGAAAAAGGCTTTGATGAGAGATTTGGATTCCTCTCATCCGGATCCTTACTATGCAGATCTGGAAAAAGAAATGCTGGAGAAGATCAACCTCCTGGGAATCGGCCCTCAGGGCTTTGGCGGTAAGACCACTGCCATTGGGGTGAACATTGAAACCATGCCTACCCATATCGCAGGCATGCCCTGTGCCATCAATATCAACTGTCATGTGACACGCCATAAAACGGAAGTAGTCTAATGTCTTTGAAAGACTCAAACGGTGAAAGACGCACGCCGCTTTTCCTTACTTTTTCGTGCCGTATGCGTCAGCGGCGGATTGGAGATAAAAATGATAAAGCATATTACACTGCCTTTGACAAGAGAATTGTCTAAAACCCTTCACGCAGGAGATACGGTTTATCTGACCGGTGATATCTACACTTCCAGGGACGCCGGGCATAAGCGTATGTGTGAGACCCTGGCAAAAGGCGAAAAGCTGCCCTTTGATCCCATGGATGCCACGATTTACTATGTGGGCCCCACGCCTGCAAAGCCGGGCCAGGTAATCGGGTCTGCAGGACCTACTACCAGCGGCCGGATGGACGCCTATGCTCCCACAATGATGTCCGTAGGAGCCAGGGGAATGATCGGAAAAGGAGCCAGGCAGCCGGATGTGGTGGAAGCCATAAAAAAGTATGACGGTGTTTACTTTGGCGCCATCGGGGGAGCAGGAGCGTTGCTTGCCAAATGCATCAAAAAGCTGGAACCCATCGCTTATGAGGATTTGGGAGCAGAAGCTTTGTGCAGACTTTACGTAGAAGAAATGCCTTTGGTGGTTGTTATCGACTGCGAAGGAAATAATCTCTATGAAGAGGGGAAGAATGCTTATTTAAAGTCAAGAAAGTAATTGGAGTGAAACGCAGCAGCCTTTTGATGAAAAAGCAGCGGTTTCCTCAAATGGGAGCCAATGTTTTTAAATAAATTATAAAATACAGGAGGTAATTATGGGAACCAAAACAAACATTGTGGATTGGAAGACAATTACGGATTTTGTAGTGGATGCATTTAAGGGGTATGGGATTCCGGAAGAAGACGCAAAAGTCTGTGCGGATGTATTGCTGGAGTCTGACAAGAGGGGTATTGAATCTCATGGGGTAAACCGCTTTAAACCCATTTATCTGGACCGTATCAAAGCGGGAATCCAGAACCCGGTGACAAATTTTGAGATAGTAAAGGAAACAAGAACCACAGCGGTTGTGGACGGCCATGACGGCATGGGCCAGGTAATCGGTGTAAAATCCATGAATATGGCCATCGAGAAAGCCAAAGAATATGGCATGGGCATGGTGGTTGCCCGCAATTCCACCCATTACGGCATTGCAGGCTATTATGCAACCATGGCTTCCCAGGCAGGCTGTATCGGAATTACGGGAACCAACGCAAGGCCTTCCATTGCTCCTACTTTTGGCGTGGAAAATATGCTGGGAACGAATCCTCTTACCTTTGGTATGCCTACGGATGAGGAATTCCCCTTTGTGCTGGACTGTGCGACTTCCATTACCCAGAGAGGCAGGATCGAATACTATTCCCGTATCGGAAAGTCCACTCCTTCCGGTATGGTAATCGGACGGGACGGGCAGCCTCAGACGAATTCAGATCAGATTCTTTCTGACTTAAATACAGGAAAAGCAGCCCTTGCACCTTTAGGCGGAATCGGTGAAGAACTGGCAGGCTACAAGGGATATGGCTATGCCACTGTAGTTGAAATTCTTTCCGCAGCTTTGCAGCAGGGAAATTTCTTAAGAGCCTTAACCGGCATTGGAGAACAGGGAGAAAAGATTCCCTTCCACTTAGGCCACTTCTTCATTGCCATTGATACGGAAGCCTTTATGGGCCTGGATTCCTTTAAAAAGACATGCGGCGATATTCTCCGGGATCTTCGCGGTTCTGTCAAAGCTCCAGGGGAAGACCACATTTATACGGCAGGTGAGAAAGAGTATCTGGTATGGCAGGAACGCAAAAACAGCGGTGTGCCGATCAATGATGCAGTTCAGAAAGAGCTTATTAAGATCAGGGATGAACTGGCACTGAGCCAGTACCGGTTCCCATTTGAATAAAAAGTATTGCCATTTTTGATATGCCCCCTTCCAGGCAGACGAGTGTAATAATAACACCCGTTTGCCTGGAAGGGGGCATTTTCGCTTAATCCTATGAGCCCTGGAATGTCCGGTTGCTCTTTTCTGTCTTCTTATGTTAGAATAGATAGGAGTTTTTATGAACTGATTCTAACGCTAAGAAAGCTGGAAAAATGATGTATTGTATGAGTATAAGCCATAAAAAGGCTACTGTGAATATCCGGGAACAATTCGCCTTTCATGAAAATGAGAAGACGGAGTTTATAGAACGGCTTATGAAGAAGAAAGCGGTGACCGGTGTAGTTGTGCTTTGCACCTGTAACCGCAGTGAGGTTTATGTTTCAGGAACAAAGCATGCAATTGGGGAACTTCAGCGGGAGGCTGCTGATTTTAAAGGAATCAGACTGGAAGAACTGCTGAAATATCTAAATATCTATGGCGGGGAAAGCGCCATAGGGCACTTGTTTAAAGTGGCCTGTGGGTTCGATTCCATGGTGCTGGGAGAAGACGAGATTTTAGGGCAGGTAAAGGGCGCCTATGAGATGTCGAAAGACCAGGGGGCAGTGGATTACGAAATGAATGTGCTGTTCCAAAGGGCGTTTGCCTGTGCCAAACGGATCAAGACGGATACCAATTTATCCAGAACGCCCCTATCCGTTGCAACTCTTGTAGCCAATGAGGTGTTCCGCTTTGAAAAAGAGGGCGGTGATAAGAATGTGATGGTGATCGGCATGACCGGTAAAATGGGGAATATTATAACAAAAAATATTTTAAGCAAGCCCGGAATCCATGTCACCGGCACGGTCAGAAGCCATAAGTCCGATCTGACTTTTGAGGTAAAGGGGGACAGGGTGAAGGTCGTGGATTACAGGGACCGCTATCAGTATATGGATGAGATGGATATTGTCATCAGTGCCACTTCCGGCCCCCATTACACCGTGACCTGTGAAGAACTGTCAGAGCAAGTGACTCCCGGGAAAAAACGGCTGTTCATGGATGTGGCAGTTCCTGTGGACATGGACCCTGAGATTGAAGAAATGGAAGGGCTGACTCTTTATAACATCGACTATTTTGAAACACTTTCAAAAAACAACACGGAAATTAAACGAAAGGAATTGGACCGGGCAAACGTAATCATGGAAGAGGACTTAGATGGGGCCATCAAGGAGGTGGTGTTCCATCCATACATCCGGAGAATGGAAGAACTTAAGGAAGCATTTGCGGGAAAACGTCTGGATACCCTTCTCTTTGAGGTCAGGGACCATGTTACCAGTGAAGAATTAAAGGTGGTACTTAAAACCCTGGATGGTTTAGAACGCTGGATTAAGGAGGGATGACCGTGGCTTATTTCCCGTTTTTTGTTGATATTGAAGGGAAAAGATGCCTGATCGCAGGCGGAGGATCGGTCGCCTGCCGCAAGGCTCTGACACTTATGGATTATGGTCCTGATATGATAGTTGTGGCTCCGCAAGTGATTCCCGAATTGGAACGGCTGATAAAAGAAAGCAAGGGAAGACTCACATGGTGGTGCCGGGAATTTGCAGAATCTGACCTGGAGAAAATGGATTTTGTAATAGCGGCAACTTCAGATGAAGAATTAAACAGGCAGATATCCATCTGGTGCAGGGAAGAGAAGATTCCGGTCAATGTGGCGGACAACCAGGAGGAATGCAGCTTTATTTTTCCGGCTCTTATTAAAGATGGAGAGATCACGGTGGGGATTACCACAGGCGGAAGCTCTCCGGCCCTTGCCCGGTATTTAAAAGAAACCCTTAAAGAAGCCATACCTGGGGGACTTGGCGGCCTGGCAAAGCAGCTTGGCTCATACAGGGATATGGTAAGAGAAGGGGTGGACTCCCTCCCTGTCAGAAGGTCAATATTTAAAACTATGACAGAGGAGGGAATCCGCCAGGGAGATTATACCAGAGAACAGGCAGATGAACTGATAGAAAGGAAACTGGCGGAGCATGAAAAGTAATACCATTCGTATTGGAACAAGAAGAAGTGCTTTGGCCGTGGCCCAGGCAAATCTGGTAGCAGAGGCTCTTAAAAAGGCAGGTAACGGCTTATCGGCAGAACTGGTGTTAAAGCAGACGGAAGGGGACTGGATTCTTGATAAGCCGCTTTTGGAATTTGGAGGAAAGGGCGTATTTGTGACGGAATTTGAGCAGGCCCTTTTGCGGGGAGAGATTGATTTTGCAGTTCACAGTGCCAAGGATCTGCCCATGGAGCTGGAAGAAGGGCTGGGAATTGTGGCAGTTCTGGAGCGGGGAGATCCCAGGGATGTTCTGGTGACACCTGCTTTAAGTGACCTTTCCGGAAAAAAGGAAATCATAATCGGAACCTCCAGCTTAAGAAGGAAGATTCAGATAGAAGAGATTGGAACGGCCATGTGGCCGAGGGCTTTGGTTCGCTGCGAGAATTTAAGGGGAAATGTACAGACCAGACTTTCAAAACTCATGGAAGGCTCTTATGACGGCATTCTATTGGCGGCTGCCGGATTAAAGCGTCTGGGACTTTGGGAAGACAGCCGGTATGATTACCATTGTTTTGATTGTGAGACCTTTATTCCGGCTGGAGGCCAGGGGATACTTGCGGTGGAAGGACGGCTGGATTCCGGTCTTGAAGCGGTGGTAAAGCATATTGAGGATGAAGAAGCCAGGATGTGCCTTTCTTTAGAACGGAACATATTAAGGCATTTAAATGCCGGCTGTCATGAACCCATCGGCGTGTATTCCAGACTGAGAGGCGGGGATATGGAGGTTCTTGGAATCAGCAGGAGAGGGGAAGAAATCAAGCGGATCCATCTTTGGGGAGGAACCGGGGAACTTGACAGGCTGGCGCGGCAGGCCGCCGATGGCCTTGCGTAATAAGGAGGATGCTATGAAGGAAACAGGAGTCGTCTATCTGGTAGGGGCTGGTCCGGGAGACCCGGGGCTTATTACGGAAAAAGGGTTGTCAAGGCTGCGGGTGTGTAACGCAGTGGTTTATGATTCCCTTCTTTCTCCACGCCTTCTTGATGAGGTACCTGACCAATGCCGGAAGATTTATGTAGGAAAACGGGCCGGGCGCCATTCCATGAAGCAGGAGGAGATTAATCAGCTTCTGGTAGAGCTGGCAAGGGAAGGTCTTGCAGTTGTGAGGCTAAAGGGCGGTGATCCTTTTGTATTTGGACGGGGTGGAGAAGAGATCATGGCTCTTTCTGAGGCAGGGATCCCTTATGAGGTGGTTTCTGGAGTTACCTCTGCGGTCGCCGCCCTTGCAAGTGCCGGGATCCCGGTGACCCACCGGGCGCTTAGCAGAAGCTTTCACGTCATGACCGGACACACTCTCTCAAAGGAAGGAACGCTTCCTCCTGATTTTGATGAATTTGCCAGGCTTTCCGGCACATTGATTTTTCTTATGGGACTTGGGAACTTATCTCTCATCGTAAAGGGCCTTTTAAACCAGGGAAAACCAGGGGAGACACCTGCTGCGGTTATTCAAAACGGAACTCTTCCCGGAGAGAAAACCATACGCGGGACCATAGAAAATATTGAGGAAAAGGTGCTGGCGGCTGGAATAGAAAGTCCTGCTATCCTTGTGGTTGGAGAAGTGGCTTCCCTTGATTTTTCTTCTACGTCAAAACAGCCCCTTATGGGGTGCCGGATCGGAGTAACAGGAACGGACACCTTTACAGGAAGGCTGAGGAAACAGCTGGAATCTCTTGGGGGAGCTTCGGAATGCATACTGAGCCTTTTGATCGAGTCCTACCGAAAGGGAGTAGAAATGATGGAAGCATATGAAAAGATGCCGTCCTACACATGGATTGTATTTACCAGCGCCAATGGAGTAAGAGAATTTTTCCATGGGCTTTTGGAATGTGGGCATGATTTCCGGTCGGTGGGTCATGTGAAATTTGCCGCGGTCGGAAGGGGAACGGCCGATGAACTGCTGAGGCACGGCTTTTCTGCAGATTACCTACCAGAGAAATATCAGGTACAGGATCTGGCGGAAGGCTTAAAAGGCTTGATTTCCGGTGAAGACAGGCTTTTGATCCCCAGATCCTCAGGCGGCTCCAAGGAATTGAATGAGATTCTTGATGAAACCGGAGTCTCTTATGATGACATCGTGCTCTATGATGTGGCCCTGGCAGGCCTGGAGACGGAAAAAAGGACGGAAGCCTTAACGCATTTGGACTATCTGACCTTTTCAAGCGCTTCCGGTGTAGAGGCTTTTTTCCGGGAGGCAAATGAGGAAATAAAGGAAGCCCTGGCAGGCCTCAAAGTGGTCTGCATCGGGGACATAACAGCGAAAGCCCTTTTAGGGCATGGGAGAAAGGCAGATATCATCGCCGGGGTTTACAGCATCCAGGGGTTAACGGAAGCCATTTGCCGGGATTGGAAATAGGAATAGGAGATGATTCATTGGATCCATCAATAAAGAATGTGGAAATGAAGAATAAGGATCGGTTTTTAGGATTTGCGGATGTCTATGATCAGACAAGGCCGGAAATGCCAGAATATCCGATCGAGATCATAACAAGATATTTAAATAAGAAGGCAAATATTGTAGTTGACTTAGGCTGCGGTTCGGGCTTATCAACAACTGCATGGAAAAACCATTGCAACGCCATAATCGGTATTGAACCAAGTGATGATATGTTCCTGGCTGCCAATAAGAAATCAGATAAAAACATTTCATTTAAGAAAGCGTTCGCCCATGAGACAGGTTTAAGCAGCGATTATGCTGATGTTGTTATCTGTTCCCAGTCTTTTCATTGGATGAACCCTGCATTAACTCTGGCAGAAGTAAACCGCATACTAAAGTCCGGCGGCATATTTGCTGCGGTCGATTACGACTGGCCGCCTGTCTGCAAATGGGAAGCGGAGCTTGCCCACAAGCAGCTATTTTATAAAGTCAGCTGCCTGGAGGAAGAACATAAGGATTTGAAAGATGATTATATAAGATGGGATAAAAATAAACATCTGTCCAATATCAAAAATAGCGGTTACTTTCGTTATCAAAGAGAAATTGTTTTTGCAAACAGGGAATCCTGTGATGCCAAAAGATTTATCAGAATGACGTTAAGCCAAAGCGGACTCCAAAGCATCATCAAACATAAGCCGGATTTAATTAAGAGTGCTCTGGATGAATACATTGAGACGATACAGTGTGTATTCGCCGGTGAGACGATGGAAGCGGACTTCTGTTATCGCATGCGCCTGGGTATTAAATGATCAATTTAACAAGAAACGGAAGCTATCTTACGGATTGAAAAGGAGTCAGTTAGAATGAAAATAGAAGAATCTAAAACATTATTTGAAAAATCAAGAGAGTATTTCCCGGGCGGGGTCAACAGCCCGGTTCGTGCTTTTGGCTCCGTGGGAGGAGTACCGGTCTTTGTAAAACGGGCGTCAGGCTCTCATATTTTCGATGAGGATGGAAATGAATACATTGATTACGTGAATTCATGGGGGCCATCCATTCTTGGGCATGCCTGCGGGCCTGTGGTGGAAGCAGTGAGAGAGGCCTGTCTTTACGGCTTATCTTTTGGCGCGCCTACCAGAAAGGAGCTGGTTCTGGGTACACTGATCAGGGAGTGTATTCCTTCCATGGAGATGATGCGTATGGTAAGCTCCGGAACAGAAGCGGTCATGAGTGCGATCCGCGCGGCAAGAGGCTATACGGGAAGGGATAAGATCATAAAGTTTATTGGCTGCTATCATGGACATTCCGACGGACTTTTAGTTAAGGCTGGTTCCGGTGCCCTGACAGAATCTGCACCGGACAGTGCCGGTGTACCGGCTTCCTATACCCAGCACACATTGTTAGCCAGATATAATGATGAGGATTCCGTCAAAAAGCTGTTTTCAGAATTTCCCGATGACATCGGAGCACTAGTGGTGGAGCCGGTGGCAGCCAATATGGGGCTCGTTCCGCCAAAGCCCGGCTTTTTGGGATTTTTAAGGGAAATTACGGCAAAGTATGGAGCGGTTCTCATCTTTGATGAGGTCATTACCGGATTTCGTATGGGGCTTGGAGGCGCACAGGGATATTACGGTGTTACTCCTGATATGACAGCCCTCGGAAAGATCGCAGGCGGTGGAATGCCGATGGGAGTGTATGGTGGAAGGAAAGAGATCATGGAGGTGGTTTCTCCTTTGGGGAAGGTATATCAGGCAGGAACCCTTTCCGGCAATCCCATTGCAACGACAGCTGGAATCGCTACCATCAGGACCTTAATGGAGCAGCCGGGAATCTATTCTTCTCTGGAAGAAAAGGCCGGAAAGCTTGTGAAAACTCTTAAGGAAACGCTTCCGGAAACCTGGGTGAATCAGGCAGGCTCTCTTTTCAGCGTATTTTTCACAAAAGACCAGGTGGTGGATTTTGATACAGCTCTGGCTTCGGACACGGTTAAGTATGGAACCTATTTTCATTATCTTTTGGAGCACGGCATTTACACGGCTCCTTCCCAGTTTGAAATTTTGTTTCTTTCTGCGGCACATACAGATGAGGATATTGAAAAAACCTGCAGCATCATAAAGGATGCAGCCGGAATTATTTCTTAAGAATGGTAAAATATAGCTTTGGAATGGCTGGGTGTCAGCAGTTCCAAAGCTTTTTCAAATTTTAAGGAAATAACCGTGCATTTTGCCATATAGATTCTAAAAGTTACATAAATTGTATTAACATTTTCCGCAATCTCTTGATAAATAGCTAGATTTGGTATATTTTAATCTCATAGGAGGCTGAATGTATGGACTATTTAGTTGTATATACAAGTAATACTGGAAATACCCAGAAGGTTGCCATGAAAATTTTTAAAACCCTTCCTGGAAAATCCAAGGATATTGTCAGTCTGGAGGAACTTCATGGAGAAGAAGCGGATACGTATTTTGTAGGTTTCTGGAATAACCGGGGAACCTGTAAAACGGAAGTGCTTGACTTTCTTTCGGATCTCCACGGCAAACGGGTTGCCTTGTTTGGAACCTGCGGGCTTTCCGGAAATAAAGAATATTATAAACAGGTGGAAAAGCAGGTGGCTGTATTCCTTCCTGATGATAATGAATATCTTGGCTGTTTTATGTGCGGAGGAAAGATGGCTCCCCAGATTTTAGAAAAATACAGGCAAATGCAGGCGATTCACGACACTCCTCAGATCAGAGCCATGATATCCGCATATGAGGATGGGATGCTGCATCCCAATGAACAGGATTTTAAGGACGCGGAAGAATTTGTAAAATCGGTTCTTAAGGAGTAACAAAAGAAAAGGAGGAGTATTATGGGTTTGAAAGATGATAATACACAAAATAAGCAGAAAAAACCGTTTATTTTTTACTATGTAATCGTTTTATTAGTCATGATATTGTTCAATGCATTGACGGTTCCATGGATTCAGTCCAAATCCGTGACTGAGGTTCCCTACAGCACGTTTCTGGAGATGGTAGACCAGGGGAAAGTTCAGGCAGTTGCAAAGACAGAAACAGAGATCCAGTTTAAATCAGATACCGGAAAGAAGGACTGGGAAGGCAAGCCTGTGTACGATGTATATAAGACCGGACTGTGGCCGGATGATACACTTACCGAAAGGCTGATAGCCCATGATGTTTCTTTTGAAAAGGCGATTGTAGAGCAAATGTCCCCCTTGCTTTCCATTTTGCTTACCTGGATCATTCCCATTTTGATCTTTGTGTTCCTGGGAAATTTTCTATCCGGGCAAATACAAAAAAAGATGGGCGGCGGCAATGCCATGAGCTTTGGAAAATCCAATCCGAAAATCTATGCGGAATCCGAGACAGGAAAAACATTCCGGGATGTGGCCGGCCAGGAGGAGGCAAAGGAAGCTTTAACGGAGATTGTGGATTTTCTTCATAACCCCCAGAAGTATGCGGATATCGGTGCATCCCTTCCCAAAGGTGCCCTTCTAGTAGGCCCTCCCGGAACCGGTAAGACACTCCTTGCCAGGGCGGTAGCAGGTGAAGCACATGTGCCGTTTTTCTCCATATCTGGCTCTGAATTCGTGGAAATGTTTGTGGGTATGGGTGCGGCAAAGGTCAGGGACTTATTTAAGCAGGCCACTGAAAAGGCCCCCTGTATTGTATTCATCGATGAAATTGATACCATAGGCAAGAAACGTGACGGTGGCGGCTTCACAGGAAACGACGAACGGGAACAGACCTTAAACCAGCTCTTGGCTGAGATGGATGGATTTGACGGAAGAAAAGGCGTTGTCATACTGGCAGCCACCAACCGTCCGGATTCCCTTGATAAAGCTCTTTTAAGGCCGGGCCGTTTTGACCGCAGGATCCCTGTGGAGCTTCCCGATCTTAATGGCAGGGAGGCCATATTAAAGGTTCACGGTAAAAATGTAAAACTGTCCGATGATGTGGATTTTCATGGAATCGCACTTGCCACGGCCGGGTCCAGCGGTGCAGAGCTTGCCAATATTGTGAATGAGGCGGCGCTCCGGGCAGTCCGGTTAGGCAGAAAAACCGTAACTCAGAGAGACTTGGAGGAAAGCGTAGAGGTAGTAATCGCCGGATACCAGAAAAAGGATGCTTCTGTTAATTCCAGGGAAAGGAAGATCATTGCTTATCATGAGGTAGGGCATGCGCTTGTTGCTGCCTGCCAGAACCATTCAGCGCCTGTTCATAAGATCACCATTATTCCAAGAACTTCCGGCGCCCTCGGCTATACCATGCAGGTGGATGAAGAAGAACGTCACTTATTGACAAAGGAGGCTGCCTTAAGCAAGATTGCCACCTTTACCGGAGGAAGGGCGGCAGAAGAGTTGATATTTGATACAGTCACCAGCGGCGCTTCCAATGATATCGAACAGGCTACCAGAATTGCCAGGGCTATGGTGACCCGTTACGGCATGAGCGATGAGTTTGATATGGTGGCCCTTGAGACTGTAACCAACCAGTATCTGGGCGGAGACACCACTCTTGCCTGTTCTCCTGAAACGGCAAAGCAGATCGATGATACCGTGATCAGAATCGTAAAGGAACAGCATCAGAAGGCTTTTCATATTCTTAAGGAAAATGTTACAAAGCTGCATGAGATCGCAGAATATCTCCTGGAACGGGAAACCATAACAGGGGAAGAGTTCATGAGGATCGCAGGTTTTGAGACTGCCGGAACCCAGGAAAGCTAAAAAAAATTGTAAAAATGTTACAAAAAAAATGAAAATACGTTTTACTTTTTGGTAGATTATGGTATAATTCCCGTAAAGGTTGTAACTTACAGAGGGGGATTATGCAATGAAGGTACAGTTTTTGAGAAAATGGAGGAGTCGTGATTTAAGTAGCAAAGGGTTGTCCTGGTTAAAGAAGAAAGGGGCAGGAAAATATCAGCTTTCAACCAGGATTGCACTCATCGCAGGAATTATGCTGGTGGTCGTTTTTACGGGTTTGATCGGAGTTACCTCCAGAATGACAAAAAACGCCATGAAGCAGTCCGCTTTCAGGGAGTTAAAGACTCTGGCATCCGAGAACGGAAAGGTGATCCAGCAGACGCTTGATGAGGCAAGGCAGGTATCAGACAATATTACGTACTATCTTGAGAATTCAGCGGCTAACCGAAAGGTTCTCCAGGGGCTGAGGATTAAGTCAGGCCCTTCGGCTGAGCCGCTGTATAAAAGCCAGGTATTTGATAATATGACCCTGGACAGCTATGGCATGAGAATGGAGGATTATATGATGACGACCATCAAGTCCTCAGTTCTCTATTCCGAAGATATCGTAGGAATCGGTATTCTGTTTGAGCAGTATGCCATGAGTTCTGCAGCCAGAAGCTATGGCCTGTATGCAGGCAAGGATGGGACGGTTAAGGACTGCGGGCTGTACGAGGATTATTCTTCCGCGGATTATTTTGTGAAGGTGATGGAAGAAAAGACTCAGGTCATCACACTGCCATATGAATCGAATGGAATGATGATCATTACCATGGCGGTGCCTGTAATCGTTAACGACAGGGTGCTGTGTGTGGTTTCCATTGATGTGGATCTGGACCGCTTCAGCCAGATGAAAACGGCAGGTTCCTCCTACCCAAGCATGCAAACCTTCATTTTAAATGAAACAGGAACCATCATTTCAGAAAGTACAGGCAGCGGTCTCGTTGGAACCAGTGTTTCTGATTTCGTGAACAGCGGGACATGCAGAGAGAAGATAAATACGGGAATTACCTCTGGCTCCGACTTTTATGCCGTAGATCCAGGCAAAAAAGGAGATACCTATTATTTCTTTGAGCCAATTCAGTTAAATGGTTCCAGCTGGTATTCCGTCACAGCGGTGGAGGCGGGGGATATGAACCGGGAAGCGGACCGGATGTCTTCCATGATGATCGTTATTTCCATCACAGCCATGATCGTTATTCTCTTTATCATTGCATTTATCATAAGAAGGCAGTTAAAACCGATCCATAAGATCGTTGCGGCTGCCGGGCAGATCGCAGAAGGGGATTTAAGTGTCATTATTGATGTGGAATCCAACGATGAGATCGGCCTTGTTGCAGCTTCCTTTGAACGAATGACAGTGAACTTAAAAGAGGTAATAGACCGAATTTCCTTTACGTTAAATGAAGTTGCAAACAACCATTTGGACTTAGACGTGGAACTGGGCCTTAAGGGAGATTTTTCCCAGCTTGAAAAGGCGGTAAAGCAGATCGTCTTGAATTTAAATTCGGTTATGAATGAAGTCAATCAGGCAGCTGCCCAGGTAGCGGTAAGCTCCGGACAGGTTGCAAGCGGTTCCCAGCTTTTAGCAAATGGTGCGGAGGAGCAGGAAAGAACCGTTGAAATGCTATCCGGCTCCATCAGCCAGGTTGCAGAAAAAGTCAGACGTCTGGCAGAAAAAGCCGGAGAAGTTTCCTTACAGGTTCAGATGACCGGTACAGAGGTGGTAAACTGCGATATGTCCATGCAGAATCTTTCCAATGCCATGAATGAAATTCATGTCTCTTCCGGTGAGATCGGAAAGATTATCAAGGTGATTGAAGATATTGCATTCCAGACCAATATCCTGGCATTAAATGCTGCAATAGAGGCCGCAAGGGCAGGAGAGTCTGGAAGAGGATTCGCAGTGGTTGCCGGTGAGGTACGGAATCTGGCTGCGAAGAGCTCTGAAGCAGCGAAGAATACCACAGCATTAATCAGGGATTCCATAAATGCTGTGGAAAAGGGCAATGAGATATTGGATGAAACCGTTCAGTCCATGATGAAGGTGTTGGAGGATTCCGCTCTGGCAGTGGATTCCGTGGATACCATTTCAACCATAGCCTCCCAGGAAGCAAGAGCAGTGGAAGATGTGACCAAGGAGCTTGGAAGGATATCCTCTGTAGTTCAGAACAATGCCGCGGCAGCGGAAGAAAGTGCGGCTTCCAGTGAGGAACTATCCCAACAGGCGCAGCTTTTGCGTGAACTGGTAAAGAGCTTCCGCTTAAGAGAAGACTAAAAGATACATAATGAATTTCATAAAGGATCGTGGAAACAGAGTTAAATCGAACAGATATTTAACTCTGTTTCTTTTTGTGCAGACATACAAACATTATATAATATTCGAATAAAGGCAACAAGATGTTTTATAATAACATTATAAAAATGCATATAAATTCTAAATAATTATATACAATTTGAAAATTAACAATTAATATATAAAAATATATTAAAAAGTATTGACAATAGAAAACTTGTACGTTATAATAAAGCCATAACAAAAAGATTTAAATAAAGAAAGTCAAATCTAAAAGAAGGAGGTACAGTCCACCAGGAAGAGCAGCCACGCTTCATTTATATAATATGTGAAGCAAAAGAAAAACCAATCTGCCGATGTTAAAAGCCAATCTTTGAAGCAATGATAAGTCATTTATGAAAAAGAGTGAATTCATGAGAAGGAAAGACTGTATTAGATTCAAATGATCCAACTTAAGAAATTTAGGACACGTAAGGAGAGAAGCAGTTAAAGAGTAAAGCCCATGAATCTGGTGTATAACAACGGGGAGCGGAAAAATTAACATAGATCATGCTGAAGATCGTGTACTATGTACAAGGAAACAGACATGAGAGAGAAACGAGGTATCAAGACCAATGGATTCAATAATATAGAAACGGATATCGATGGTATGAAAATTTAAAATCGGTATCCGTTTCTATCTGTTTTTTATTAAGGTCATGTTTAAGAATGGTGTTGATAATTTATATATTAAAAAAAGGAAACCTTTCTCAAAGTTTCCCTTTATTCACATATATTGATATATGAATTAAATAAATAAATTTATATTGTTCTTCTTGATAAAATAATCTCTTAATTTTTGGACGTACTCTAAACGTTCTTCTGGCTTTGAGTTTTCCCTGTCTGTCTTATATAAATTGTCACCCTCATATCTTGGAAATACATGAAGATGATAATGCCACACATCTTGATTTCCACAAGGTTCATTATGCTGTCTGGAAGATACTCCATCACATTTGTACGTTTCTTTTAATGCAAGTGCGATTTCTTTTTCTAAATCATGTATTCTGTAAGAAAATTCAGATGGCAGATCATATAAGTTCTCTATATGTTTATTAGGAATAATAATGACATGACCTTTATTATTTTTCCACCAACAAGAAGAAATAAATGCAGTAACATAGTCATCTTTGTATATTATATCGTTCTGTTTCGTATATATATGTTCATTTTCTACTCCATCAACTATTAGGCAAAAAGGGCAAACATACCCTTCGGGTTCATGATTATACATATCTTTCCTCCAATATAATCTACATACTTAGCCTTTATTAAAAGATCCCTTCCAAATCAAAAGGCGGCGTGTATTCTTCTTTTGCGCTGCTTTTTTCCTGCATAAATCCCTGTTCCAACCCGAGTCTGATGGCTTCATCCACCACTTTTCCGTATTCATAAGAAGTAATTCTCCGGTTAATTTCCGGAAAACTTTCACTCCGGTAGAATGGGGTATACTGGCTCAAAAGGCTGATGTAATACATTCCATCCGGCAGTTCATCCTTCATCCAGTGAAGCAGGCGGATAGAATCTTTGTAAGCGCCCGGAAGCACCATATGGCGTAGGATGACCCCCCTTTTCATAAGGACCCCATCGGAATCAAACTGAGGAGCTCCGGTCTGGAGAATCATCTGTTTTACAGCCTTAGAAGCTGCATCAAAATAATCAGAAGCTTTGCTGTAGCGTGAGGAAAGATCAGAACTGAAATATTTTAAATCAGGAAGCCACACATCAATGTATGAGGCCAGCGCTTTTATGATATCTTCTGATTCATATCCACCGCAGTTATAAACCACAGGAATAGAAAGCTTTGGTTTTGTAAGATCCAGGGCCTTTAAAACCGAGGGGAGATACTGAGTGGCTGTGACCAGATTAATGTTGTGGGCGCCTTCCTCCTGAAGCCTTAAGAAAATCTGGGCAAGTTCTTTACTTGTAAGTTCCTTTCCGAAATTCTCCTGGCTGATGGCATAATTCTGACAAAAGCAGCAGCCCAGGGTACAGCCGGAAAAAAATACGGTACCGCTTCCCCGGCTTCCGCTGATGCAGGGCTCCTCCCAGTGATGAAGTGCGGCCCGGGCTGCTTTTATGGTATCGCTGCAACCGCAGAAACCGGTACTTACATGGCGGTTTACCCTGCAGTTCCTGGGACAGAGGCTGCAGGATTCATAGATATGGTCAAGGTTCATTTGAGAAACTCCTAATATTGACAAAGTCACTTTTGTGCATTAATATATTAAACAAAATACAGAAAAATTGCAAGACAAAGATGACACACAAAGGAACGGTGCCAATGAGTAAAAAGAAAAAGCTTGCTGCTCTTTGTTATGCATTTCCCAGAACAATGCCGGTGATGGCCGGCTATCTGGTTTTAGGAGCAGCGTACGGGATACTTATGAATGTAAACGGGTATGGGATCTGGTGGGCCCTGCTCATCAGTGTATTTGTCTATGCCGGAAGCCTGCAGTACCTTGGAATCACATTTTTTGTGGCGGCAGTGAATCCATGGTACGCCTTTTTTATGTCCTTGATGCTCAATGCGAGACATTTATTTTACGGGCTTTCCATGCTGGACAAATATAGGGATGCAGGGAAGTTAAAGCCTTATCTGATATTTTCACTGACGGATGAAACATTTTCCGTTCTGTGTAATGAGGAGCCGCCTGAGGGACTTCCAAAATACTGGGTGTATTTTTTTATATCGATTCTGGATCAGCTTTACTGGGTGACAGGAGCTGTAATCGGTGCATTAGCCGGAACCATGATAACCTTTAGCACGGCTGGAATGGACTTTGCGCTGACGGCTCTTTTTGTGGTGATCTTTATCGACCAGTGGAAATCAGGAAAAGGACACCAGGCCGCATGTGTGGGCGTGTGTTCCTCTGCCCTTTGCGTAGCAGTCTTTGGCCAGAGTGTTTTCATTGTTCCGGCCATGATCCTCATTCTGATCATTATTACAGCAGGTTATTTCATGGAAAAGAAAAAGGAGGAACAGTCTTGAACGAAAATATAGCAGTTTACAGCCTGATCGCATTAGTCATGGTACTTGCTACCGTGATCACCCGTTTTCTTCCCTTTCTTTTGTTTCCGGCAGGGAAAGAGACCCCCAAATACATTCTCTATCTGGGGCGGACTCTTCCATATGCTACCATTGGTCTCTTGGTGGTCTACTGTTTAAGAGGGCTTCAATTTCTTTCTTATCCTCATGGACTACCAGAGCTTATCTCCATTTGCGCCATTACAGGGCTTCATTTATGGAAGGGAAATTCCCTGTTAAGCATTGGTGCAGGAACGATACTTTATATGGCACTCATTCAGGGTGTATTCCGCTAATGTAACAGGACGCGGTATTAATACCCTTTTGGCAGAACGGCCTGCTCCCGGAATTCTTTGGGGGAAAGGCCGAATTCTTTTTTAAAGGCCCTATAAAAGCTGGTATAATCCGAAAAGCCGTATTGATGGTACAGCTCTCCAAAAGGGATGCCGGAGAGGATTCCGTTTTTACTGGCCTGCAGCCGTTTTTTCAGGATGTACTGGTGAAGGGAAATCCCCATGTTATCCTTAAATACATGGGAAATGTGATATTTGCTGGCATAAAAGAAGGATGCCAGATGGTCCAGGGACAGATTTTCTCCCAAGTGGTTGTTAATATAATCACAAAGGTTCAGATAAAGTACGTTTTCATAGGCAGCAGGTACCTGATGGAGCATATCATAAGTGATCCGGTTCAACAGGAGCATAAAGGAATGGATCTGCAGCTCTGAATTCATCTTATGGAATGCCTTATTTCCATGGATTTCTTCCAAAAGGTCCAGGAGACGACCCTGAATATTCTGAAATGTGACAAAATCTGTGCGGAAATGGTAATGCTTATTCTCTAATACATAACTAAAACTGTATGAAAAGTCTTCTGACCAGGAACACATGGTCTCATAATAGCTCCGGCTGATCCAAAGGACAATCCGCTGATAGGTATTTCCGGTGGAATGGAATATGGGGTGATGCTTTACCTCGGGAGGAATGAGTAAGTAATCCCCGTATTGCAAAGAATACTGTTTCCCTTCCACATCATATGTCACATCTCCGTTTAAGAAAAAATACACTTCATAATAGGAATGGCTGTGGTCCACTACATGATTCAAGTCCAGATCCTTATAAAAAAACACTTCAAATTCCCCTGAATTCATATACTGCCGCTCATTAAAGCCGGTGGACAATTCTTTTCTCATTTGATAATCCCCTTTCCTGTTTTCTTATGCCTTTTTAATAGTATCGGAAGTAAAGAGCACTTTCGATAATCAGATGGACGGTTTTAGTTGTATTATAGGCCATGACCGCAAGTTTTGCAATGTGAACGGCAAATAAATCCATGGTAATAAGGAGACATTTTGTTTATACTGAGTCCACAAGGTAGGAAAAGAAACTTATTATAGGATTGCTAAGGAGGTATTTTATGAAATTATCATTCAGATGGTACGGAGACGATGACAAAGTAACCTTACAGAATATCCGCCAGATTCCAGGCATGTATTCCATTGTAACGGCGGTTTATGATGTTCCCGTAGGGGAAGTGTGGGGCAGAGAAAGCATCGCCCATTTAAAAGAGGAAACAGAAAAGGCAGGACTTGCCTTTGAAGTGATTGAGAGCATTCCGGTTCATGAGGATATTAAATTAGGAAAGCCAACCAGAGACAAGTATATTGCAAATTATTGCGAGAACATCAGGCGGGTGGCGGAAGCAGGGATCAAGTGCATCTGCTATAACTTCATGCCGGTGTTTGACTGGACCAGGACCCAGCTGGATCATGTGCTGGAGGATGGCTCTACCTCTCTGGTTTATTATCAGGATCAGGTAGACAAGGTGAATCCTCTGGAAAGCGAAAGCGACTTAACCCTTCCAGGCTGGGATTCCAGCTATACAAGAGATGAGCTTAAGCAGATTGTAAGCGAATACAATACCATGTCAGAGGATGACCTTTGGGATAATTTAAAATATTTCTTAGAGGCGATCATTCCTGTTGCAGCAGAATGTAACGTGAATATGGCGATCCATGAGGATGACCCATGCTGGAGCATCTTTGGACTTCCAAGAATCATTACCTGTGAGGAGAACTTAGACCGTTTCTTAAAGCTCGTGGATGATAAGCACAATGGAATCACTCTCTGTACCGGTTCTTTAGGCTGTTCCAATAAAAATGACGTAGTGAAGATGGCTGCAAAATATGCGGCAATGGGACGTATTCACTTTGTCCATGCAAGAAATGTGGCGGTTTTGGAAGATAACCAGGGCTTTGAAGAGCGTGCTCATTTATCATCATGCGGTTCCCTGGACATGTTTGCCATCTTAAAAGCTCTTCATGACAATGGTTTTGACGGGTATATGCGTCCGGACCACGGCCGTATGATCTGGGGTGAAACAGGCAGAGCCGGTTACGGACTTTATGACCGGGCACTTGGCGCAACCTATTTAAACGGTCTTTGGGAAGCGATTGAAAAAACGAGCAAATAGGAAAGAGGGAAATCATATGGCTTTAACATTTGGTACAGATTTAAGCGGTAAGGTAGCAGTTGTAACAGGAGCAGGCGGAGTATTATGCGGTATGTTCGCAAAGACTCTTGCAGAAGCAGGCGCAAAGGTTGCGGTTCTGGATTTAAACGAAAGTGCTGCAGAGGGAATTGCAGCTTCTATTAATGAGGCAGGCTATAAGGCAAAGGCTTACAAAGCAAACGTTCTGGAACGGGCAAGCCTTGAGGAAGTTCATGCAAAGGTTTTGGCAGAGCTTGGTCCCTGCGACATCCTGATTAACGGCGCAGGCGGTAATAACGCAAGAGCCAATACGGACAAGGAATATTTTGAGATGGGTGACATTGAGGCGGATACAAAGACCTTCTTTGATTTAGACCAGTCAGGCGTTGAATTCGTTTTTAACTTAAACTTCCTTGGAACTCTGCTTCCATGCCAGATTTTTGCAAAGGATATGATTGGCAGGGAAGGCTGCAGTATTTTGAATATTTCCTCCATGAATGCCTTTACCCCACTTACGAAGATTCCGGCATACAGCGGTGCAAAAGCTGCGATCAGCAACTTTACCCAGTGGCTTGCCGTTCATTTTTCCAAGGTGGGTATCCGTGTGAATGCAATTGCACCAGGCTTTTTCGTTACAGCGCAGAATGAGAAGCTCCTGTTTAACGAAGATGGTTCTCCCACACCAAGAACCAACAAGATTCTGTCTGCAACTCCCATGGGACGTTTTGGGGAAGCAGAGGAATTAAATGGCGCTCTGTTATTCCTTTTGAATCATGCAGCAGCAGGCTTCATCACCGGCGTGGTTCTGCCTATTGACGGCGGATTCTCAGCTTATTCCGGCGTATAACAGAATATTAATAAATATCAGCCACTTCCTTGGGATTGCAGTGAGCAGCACTCAGACCGGGAAGGGGCTGTTTTTTAATGGATTTTTCACAGAAGAAAATAGAAAACACACCTAGTTGTAATTTCTTTTTAGAGAAAATTCGACAAAATTCGTTTCCATTTTCTGGAAGCGTTGACAAATGGTTACAAAATATTGTATAATGGATAAAACCATGAACAAAGTGTTATGGTTTACAATTACCAAAGACGAGACGAGGAGCATAAGGCAATGAAGACATCGGGGGATAAGAAACGAAACCTGAAAGCATTACTAGGGACGAAGAAAGTGAAGCCGGAAAAAAACGGAAGTAAGAGTACATTCCTGAAATCATTGAAGATGAAGATGCTGGCATTCATTATCGCAATTATTTTGGGATTGGCTGTGACCAACATGGTGATCAGTATTACAGTCAGTTACAAAGGGATTACAGATGTTGTGAAAAATGATTTGGAATCAACGGGTAAACTTGTGAACAGTCTGGTAGTACAGAACTTAAATCAGATGAAACTAAGCATTGAAGCCAGTTCACAGGGTGGAAGCTTGAAATCCATAAATTCCAGGGTTGTGACGGAATACCTTTCCAACCAGTGTAAGCTTTACGGATACAAAGAACTTGAAGTAATCAGCATGGATGGTACCGTTACCCGCAGCGCAAGCGGACAGAATATCGGTGAGAAATACGAAGTCACCGGTTATCTGGAAAAAGCCTTAAATGGTGAGACCACCATCTCCACCACGGAATATGATAACAACAACGAACTTGTGATCCGCGTTGCGGCTCCTTATGAATATGGAGTTCTTTTGGGAACTTATAATGGCTCCGTTTTAAGTGATCTGATCAGTGACCTCCGGATTGGGGAAAGCGGCAATGCCTTTATTATCGACAATACAGGGACCATGATCGCCAATATATCACCGGATCTGGTTAATAACCGCCAGAACTTTATCGAGCTTTCAAAGTCCGATAAATCCTATGTTTCAGTAGGCCGTATGTTCCAGACCATGCTGGGTGGAAAATCGGGAACTGGTAATTACGAATACAATGGAGATAACCGTTTTTGCTATTACAGCCCGGTAACAGGCAGTGACGGCTGGGCTTTGGGTGTGGCAGCATCGGTTAAGGAAACCACTGTTTCCATCTACTTAGTAGTTTTTGCAATGGGTGTGTTTGCCATTGTATCAATCGTTATCGGTTGTTTCCTGGCATTCTGGTTTGCAGGATCCATTGCAGGTCCGGTATCAGCCATTGCAGCAAGAATGAAGCTCTTTACAGAAGGAGATTTAACCAGCGAAGTTCCGGTTGTAAAGCGCAGGGATGAGATCGGACAGCTTGCCGATGAAATCACCAGTTCCGTACATAGTGTTAAATCCTATATCACTGAAATCGCAGCGGTATTGGAAAATATCGCTTCCGGAGATTTCAGCCGGTCTGTTGGAATGGAATTCCAGGGAGATTTTAAGGTAATACAGCAATCCATTGACATTGCAGAAGACTTACTTTCAAAAACCATGGATACCATCAGCATTTCTGCAGATGAAGTAGCAAAGGGCAGTTCTCAGGTGTCTCAGGGAGCACAGAATTTAAGCCAGGGTGCTGTGGAGCAGGCAGCTTCTGTAGAAGAGTTATCTTCCTCAGTAAATGAGATATCCAGCAGCCTTATGAGCACGGCTAAGGCTGTGGAAGATGTAAATAAGCAGGCAGGACGGGTAGGAGAAGCCATGGAAAGCGGCAATGCCCAGATGCATGAAATGATGCAGTCCATGGATCAGATCAATAAAAAGTCCAAGGAAATTGAGAAGGTCAATAAGCTTATCGAAGACATTGCCTTCCAAACTAACATTCTTGCGCTCAATGCCGCTGTAGAGGCAGCCAGGGCAGGCGAGGCCGGAAAAGGCTTTGCAGTTGTTGCAGATGAGGTCCGCAATCTGGCAGGAAAGAGTGCCAACGCAGCAAAGGATACCTCCAGTCTGGTTGCAGATACCATTGCAGCCGTTAATACGGGAACCGGTATTGCAGCATCTACAGGGGAAACATTAAACGGTGTTCTTTCAGAAACCAAGAACATGGTTTCCGCTATTCGCAGATCCGCAGAGGAACTGAAAGAGCAAAGTGAAAAGGTTACTCAGGTAACTTATGGAATTGAGCAGATTTCTTCCGTAGTTCAGAATAACTCTGCGACTGCAGAGGAAAGTGCTGCGGCCAGCGAGGAACTTTCTGGCCAGGCGGAAGGGTTACGGGAATTAATGAGCAGATTTCGGCTTCGTTAAAATTTGCCGATGATTTAAGAAAAAAAGAAGGTCTCTTAGGGGCCTTCTTTTTTTGACTCATTTCCTCATTCTTTATCTACATTCTTTGCATGGGGCATGTAGGGATAAAGATCTTCATATGCTTCCAGTTCAGCTTCTGACTGCGGAGCCGCGGGAATAAGTCCCGTACAGTCCATGGTGGAACAAGTCTGAATATCGATATCATAATTATTATTAGAGGTTGTTGATTCTGTCGTTCCTTTTTTTGTTTCCTTTTTTTCTGATTTCATTTCATTTTCTCCTTCCGGAATTCTTATGGGAACCGTTTCTTTTAGTTTGAGGAAAAACAGCGTAATTATTCGTTGCCTGTGTGATCTCTTTTTGCGTTATAAATTTTATTGAAAATCGTTATATAAGATGCCGGACAGCATCGTCCAAGAGTATGATTGATTACAGGGGGGAACTGGAAATGAGAATTGCCATTTTTACAAATGAAGAACAAATGCCGGAATTAATAAAGGCCTGTCCGTGCAGGCAGAACAACCGCTTACAGATTGATTATTTTTCTATAAAGGAAGGACGTCTTTCTACGTTGGAACGTGCCTTATATGATATGATTGTAATTAGTCCAAAAGGGAATATAACCTTATACCAGGCAAAATATTCTGTGTTCTTTAACGGCCAGTACTGCATTCTTGATATCACGGATATTCTTTATCTGGAATCCTATTACCGGAAAACAAGCGTGGTGGCAGGCAGCGGCAGGATGCGGATCCGGGCAAGGCTAGATGAAGAGGAAGAAAAGCTTCCAAAAGACCGGTTTGTCAGAATCAACAGGCATAACATCATCAATATGCAATATGTAAGGAGTGTAAAAGGAGAAGCAGTTGAAATGCAGAACGGAGAGGTTCTGTATGTAAATGGCGGGAGAAGAAAGAAGTTTGAAAAGAGTTACAGGGATTTTCTAAAGGATCATAGTATGATATTTTAAAGATTTAAAAAACGCAATAATTAGGTTAAAAAGTGCAAACTGGCTTGCCTTGGATAAAAGACCATGGTATTGTATGTTTCATTAATCGGCAGTTCACATCGAAACACATTTCTATCATCTGTAACATCAGGGCAGGCAGCGATAATCAGCCGATATCGCTGCCTGTTTTCTTATGGTTATAGAACTCCTATGGAAAGGCCATAGCTTTTTGTATTTCCGGGACTTAAGGTCTGCACATGATTCTTATGAATGAATTCGTCATCTTCCGTTGCATAGATTGCAGAACCATTCCATGGCTCCACGCAGACGAAGGGCGCTTTCGCAGGATATGGCGTCCAGAAAGCTACGGTTTCAAAGCCTGGATAGGAAACTTCCACACCCCGGCCGGTATTTCTGTTTACGATTGAAACTTTTCTGGACTGTAAATCATCAAAATAAATGGCATCATCTTTAAATAATTCACGGGTTAAAGAAAGGGAACGGCTTCCATTCAGCTGATCGATCCGGTTTCCAGGATTAAATTCCAGATGTTCAGAATCATATACCATGCTGGATATGGTTTCCTCCTTTTCAAACACCAGATCATAATCCTCAAATACGGCATTATCCTCCATCGGGCAGTTAAAACCAGGATGAGCGCCCAGACAGTAGTGTATGGTCCGGTCATCGGTGTTTGTCACCCGGTATTCCATGAATATGGTACCGTCTGTGAGAGTATAGACAAGACTTAAATGGAAGGAATAGGGATAAATCTTCTTTGTTTCTTCTGTATCCCGGATTTCAAAGGTCACGGAAGTGCTTGTCTGTTCAGTGGCGGAAAAATCCACTTCACGGCAAAAACCGTGCTTAGGGATTTCCCATGTCTGGCCTTCCAGAATGGTCCGGTCGTTGCGGCAGTTTCCCACAATGGGAAAAAGAAGAGGAGAGCATTTGCTCCAGAACTGGGGATCTCTCTGCCATATGTATTCTGTACCGTCAGAATCTTTGAATGAAATGAGCTGGGCACCGATGGAATCGATGACAGCAGTTGTTTTGGAATCATGAAGTGTAACCAGCATTTTAATTTACCTCGTTTCTCAGTTGTTTTTATCCCTTAGATAGCCAAGCTTGCTTTACGATAAGTATACTAAATAAAAAAGGAAACTTCCATGGGTTTGTGAAAAAAACATTTGAAAAAAGAGGTTATTAACTGAAACGTTTAATATTTTCTCCTGTCCTATTGACAATTACATAAAAATCTGAGTTAATTAAATCAAAAGGTTCTGGAGGCAGGCGATGGCAACCATAAAGGAAGTGGCAAAATGCTGCGGTGTATCAGTGGCCACAGTTTCAAATATATTAAACAACAAACCTGGTGCAAGTGATAAGACTAGAAAACTGGTTTTAGAAATGGCTGAAAAGCTGGATTATACCCCTAACGTTGTTGCAAAGAACTTAAAGCTGCAAAAGACGAGAAGTATTGGGGTCATTGCGGAGGATATGACCATATTCAGCATCCCTGACGTCATAGACGGCATTACGGACTACTGCCAGGAGCTGGATTACCAGATACTTCTTACCAATCTAAGGCTGTTTAAAAAATACGATGATACTTATTATAACCGGGACGATTATTATGGGCAGGTAGGACTTGAGATAAAAAAGCTGATGGAAAAACAGGTGGAAGGGATTATATATGTGGCTGCCCATGAGCGGGTCATCCGGTGCATCCCTGATACACTGCCGATCCCTGCCGTAATGGCTTACGGATATTCCAAAAGTATGAAGGTACCTTCTGTTGTGGTGGATGACGTCCATGGCGCTGCTGAAATCATGCAGTATCTGCTGAACCACGGCCATAAGAGAGTCGGGGTGATTACAGGAAAGCCGGACAGCCTTCATGCACAAGCCAGACTGGTGGGATATCAGCAGGCTCTTTTTCAAAACAGGATTTTGTACGATCCAAGCCTTGTGATCGAAGGGGACTGGACCAGAGAATCCGGGTACCGGTGTGCCTGCCAGCTCCTTGAAAGGGGAGTGACTGCCATATTCTGCATGAATGACTTAATGGCAGGAGGGGTGTATGACCGCCTGGAGGAACTTGGCATGAACGTGGGTACTGACTTATCGGTGGCAGGATACGATGACCGGGAATTATCAGGATATTACCGGCCCCCGCTTACCACAGTAAGGCTTCCTCTTCATGATATCGGACACAAAGCCAGTGAGCTGGTAATCGGCCTTATAAACGGGCAGGAGCTTGAGACTGATGCTGAAAACGTCTGCTCCGTTGGATGCAGGCTTCTGATCCGTAAATCGATAAAGAGTATTGAATAGAGCCGGTTCATAGATCAAATTACGAAAAGGAACATTTTACATGGGACAGGATGTGTAAATGTTCCTTTTTTTGTAGAGAAATAATGGAGAATGAGCTGCCTGATATCGGCTGTTTTCAGATGATTGTAAGGAAAAATCAGGTAAAATGATATTGTTCTACATTTTACAACAAAAAAATAAGTAAAAGTCACATAGTTAAACGATTTAAATATTTGTAAAATTGTGCAAAAGTACTTTACAGAATAAAACCCGTGTGCTAGTATGAAATTATATGAATTGATGGCGATTATTAACAGATAAATCGCCTTTCCTTATATTTTTTAAATTAAACGTTTAATAAAAAATAAAGTAATTGAAACAATCATGATGGATAATAAAGTTTATGAGCATTCCGCTGAAAGCGGTTACTATCAATAATAAATCATGGAATCGGCAAATGACTTCCGTGAAGGAAGTGGTGATATCTTATCAATGGATATATTAAACGATTTAATCTCATCAGGCAGCGAAGTGGATTGCGAATATCCGATTGACCAGCAGATGGAGAAAGCAGTTCCGTACAGTAAATGGGGGATCCGGAAAGCAGGAAAGATGACGGTATGGATAAAAAAGCTCATCCGGTGGGAGTCATACAGATGGTATCATCTGATTTGATAAAGCAGGATAATAAAAAGGAGGATTTATCATGAAAAAGCGGGTATTAGCCGGGCTACTGTGTGTAGCGATGGCAGCATCCATGATCACTGGATGCAACAGCGCCAAGGGAGTTTCCGGGGAAACCACCAAAGGCGTATCTTCGGCAGGGAAAAAGGAGATGGAGGTAGGCGGCAATGATGTGACCACCTTGAACGTGTGGACCTTTATTGAACTGCATCAGAACTTCTATGTAGCAATGGCGGAGAAGTGGAACGAAGCTCATCCCGATAAAAAGGTGAAGCTTGTGCTGAGCAATATGCCCTATGATGACATGCACAATAAACTGTCCCTCGCGCTGGAATCAGGGGAAGGGGCGCCGGATATTGTGGATATCGAGCTCGGCAAATTCCCTGCATTTATGACAGGAAAGATCGGCCTCATGGAGCTTAATGATGCGATTGAACCTTACAGGAAGAATATCGTAAAATCGAGGCTGGATATTTACACGAAAGACGGGAAGGAATACGGTTTTCCGACCCATGTAGGGACAACGGTGGCATTCTACAATGAAAAGCTGTTAAGTGACGCAGGAATAAATTATGAAGATATTAAGACCTGGGATCAGTTTAAGGAAGCAGGTGTAAAATACTATGAGACTACCGGAAAATATTTCGCTTGCGTGGAAACCTCTGCCCAGTGGATGGTCAATCTGATGCTGGCTCAGAAGGGCGGGGATTATGTAGATGAAAACGGGAAACTCAATCTGGCAAGCAAGGAAATGGCGGAAGTGCTGGAATACATAAAGGGATTGCAGGAAACCGGCGCATTTGCAACGATACCAGGCGGGCAGCCGGATAATGAAGAAGCATACCCATTCTATAACTCAGGAGATTATGCCGTGCAGATTATGCCGTTCTGGCAGACTTCCAGATACGTAAATTATATGAAGGATTTAAAGAAGCAGGTAGCCATTGCCACGGTACCGGTGTGGAATGAAAGCGACAAAGAGGTAGCCACCATCGGCGGAGGCGGTACTGGTACTGCCATTGTAAAATCAGGGAAACATGCACAGCTTGCGGCGGAAGTAATGGCTTATATCAAGCTTTCCGAGGAGGCCAACAAGGAAGTATGGAATGTGCTGGGCTTTGATCCGGTCAATACTGCGGTATGGTCTGATACCTCCCTGACACAGAACCCGGATAACCAGTTTGTCCAGTATTTTACCAATTATCCCTTTGATATCCTGCTTAAAACAAAGGACAGCATTGGAGCCTTACGGGCTTATACGGATGAAAAGTATCCCTCTATCAACAATGAATTCTGCAATGTGACTCTAAACAGTATCTTTGAAGATGGGGTGGATGTGACAGAGGCTCTTCAATCCTCCCAGGAAACCCTGAATAATGAATTTAAAGAATAGGTAAGGATGCGGGCTGCAGGAGGAAGGCATATCTCCTGCAGCCGGTAACTAAGTTCCTATGAGAAAAGGGGTATGCGAAATGAAGAAATTCTTTTACTCGAAAAAGATAGCTCCTTATGTATTTATCTGCCCGTTTGTGATCACGGTATTATTGTTCTGGCTTGTGCCCATCTGCAATGGGGTCCTTTTAAGCTTTCAGGATGTATTAAAAGAGCAATGGGTTGGATTTGACAATTATACGCGGCTGCTGTCTGATAAAATATTTATGAAAGCGTTGTGGAACAGCTTTAAGTATATGGCAGGAACGTTGCTCCTTCTGATTCCTTTTCCAATGCTGTTTGCGACCCTGTTAAACAGCAGATTAATGAAAAAGGCAGATTTTTTTAAATCTGTTTATTTTATACCGGCGCTTACTTCTGTTGTGGTGGCAGGTACAATTTTCCGTCTTATGTTCGGGGAGTCATCCACCTCTCTTTTAAACCAGGTGCTGGGCTCTTTCGGAGCGGCCCCAATAAAATGGCTGAAGGGGGCAGGAACGAGTTATTTTGCCCTTCTGCTTTTGGCCTGCTGGAGATGGACCGGAGTGAATATCCTGTACTTCCTTTCAGGTCTTCAGAGCATTCCTTCTGATCTATATGAAGCGGCTGCCATTGACGGTGCCTCCAAATGGCAGCAGTTTTCTAAAATATCCGTGCCGCTGGTCAAACCTACCACGGTTTACGTTCTTACGATCAGTATCTATGCGGGCCTTTCCATGTTTCTTGAAAGCAATATGCTGTTTAAGGGGAATAACTCCCCCAATAACATCGGTCTTACCATCGTCGGGTACCTTTACAGGCAGGGGGTTGAAAAAAGGGCTCTGGGTTATGCCTGTGCGGTTGGCCTTATTCTTTTATTGGTTGTTATGCTGGTAAATATCATTCAACTGAAGATCACAGGTACATTTGAAGAAGGGAGGGAATGATATGGATGAAAGAAACACAGCAAACATGCAGGGCAGAAGAAAGGCGGCCACCGCCGCACTGATCCTTTTGTTTGCCATCCTTGCCGTATTGATCATTCTTCCCATCTGGGTGCTGTTTGTAGCCAGCTTTAAACCGGGCAGTGATCTGCTGCAATACGGCCTTAACCTGGATATCCGCTTTTCAAGAATGAGCTTGGATAACTATATCCTTTTGTTTGCAGGGCAGCATGATTACTGGAAATGGTTCTTTAACAGCATCTGCCTTACCGTTGTCACGGTGGTGAGCACGTTGCTTGTTAGCTCCTTTGTGGGATACGGATTTGCGGCTTATGAATTCAAAGGGAAGAAGGTTATGTTCGTCATCGTTCTTCTGATCCTCTCCATTCCCTTGGAGGTAGTCATGCTTCCTCTTTATAAACAGATGTCCGGCTGGAAGATGATGGACAGCTATGCCGCCATCATTCTTCCCTTTGTTGCCCATGCCTCCACGATCTTTTTCTTCCGGCAGTATCTGGTGAGCATTCCGGGGTCTCTTTTAGAGGCAGGAAGGATCGACGGCGCCACCGAGTACGGGATTTTTTACAGACTGATCGTTCCTCTGATGAAGCCTGCATTTTCCGCCATGGCCATTCTCAATGGAATGAATGCCTGGAACAATTACCTGTGGCCTCTTCTGGTGATCCGGTCTTCTGAAAAGTATCCCCTGACCCTGGGCTTAAATACACTTATCAATCCTTATGGAGACAATTACAGCCTTTTAATCGTGGGCTCTGTTTTTTCTGTAGTACCTATATTCCTCCTGTTTGTGACTTTCCAGAAATACTTTATTGAAGGTATGATGGCAGGGGCTGTGAAAGGGTAGGGGTGGCAGGAAATGGACAGCCGTAATTTTATTAAGACCCCTTATAATGAACCTTTCATTGCCCGGAGAGCAGATCCTTATGTATACCGTCATGGAGACGGAAGCTATTATTTTACCGCATCAGTGCCGGAATACGACCGGATCATCCTTCGCCGTTCGGATACGATCCTGGGATTAAAGTCTGAAAAGGAAGTGACCATCTGGGAAAAGCATGAGAAAGGGATCATGAGCGCCCATATCTGGGCCCCGGAGCTTCATTATATGGAAGACAGGTGGTACGTTTATTTTGCAGCAGGGGATTCGGATGACGTCTGGGCGATCCGTCCTTATGTACTGGAATGCAGGGAACAAGACCCAATGACAGGGACCTGGAGGGAGTTAGGCATGATGCAGCCCTTTGATGATTATTCATTTCAGGATTTTTCCCTGGATATGACGGTTTTTAACCAGAACGGGAACTGGTACTGCATCTGGGCGGAAAAGGTCAGCGTGGGAAAGAAGATTTCAAACCTGTACATAGCCAGAATGGAGACGCCGTGGAAGCTTTCATCGGAACAGGTGACTCTTTCCACTCCTGACTATGCCTGGGAAAGAGTAGGGTTCTGGGTCAATGAAGGACCGGCGGTTATAAAGCATGGAGACAGGATCTATGTCACTTATTCTGCCGGTGCTACAGGGGCTTGCTACTGCATGGGGCTTTTGAGCATAGATGCAGGTGCAGATTTACTGGACCGGAATGCATGGAAAAAGGGCCGGGGGCCTGTATTTAAGTCCGTGGGGGAAGCCGGAATATTTGGTCCGGGACATAATTGTTTTGTAAAAGATGAAGACGGTCTTCAGGATATCATGGTATATCATGCTAGGCAGTACGATGAAATCACCGGAGACCCCCTCTACGATCCCAATCGGCATACTTATATGATGAAGGTTGGCTGGGGAGATCATGGTCCGGTATTTGACTGGAAGAATAATATGAGATAATAAAAGGAAAAATCAGCATTTTACAGGCGTTTTGTCAGCCTGGGAGTGCTGGTTTTTTCCATCCTTTCATTAATTTGTAAGAACTGGTAAGGGTTTTGTCAGAACTTGTCCGAAAGCTTTAGGGAAATATAAGGAATTATTCCTATTTTTAGTGGAACTCTATGATACAATTTAATCAGAATTATAACATATCATATAACGAGAACCCCATTGAGGGATACCTTTATGCCCTAAGACTACGGGCGGATAAGAGGAAACACCCTGCGGGTATACCTTTATGCCCAAAAAGCATGGGCGGATAAGAGGAAAGGAGACAGTGAATCTATGAGAATTGGTACATTTATAAGAAGAATTTTGTTTTTGCTGATGACGGTATGTCTTTTAGCCGGATTCACTGTGGCATATAAAGGATATGAGATGTACCGGGAAGCTATTTTGGAAACCGGGCTTCAGGACCGGGTGGAGGCGATTCGGGATAAAGAAGGGTATACGGAATACGAAAACCTGCCCCAGATTTATGTGAATGCGGTCATATCCGTTGAGGATCACCGTTTTTACCGCCATAACGGGATCGACTTTATTGCCATAGCCAGGGCCGCTGTAAACGATATCAGAGCCGGGCGGTTTGTGGAAGGCGGAAGCACCATAACCCAGCAGCTTGCTAAAAACTTATATTTTGACCAGGACAAAGAGATCGCCAGAAAAGCGGCGGAGGTGTTCATGGCCTATAATATTGAGAAAAACTATACCAAGGATGAAATTTTTGAACTGTATGTAAACTGCATTTATTTTGGAGACGGATATTACAGTGTGGGCGCTGCCAGTGAGGGCTACTTTAAAAAAGGGCCGGAGGAAATGACGGAGTATGAGAGTACTCTCTTAGCCGGTGTTCCCAATGCCCCTTCCAAATACGCTCCGTCAAAAAATCCTGCTCTGGCAGAGAAAAGACAGATGAAGGTTCTTCAAAGAATGGAGAAGTGCGGATATTTTTCTGCACAAGAGGCGGAGACTGTAGCGGAGCAGATGGTGGCCGTTCGATGATTTTTGCTTGATGAATGAAGGGGCAGAGAGTATAATGGAGGTGTTACATATATTTTTTCACATACAAAAGAATGGAGGAATCTATGTCCATCAGACAGTTCACAGGCAGACGTTTAAACGAATATGCAGAGAATTACGTGGTATTTGATTTGGAAACAACAGGCATCAGTGCCGAAGAAGATTCCATTATAGAGATTTCTGCGATCAAGGTGAAGGGACATGAGCCTGTTGCCGAGTTTAATACACTGGTTAATCCTGGGACCCATATTCCGGCCGGTGCTACCAATGTTAATGGAATTACAGATGATATGGTAAGGTCGGCACCTGGACTAAAGGAGGTTTTACCGGAGTTTCTTTCCTTTATTGAAGGGGAAATTCTGGTAGGGCATAATATTCAGTCCTTTGACCTGCTTTTCCTGTACAGGGCTGCAGAGGAACTTTTGAGAAGAGAGGTGGCAAATGATTACGTTGACACCCTTTTCATGGCAAAAGCCTGCTTACCCCAGCTAAACCGCTACCGCCTGACGGATATTTCGGCGTATTTCCATATTGATACAGATGGAGCCCACCGGGCACTTAATGATTGTGTCATGAACCAGAGATGCTATGAGCAGATGGGTAAGCTGCATCATAATGAAGAGGCCGAGATCTGCCCCCAATGCGGCGGAGTGCTTAAGCGCCGCAGCGGAAAATTCGGGGAATTTTATGGCTGTACTAATTTTCCGCAGTGCCGTTTTACAAGGAATGTTTAAGCTGCAGGCTCGAAGTGTTATTTCTGCAAACAATGAGCCGGGCGCAGGAATGCAGGCATCCGAAGGATGCATAGACTTATTACATAATGGAAGAAAGGGGAAACGGTATGGAGGATAAAAATTTATATAATAAGATCATGCTGATTGTACTTTGTCTGATCATGATTTTGCTTTGTGCCGGTATGTACAGCTGGTTCCATGAAGGGAGTGCTGCACCGGAATTGGAAGTGCCCCGGGAAAAGGTCCAGGTCCTTCAATTTGAATTCCGGGAGCCGGAAAGGCTTCCGGAGTCTGTCATTTTGGAGGAAGGCGGAATATGCAATTTTTAATTGAAAGGGCGGTCCCTGCGGATTATCAGACTGTTGCTGACGTGATACAATCGGTGTGGCGGCAAATCCAGCAGAAGGACTGGTTTGTTGCCGATGATTCGGAATACACCTGCCATACGCTTAAAGAGGGAAACGGAATCGGTTTTAAGGCTTTTGATATGGATTCCGGTGCCCTGGCAGGTGTTTTTCTTGCTGCTTTGCCGGGAAGCAGTGCAGAAAACCTTGGCCGGGACATCGGCCTTCCCGAAATGGAACTTGGAAAAGTCGCCCATATGGAGTCGATCGCCATTCTTCCTGAATACCGGGGGAACGGCCTTCAGTATTCCATGATGAAGGCCGCTGAGGAAGAGCTTAGGAAACAGGGCTATCGGTATCTGATGTGTACGGTTCATCCGGAAAACAGTTACAGCAAAAACAACATAATCAAACAGGGTTATGAGGTTGTCCTGACCAAAGAAAAGTACGGCGGATATGTAAGAGATATCTTATTAAAGAAGCTTTCTTAAAATGCCGGAGTTTTACAAACGTTTGCTTAAAAAGTCGTTGACGTTTGGGTGATTTTTACGTATACTTTTTCCTAAGGGCAGACAGAAGTCGCCAACGGAAAGAATACATAAATAAACAATATTTAAAAACAGATACCAGGAAGGTATGGGTATTCCCAAGGAATACGTATGACTGTTTCTGGTATCTGTTTTTTTGCAGAAATACCGGACTCGATGAAAACATTTATGGAGGGGAAAAACGATGAGAAAGTATAGATGGGGGATTGCCGCAGCATTGGTACTGTCTGCCATGGTTATGAACGGCTGCGGAAAGGCCGGAGAGACACAGACACAGGCGGTTTCGGAGTCAGCCGATGCAGACAATACCGGGAAAAACGACAGAGTCGTTGTGGTAATGGGGGTCAGTTCAGAGCCTGAATCAGGATTCGATCCGGCTTATGGCTGGGGAGCCGGGGAGCATGTCCATGAACCTTTGATACAAAGTACGCTTACGGTCACTGATAAGGATTTAAACATTGGTTATGATCTGGCAACGGACTTAAAGGTCAGCAGCGACGGCATGACCTGGACCGCAAAGATCCGGGATGACGTGTTCTTTACGGATGGGAAAAAGCTGACCGGGCAGGATGTGGCATTTACTTATAATACCTTGAGAGATACCAGTTCTGTGAATGATTTCACAATGCTTGACAGGGCAGAGGCAGTGGATGACACGACCGTGGAATTCCATATGAAGCATCCCTATTCCATCTGGCCATACACCATGGCCGTGACAGGAATTGTGCCGGAACATGCGTATGGACCGGATTACGGGGAACACCCCATCGGATCCGGCAGGTACATATTAAAGCAATGGGACAGAGGGCAGCAGGTGATCCTGGAAGCCAATCCGGACTATTATGGAGAAGCGCCGAAGATGAAACGGGTTACGGTACTCTTCATGGAAGAGGATGGTGCTTTGGCAGCGGTCCAGTCCGGACAGGCAGATATTGCATATACGGCTGCTTCCTACTCGGACCTTACGGTACCCGGATATGGCCTTTTAGACTGCAAAACCGTGGATAACCGTGGATTTAACCTTCCGGCTATTCCCTCCGGAAGCGTATCGGAAGAGGGAATTCCTTTGGGAAATGACTTTACCAGTGATGTAAAGGTCAGAAGAGCGATCAACATTGGAATTGACCGGGAAGAAATGATAAATAACGTGCTGAACGGATACGGCAGTCCCGCTTACAGCGTTTGTGATAAAATGCCATGGTATGAGCCTTCGGCAAAGACAGAATATGACCCGGAAGGGGCAGAGGCATTGCTTGACGAAGCAGGCTGGAAACTGGGCAGCGACGGAATCAGGGAAAAGGATGGCAAACGGGCGGAGCTCCAGTTCCTTTATCCGGCAGGAGATTCTGTAAGGCAGGCCATTGCGGCAGACACCATCAATCAGCTTAAAAAGCTGGGAATTGACGGACAGATGGAAGGTGCAAGCTGGGATACTGCCTATGACAGAGCCTTGTCACAGCCTTTGATCTGGGGCTGGGGTGCTCATACTCCCATGGAGCTTTATAATATTTACCATACCATGAAGGAAACCGGGATTGCAGCCTATTCTCCTTATGCCAATCAAACGCTGGACCAGTACATGGATGAGGCTCTTGCAGAAAGTGATCTGGAAAAATCCTATGAGCTGTGGAAAAAAGCCCAGTGGGATGGAGAAACAGGCATTACCCAAGACGGGGATATTCCATGGATCTGGCTTGTGAATATTGATCATTTGTATTGGGTAAGGGATGGGTTAAAGGTTGCGGACCAGAAGCTTCACCCTCATGGCCACGGCTGGTCCATTGTAAATAACGTGGATCAGTGGAGCTGGGAATAATGAATAGCGGCCGGCCCCAAAGGAAAGTCTTTTGGTTTTTACTAAAACAGCTCATACGGATGGCTGTCCTCCTTTTTCTGGTAAGCGCAGCAGCTTTTTTTCTGGTATCGGTTTCCCCTATTGATCCGTTAAAGGTCAATATTGGCCAGGCAGCTCTTGGCTCTATGAGCCAGGAGCAGATCGCAAAGCTTTCGGAATACTGGGGAACCGGCTTACCGCCGGCAGAACGGTTTCTTTCCTGGGCCGGCGATTTTCTAAAGGGGGATATGGGAACCTCTCTTTTATACCGACAGCCGGTTTCTCATGTGATTGGACTGAAGCTGTCAAATTCCCTGTGGCTGATGGCAGTTTCCTGGCTGGTTTCCGGAGGAGCCGGCTTTGCCCTGGGAACCCTGGCTGGTGCTAACAGGGGAAAAGCGGTGGATAAGTTGATCTCCGCTTATGCTCTTATGACCGCAAGCACTCCGGCTTTCTGGCTGGCGCTGGTGCTTTTGATGGTATTTGCTGTCTGGCTTAAGATACTTCCCATTGGGCTAAGCGTCCCCATTGGCATGGAAGCGGCAGAGGTCACTATTAAGGACAGGGCAGTGCATGGGATCTTGCCCTGCCTGACCCTTTCCATTACCGGAATGTCCAATATCCTTCTCCATACAAGAGAGAAGATGATCCAAGTTATGGAAAGTGATTATGTCCTCTTTGCAAGAGCAAGGGGAGAGTCCAAAAGCCAGATTGTCTTTCGTCACGGAATCAGAAATATTCTCCTTCCTGCCCTGACCCTTCAGCTGGCTTCGGTCAGCGAAATCTTTGGAGGTTCGGTTTTGGTGGAACAGGTATTTTCCTATCCGGGACTGGGCCAGGCGGCTGTGACGGCCGGACTTGGCGGTGATATTCCGTTGCTTCTGGGGATCACGGTCATCAGTGCGGCTATTGTATTTACAGGAAATTTTATTGCTAACGTACTTTACGGCGTGGTGGACCCAAGAATGAGGAAAGGGAGGAAGGTCATATGAAACAATGGAATGGCCGGAAGTCCATGGTATGCCTCCTGGTGCTTTTCATCACTCTTTTGGCAGCTGTGACCATAGCAGGGCAGCTTTACAGGACAGAGGCCCTTGTTACTGATTTTTCCAGAAAAAATATGCCGCCCTGCTTTTCTCATCCCTTTGGGACGGACTGGATGGGCCGTGATATGTTTGCCAGGACCATGACCGGTCTTTCCATGAGCATCCGCATTGGCCTTCTCACAGCAGTGGTCAGCACAGTGATTGCCTTTTTCCTGGGACTTTTTGCGGCGTCCATGGGAAGAGTGGCGGACGGGTTTGTGGTCGGGCTCATTGATCTTGTCATGGGGATCCCTCATATCCTCCTGCTGGTTTTGATCTCCTTTGCCTTGGGGAAAGGCTTTAAAGGAGTTGTAGTGGGAATTTCTTTGACCCACTGGACTTCCCTTGCCAGGCTGATCAGGGGAGAGGTTCTTCAGCTTAAGGAGAGCCAGTACATAAAAATCTCCCGTAAGCTTGGCCGCGGCGGGTTTGAAACAGCCCTTAAGCATATGACGCCTCATTTGATTCCTCAGCTTCTTGTTGGGCTTGTGCTGTTATTTCCCCATGCCATCCTTCATGAGGCCAGCATCACGTTTCTGGGCTTCGGGCTTTCCTCAGAGCAGCCTGCCATCGGCGTGATCCTGTCAGAGAGCATGAAATATCTGTCAATGGGGAAATGGTGGCTGGCGCTGTTTCCAGGAGCATTTCTGGTTGCTGTTGTTATGCTGTTTCATCTAACTGGAGAGATGGTGGGCAGGCTTATAGACCCGGGCGCCCTGCATCAGTAGGAGGGAATGGATTGGAAGAGAAGAAAACGGTTCTGGCGGTAAAAAACCTGTCAGTATCATTTACCCAATATGAGCGATGGATCAAAAAAACCACTCTTTTGGCTGTCAAGGACGTAAGCCTTACCGTAAGAGAAGGAGAACTGGTGGCAGTGGTGGGTTCCAGCGGTTCGGGAAAAAGCCTTCTGGCCCATGGAGTGCTGGGAATCCTGCCTTATAATGCGGCATGGTCCGGGGAGATATCTTATTATGGGGAGAAGCTTACGGAAAAACGGCTGGGACAGCTTCGGGGGAAGGAGATCGTTCTGGTCCCTCAAAGCGTTTCTTATCTGGATCCCCTAATGAAGGCGGGGGCTCAGATCAGGAAAGGGAAACGGGATCAGGGAAGCATGGGCGAAAGCTATAAAATCCTTAAGCGGTATGGGCTTGATGAGACTGTGGAAAAGCTTTATCCCTTTGAGCTGTCAGGAGGAATGACCAGAAGGATCTTAATTTCCACTGCTGTCATGGAAAAACCTAAGCTGGTGATAGCGGATGAGCCTACACCGGGCCTGCATCTGGAGGCGGCAAAACGGGTGCTGTCCCATTTTAGGGAAATGGCCGATGAAGGAGCCGGTGTTCTTCTCATCACCCATGACCTGGAGTTAGCGCTGGAGGTCGCTGACCGGATTGTGGTATTCTATGCCGGTACCAGCGTTGAGGAAGCATATGCCGCTGATTTCAGAGAGGAAAGACTCCTACGTCATCCATACTCAAAGGCCCTTTACAGGGCTATGCCGGAACATGGATTCCGGGCTGCACCGGGAGCCCAGCCTTATTTAAAGGACCGCCCCTCAGGCTGTCCCTATGCCCCCAGGTGTGAATACCGGGAGGCAAGGTGTTTAAAGGAAGTGGATTACGTCGGCCTGGCTGGTGAAATGGTCCGGTGCGTTAAAGCAGAGGAGAGATAAGTGAGACTGGAAGCAAAAGACATATCATTCCGATATGATAATGGGAATAGGCAGATATTAAATAATCTGACCATGTACATGGACAGCGGGGAACGTGTGGGGCTGATTGCTCCCAGCGGTTTTGGGAAGACCACTTGCTGCAAAATTCTTGCCGGATATGAAAAACCGGATCATGGAGAGGTGCTTTTAGACGGAAAGCCCCTTTCTTCCTGCAAGGGATATTGTCCGGTCCAGATGATCTGGCAGCATCCGGAAAACTCTGTAAACCCAAGGCTTAAGCTTAAAGAGGTTTTAAAGGAGGGAGATGGAGTAGAAGACCGGGTGATCGAAGGTCTGGGTATCGAACCGGAATGGTTAAACCGGTACCCGGCTGAGGTTTCGGGAGGTGAGCTTCAGCGTTTCTGCATTGCCCGGGCGCTTGGCGGCGGAACCATGTTTCTCCTTGCGGATGAGATCAGTACCATGCTTGATTTGATCACCCAGAGCCAGATCTGGAATTTTCTCATGTCAGAAGTGGAGAGACGTAACATCGGCCTTTTGGTAGTCAGTCATTCCCAGGGCCTTTTAGAACGTGTATGCACAAGGAGACTTGATCTGCGCGGGCAATGAGCTAGACTAAAACGCACAGAGTGTGTTTTCCCTAGCACAAACGGAACATCGTAAGAGGAGGAAGTCGGGATCATGGATATTAGAGATATGCTTAACCTGGTTAAATCAGGAGAAATGGAAATTCAGGAAGCAGAACAGCTGTTAAAGGATCTTCCCTATGAGGACCTGGGTTATGCAAAGCTGGACCATCACAGGGCGCTTCGTTCCGGCTTTGGAGAGACGGTCTTTTGCCAGGGAAAGCCGGATCCATACCTGGTGGAGATTTATAGGAAATTCTATGAAAGAGACGGTGAAGTGCTGGGAACCAGGGCTTCAGAGGAGCAATTTGAACTGGTGAAATCTGTTGTGCCGGAGGTTCAGTATGATCCCATATCCAGGATCTTAAAGGTAGAGCGGACGGAAAAAGATAGGAAGGGATGCGTGGCGGTCTGTACAGGAGGTACGGCAGACATCCCGGTAGCGGAGGAGGCGGCACAGACTGCGGAATATTTCGGCTGTCACGTGGACCGGATATACGATGTGGGAGTAGCCGGAATCCACCGTCTTCTGTCCCAGAGAGACAGGATCCGGAATGCCAGCTGCATTATTGCAGTGGCAGGAATGGAGGGGGCTTTGGGAACGGTGATCGCAGGGCTGGCGGACTGCCCGGTCATCGCGGTTCCTACTTCGGTAGGCTACGGAGCCAGCTTTCATGGGCTCTCTGCTCTTCTTACAATGCTTAATTCCTGTGCAAATGGAATTTCTGTTGTAAATATTGATAATGGATATGGGGCGGGGTATCTTGCGACACAAATCAATCGACTGGCGGTGAAATAAGATGGGAAAAATACTGTATTTGGAATGTAACTCAGGAATCAGCGGTGATATGACGGTAGGCGCTCTTTTAGACCTGGGAGCAGATAAGCAGGCTTTTACAAAGGCTCTGCAAAGCCTGGGAGTGGACGGCTATCATTTACACTTTGGCAGGACCAGGAAATGCGGACTGGATGCTTATGATTTTGATGTTCATTTGGAAAATGAAAAGCATGGCCATAAGCGTGATCACGACAATGACCATGATCTCGATTATAGCCATGACCAAAGCCACGACCATGCGCATAATCACGATCATAGCCATGACCACGACCACAGCCATGACCACGATCATGACCATAACCAAAGCCATGATCATCCCCAAGTTCACCGGAATCTCCAGGATATATACGCAATCATTGACCGGCTGGATTCCAACAGCAGGGTAAAGGCAATGGCGAAGCGGATGTTTGATATCGTGGCAGAGGCGGAGTCAAAAGCTCATGGAATCCCTGTGGAAGAGGTCCATTTTCATGAGGTTGGAGCCATTGATTCCATTGTGGACATCATCGGTGTGGCGGTTTGTGTGGACAGCCTGGGCGTGGATGAGATCGTGGTATCTCCTTTGTCAGAAGGGTATGGCAGCATCCGCTGCCAGCATGGTGTTATCCCGGTTCCTGTTCCGGCAACAGCTAACATTGTATCGGCCCATGGTCTGAAGCTTCGTCTTACGGACAATGAAGGGGAGATGGTGACTCCTACCGGAGCTGCCATAGCTGCCGCCCTTGGGACAAGAACGAATCTTCCTTCCTCCTTTCAGATCTTAAAGACAGGGCTTGGTGCAGGGAAAAAGGACTTTAAACAGGCAAACGTTCTGCGGGCCATGCTGCTTCTGGAAGAGGAAGAAGGGGCAGGAGAAAATATGTGGGTTTTAGAGGCCAATATTGACGATTGCAGCGGGGAATCCTTTGGTTTTGCTATGGAATCCTTATTGGAAGCCGGAGCGGCTGATGTCTGGTATACGCCTGTATTCATGAAAAAGAACCGTCCAGCCTATATGCTTAGCCTGATCTGCCGGGAAGAAGAGATAAGCAGAATGGAAGATATCCTGTTCATTCAAACCACTACCATCGGAGTGAGAAGATACCCGGTAGCCAGAACCATTTTAAACCGAAAAAAAAGGAAGGTTATGACGGAATTCGGGGAGGCGGAGGTAAAAATCTGCACCTACAAAGACAGGACCTTCTGCTACCCGGAATTTGAAAGTGTAAGAAGTATTTGCAGACAAAATGGACTGGATTATCAGACGGTATACAGTATCATACGCATGGAGGTGGAGAAATAATGGAACAGAACATGTTAGAAATAAAAATGAGACTGGAACAGATGATGGCAGAGTACGCCAAAGAGGATATCTGCCTGGCTTTTTCCGGAGGAGTGGATTCCAGTTTGTTGCTGAAAGCAGCAGCAGATGCCGCAGGAAAGACGGGAAAAACTGTTTATGCGGTAACTTTTGACAGCCGTCTTCATCCCTCCTGTGATCTGGAAATCGCAGCCAGGGTAGCAAAGGAGCTGGGAGGAATACATAAGGTGGTTTCCGTAAATGAACTGGAACAGGAGGAGATACGTTTTAATCCTGTAAACCGTTGTTATCTATGCAAAAAGAAGCTGTTCCAGTCTTTGAAGGATTATGCGGGGGAAATGGACATCCCTTATATCATGGATGGAACCAACGAAGATGACCTGCATGTCTACCGTCCGGGAATCAAAGCCTTAAGAGAACTGGGAATCATCAGTCCTCTGGCAGAGCTTCACATCACAAAGGCCCAGGTAAAAGAGCTGGCCTCATGGTACGGGATCTCTGTGGCGTCCAGGCCTTCCGCTCCCTGTATGGCGACCCGTCTTCCCTATGGTACGGAAATTGATTATGATATCCTGAATCTTATTGGAAAAGGAGAGGAATTTGTAAGTTCTCTTGTGAAAGGAAATGTACGCCTGAGACTTCATAAAGACATTGTCCGAATCGAGGTGGACAAGGAAGCGATGGGAAATCTGGTGGAGAAGAGCAGAGAGATCATTGCTTATTTAAAAGAATTGGGCTTTATCTATATCACCATGGATCTGGAAGGATTCCGGTCCGGAAGCATGGATGTGGGGATCAACCCCATTGAGTAAAAATTCATACCGATACGTAAAAAGTGCGTTTCCCCGACAGGAAACGCACTTTTTCTGCATATTCCGCTGACCCTATAAACAAATCCCCGATAGCGGTCGAGCGGGATAGCGCAGTACCGTCAGGATTCGACAACACGACAAATGTGGATTTATTAACAATAACCTAAAAAATGAATATTAATTAAAAAATAATATAATATTTGAATATGAATTAAACATTTAGCACAGAAATATTATGTGAAATTGTACAATAAAGTCTATTGTATTTTGACTTTGTTTGTGCTAATATGAAAACACACATTTAGGTTTTTTGTCCGTAATCCTGTTTTTTAACATAAGGAGGACAAATAAATTAGTAAAGGAGAAAATATACCGTGGGTAACAATGCAATGGAAAACATGGAACCGGTGGAAGTGTTTCACTATTTTGAGGAAATTAACAGTATTCCGAGAGGTTCAGGGAATGAAAAAAGAATCAGCGATTATCTAGTTTCTTTTGCAAAGGAACACAATCTGGAGGTCATACAGGATAAAGCGCTGAATGTGATCATCAGGAAGCCAGGTTCCAAGGGCTATGAAGAAAGTCCAGGTGTCGTAATTCAGGGGCATATGGATATGGTCTGTGAGAAAAGGCCTGATGTAATGCATGATTTCATGACTGACCCCATCCAAATGAAAATCGTTGGAGATATGCTTTACGCAAACGGAACAACTCTTGGGGGAGACGACGGCATTGCGGTTGCCATGGGGTTAGCGGTTCTGGCATCGGATACATTGGAACACCCTCCTGTCGAATTGTTGGTTACCACCTCTGAAGAGACCGGAATGGATGGCGCCCATGCGCTGGATCCAAAAAACATATTAGGTAAAACCCTTATTAATATCGATTCAGAGGAAGAGGGAATCCTGACGGTAAGCTGTGCAGGCGGATGCTCCTCCAAGATCAATATTCCCATCACATGGGAAGATGCAGATAGCAGCAGGGCTGCTTATATCATTGATATTTCTGGTTTAAAGGGCGGCCACTCTGGAGTGGAAATACATACGGGCAGGGCAAACGCCAATAAATTGATGGCCCGGTTTTTGAAAAGTGTAAGCTTAGAGACAGATTTAAATTTATGCTCCATTAGCGGAGGTTCCAAGCACAACGCCATTGCCCGTGATGCACGAGCTGTTGTGTGTGTAAATTTAGAGGCTGTCCCAATGCTGAAAGAGAAGATTTCCAGTTTGGAACAAATATTCAGGGATGAATTCAAAGTTGCAGATCCGGATATAAAGGTCGAACTAAATCCTGTGGAAAATATGCCGAAGCGAATCATGTCGAAAGACACAAGGGATAATATCATTAATTTTATGTACCTGATTCCAAACGGAGTCCAGAGCGTTAGCATGGATATTGAAGGCCTTGTAGAGAGCTCCCTTAATCTGGGGGTAGTTGAGACCGGGGAAGAAAGCATTGAAATCATAAGTTCTATCAGAAGCTCTGTTGGTACGATAAAGGATAATATTTTCCATACCGTAGCCACCATTGCCGAACTTACAAACGGGAAGGTGACCGCTGAATCGGATTACCCGGAATGGAAATACAATCCCGATTCAAAAGTAAGACTGCTGTTTATAGAATTATACGAGAAATTATTTGGCGAAAAGCCGCTGATAAGCGCAATTCATGCCGGATTAGAATGCGCAATTTTTGATAAAAAGTTTGAAGGAAAGATGGATATGATATCCGTTGGACCGACAATCGTTGGGGTACATACTGCAGAAGAGCATTTAAGCATCCCATCCACCCAGAGGACATGGAAATATTTGACCGAAGTGTTGAAAGCCCTCAAATAGCAGCAGGAATACCGCTGATAATTTATATTTAATTTGTGTCAATGATTGATCAAACTATAATGAATTTAAGGGAGTACTATGTATGAATCAGAAATTATCTAAAGGCGCATATGGCGGTATAGCCGGCAAAGACTACGTACCATATGTCCCTAAAAACTCCGGATCGGGTGGAAATGCTGCGGTATTAATCATTGGTATTGCTCTGTCTGCATTGTTTGCAGCATCAACTGCTTACTCAGGCATGAAAGCAGGTCTTACAGTTGCAGCCGGAATACCGGGCTCCATATTAGGTTCTGTATTTATTGCCATGTTTGCAAGAGAAAAAGGAATCCTTGGAAAGACACTTCTTCAGGGAATGGCCAGCGGCGGTGAATCCATTGCCAGCGGTATGATATTTGTTTTTCCGGCAATTCTCTTGATCGGTTCCCAGGTTACATTTCTGGAAGGCCTTGTGATCGGTGTCGGCGGTGCATTATTTGGTATAGGCGCAGCTTCCCTGGTCTACAATTATTTGATCGTGGAAGAACATGGAAAATTAATGTATCCTGAGTCAATGGCTATTTCGGAAACCTTAGTTGCTTCGGAAGGCGCCAAAGATTCTCTGAAGTTTATGGGAATCGGATTTGGAATAGGCGGTTTAATAACCGCGGTAACCAGCTCATTCTTAAATATCACCAACAGCGTGATCAGCTTTGTGCATGAGCCCTTTTACAAATGGAAATTCCAGCTGGAAGTGAACCCATTGCTGCTGGGAATTGGATTCATCGTGGGGATGGAAGTATCCTTGACCATGTTTGCCGGTTCTATATTATCTAACTTTGCCATTACACCTCTCATCGGTTATTTTGCTACTTTAGGAAGTGGCGGCCCGGCCGTATGGAATAATCCTTCTGTCAGCGTAAACGCTATGGGAGTCGGCGATATAGCAGGCAGCTACGTAAAATATATCGGTGCAGGCATGATGCTTTCCGGCGGTCTGATCGGTGCGGTAAAGCTGATTCCAACGGTTATCGCTTCCATAAAGGAAACCATGAATGCCAGAGGTAAAGGCTCCAGCGGCGCTGGATCTTCTGTTGAAACTGTTATCTTACTGTCAGGTATCATCGTAGGCTTCATCGGAGGTTTCCTGGTATCTGGCGGCAACATTGCCATGGCGGTACTGGGTGCAGTTTTATCCATGGTACTTTCTTTGATGTTTGTTATTGTTTCCGGCCGCTTAACCGGTACCATCGGAACTTCAAACCTTCCTGTATCCGGTATGACAATTGCTTCCATCGTTATCGTCACATTACTGTTTGTGGGATTAGGCTGGAAGAGCGTAGATGATAATAAGGCTCTGTTGTTATTCGGTTCCTTTATTGTTACTGCAATCGCTGCAGCAGGCGGCTACTGCCAATCACAAAAAGTTTCTTTTATCATTGGCGGAAGCAAGAATGAAATGCAGAAATATTTTGCAATTTCTTCTGTGGTAGGCGTTGTGGTAGTTACCTGCGTTATATTATTGCTTTCCAATCAGCTCTCAATGACAGGAGATAATGTTCCGTTTGCATTGCCTCAGGCGAATTTAATGGCAACATTGACAGCCGGAATCATGTCGGGTCAGCTGCCCTGGGTTATGATCATTTGCGGCATTATGATGGGAATCGTTTTGTTTTTGCTGGGACTCCCTGTAATGACAGTTGCAATCGGTTTTTATTTGCCGATATCCACAACTTCTATTATTTTGATAGGAGCCCTGGTTCGTTTCTTAGTTGAGAAATATTCCAAAAATGAAAAAGAAAAGGAAGCGAAAGTTTCTAACGGTGTAAGCCTGTCATCAGGACTTGTTGCCGGCGGATCTATCATTGGACTTATCGGAATCGTTTTACAGGTAACTGGAGTTATCAGTGGTGAAGGCCCAAGCGGATTTGCAAATTCAAATGGAATGGCATTTATCTTATTGATCATTCTTGTGGTAGCGACCGCTATACCGCTTTTTAAGAGTGAAGTGAAGAATGCTAAATGACAAGGATGAGGTTTTAAATTTAATATTTAAGATTTCCGATAAACTGGAATACGAGGTTGATAAAAACGGCATTGTGACTATGCTTATAAAACAGGATCACAAGATTCAACGGGTTTTTAGAAAACTCGGTTTCAAAATTCCGGAATATAAAAGGATTGCAATGGATGAGTATGGAAGCTGCGTCTTTCTTCAAATTGACGGCAGTAAGACCATTAGGGAAATTGGAAAAAGCCTTGAAGAAACGTATGGTGACAAGGTAGAGCCGCTATATGAAAGACTGCTGTTATTCGTCAGTCACTTAGAACAGCAATTCCACTATATCGAAAATACCAGCAAGGTGTAAGAAAGAAACTGCAAAGCAGGCAGATCGGTGCCGGGAATTAAGTCCTGGCACCGATCTCTTTTTGTGTAACTCTTGACCGCTGCTGGCATGAACGATATAATTGTCATTAAATTCTTTTACCGACTGGTCAGAAAGGACTTTGATGAAACCAAATAAATATATGTTTTTCTTTGTGTTCTTACTCCTGCCGCTTCTTTTATCAGGCTGCGGGAGGCATTACCCGGATTATATCAGTCAATCCGGCAGTCCGGGCACTGAGGAATCAAAAACGGCTGCAAACGAAACAGATGATCACATTGCAGATCCTACAGAACCCACAATCCATATCTCAACCACAGAGTCTTCGGCGATAGAAGATACAGCCGGACAGACGGATTCTTCCCATGGCAGTGATTCCTATAATGCTAAAGCAGGAGAGCTGCTCTTGAGCATGTCCCTTGAGGAAAAGGTGGGTCAGATGTTTTTTGTCCGCCTGCGCAAAGCAAGTGCCCTTCAGGATATTGAGAAGTATCATTTAGGCGGTTATATCCTGTTCGGAGACGATTTTAAGGATGAGACGCAAACCGGCATCCAGGATTTTATTAAGAGCTGTCAGAATGCCTCCTCCATCCCCTTGCTCATGGGAGTGGATGAGGAAGGCGGAACGGTGTGCCGTATCAGCAAATACGCGGCTTTCCGTTCTGAACCGTTTAAGTCTCCTCAGGATTTGTATAAACAGGGCGGCTTTGAAGCCATTCAGGCAGATACAAAGGAAAAGGCAGCCTTTCTGCTTGGACTTGGGATCAATGTTAATCTGGCTCCTGTCTGTGATATCTCTGTTAATCCGGATGATTTTATTAACCGCAGGTCTTTTGGCCGGGAAGCCAGGGAGACGTCTGATTATGTCAGGACAGTTGTCCGGGAAATGGAAAAAGCGGGAATCGGCAGCACACTGAAACATTTTCCCGGCTATGGCAGCAATGGGGATACCCATACGGGATCCGCGGTTGATACCAGAGATTACCAACAATTTGTCCAGAGTGACTTCCTGCCATTTGAGGCTGGGATTAAAGCCGGAGCCGACAGTGTTCTGGTTTCTCATAATATCGTAACTTCCATGGATGAGAAACATCCTGCCTCCCTTTCCCGTGTGGTTCATGATAAATTAAGGGAATCCTTAAACTTCAAGGGAGTGATTATGACGGATGACCTAAGTATGGATGCCATTAAGAACAGTACATCGGAGGCGGCTGTTCTGGCCATTGACGCCGGGAATGACTTACTGGTTGCGACTGACTTTGACGTACAGATTCCGGCTGTTTTAGATGCTATAAATAAGGGGACCCTGAAAGAAGAACAGATTGACACTTCCGTAATCAGGATACTGGTCTGGAAGCTTAAATTAGGCTTATTGCAGTGATCCATACTGCCATAACGTTTGTACCATTTAGCGATATAAAAAAAGTGCGGTTCCATGATTGGGAAACGCACTTTTTTTATCATCAAAATGTTTTATCAAGCATCATCAACTGCTTTAAAAAAATTATTAATTTCCACCTGGCCATAACCCCATATATTATTTGGATAAGTGTAGGCGCTGTCGCGGGTTGCATACAAAATCAGCTGCCGGTTAACAATACCACCAGTCATCTGGATATAATTCTCTTTGACAATCCCCCATTCAAAAATCATTGCCATGATTCCTGCCGTATGAGCCGATGCGGCTCCCGTTCCTGTAGCAGTGCCGTATTTATCACCCGGAACCGCACACGGGATAAGATAGCCCGGAGCTGCAATGTCAGGCTTAACCACTCCAATTCTTGTGTAGCCTCTGCTGGATTCTTCCAGGATGCTGTTGTCTAGCTGATTATAGGCAGTAACGGTCAGCGGGCTTACTGCGTTTCCCGGAGAAGTAATAGTAACGTTTGGATCCGGATTTATAAAGTATGTTTCGTCTGTTATCAGATTTCCTGATGGGAGCCATGCATGAAAGGAGAATGAATCATTATTACTATTTTCTAAGTGAAATTGCCAGGTTCCAGGAAATGTGTTTGTGAAACGCAGCAGGATAAGCTGGTCCCCGGTATTCTGCTCGTAAATAATATTGTTTATCCAGGCGTTTGTCAGGCTTATATTGAAATTATAATTTATGCAGCCATTGATTGATGGAGGGATTAATCTTGTAACCTCCCGGGTAGGGGAGGTTATGCTGATGGACAGCTGAGCAGGGGAAGCGGCCCAAATTTCTATGAAGAACATGCTGTCATCGTTTCCTGCATTTAAACTAAAATCACTAGAAAAGACTTCGGGTGAAGTAGAATAAAAATAATGTCTTTTTTTATTTCCTTCATTTCCTGCTGAGACTGAAACCCCAATACCAGGAAGCTGTGCCAGGTTATCTAAATAGCTGCTTAAAGGCCCATTTCCGTCATGTCCTCCCATACTTGTACCAAGGGCAATACAAATAACTATTGGCTTATTTAATTCTATGGAGACAGTAACCAGGTAACGTGCGGCAAGCATAATATCGGATTCCTGAAAACACAGAAGTCCATCCGGTACAAAAAAAAGATCCTTTAAATTCTTTTTGGCATCTTTCAATTTTACGACTACCAGATCAGCTTCCGGGGCAACTCCGCGGAAACTTTGGTCATTGGTTGGGGAACCGGCCGCAATACTGGAAATTGCCGTACCATGGCCATTGGTATCAACCGAGGGAACAATCGATAAAGGGTTATCCGACTGTAAGGCTTTGTTTATCAGATCGGTGTCGTATTCGGAACCAAAAGTAAAGCTATCCGGGGGGACGCCGCTTTGTTCGCTCTGATCCCAGATTGACTGAATGCGGGTGGTTCCGTCAGTGTTTTTAAAAGCCTGATGCCGGTAGTCAATACCGGTATCTATAATTCCTATTAATACATCTTTTCCAAGCAGGTTTAAATCAGGATTGTTCTGAACCGCTGTAATTCCGGATATGTCTAAGCTTACTAGTGAATTTAGAGTGTAAAGTGACGGAAAACTGTTGTAAGAATACAGCCCCAAATTACAGGGGTTCATAGATTCTGCCGGGACATGTTCCAAAGAAAGTTTTTCATTGAGGTAGGTAATATCACTGTCCTTTTGATGTTGTGGAATGAGAACATTATTTACGAACAGATCGTAATAATTATTGTCAAGTATTCTTTCCAAAATCAAGCCCCCTCTTTGCATTCTGGTGCTATACATATTTATGCAGAGAGAATCTGATTATGAACATTATTAACCGTTAGGCAGGGAAGGATAAGCTGCTTCTATTCCTTTGATCTTCTCGTAAAGCATATCATTGACCGGAATCATGAATCCGTGTTTTGCCGCCAGACGGCGGACAACTCCGGAAAACATTTCCACTTCAGAATACCGGCGGGCCATTCCATCCTGCCGCATGGAGGGAGCGCTTTCCGGAGAAAGAGTTTTGAATAAATTTATGTAAAAATCCATATCTTCTTCCGATAAGCCAACCCCTTTTTTTTGGGAAGGTCCGATCACTTCCTTCATGGCCCCGATCAGGGCGTCATAAGCCTCTCCGGGAGCAAGTACTCCGCCATAATTGGTTTCAAAGGCCAGCCCTACAATTGCAGTTGTTTTAGCTTGATCGCACATAAAATTTCCTTTCAACTAAGACTTATCTACGGAATGAGGCACTGGTTCTTATCAAAGCCTCCTGCATTCATGCTGTCCTGATATATTTTTTTCAATTCCTCCAGATGAAAAACTCCTTCAGAAACTTTATAGAATTTTTTCGTATCTGCCAGATAGAACATGCTGTTTTCGTCCACATTAATAGCGGCAGTCTGACCGTTGGTGTTAGAAAAATAAATCTGGTAGGTGGTGGCGCTGTCAAGAGCTCCGTCAGAGACTTCTTCTAAAGAAAAGCCGTGAAAGAGATCAGCGGTCCTTTCTATGGTTTCCTTGCTCTCGTCATAGAAGGAATAACAGATGGAACCATAATAAATGGAAACGGATTCGGTTTTTTCTGTGTCAATAGGAATACCGGTAAGGTTCTTTGCCTCTTTTTTCTGGCTTTGGCATGCGGTAAGAGATAAGATAAGAATGACAAAAAGGAAAAAGATTCTTTGTATTTTTCTATTCATAGGAAACCTCTTTTTTTAATCTATATTACCATAAGTTCCTAAAAAAGCAAAGAATAGGAAGGGGACCGGTTATTATGTTTGCTTTGTCTGATAATATTCTGTCAGGATATCAAGATAAGCCTTGGCATATTTTGGCAGGTAGCGGTTTTTCTGATAGGCGGCTATAAGGGTGTTTTCAATCTTTTCTTTCCCAATGGACAGGCAGACTGAAGATTTAAGTTCTCTGTCTTTTAGATAATGATAGTAGCTTTCAGGGGCAAAGGCGGCTCCCAGGCCTTCCATGGCGAGGCGGATCGACATTTCGCTGTTTCTGGTATGAAGGAGAATATTTGGTTCCAGTCCGTAATCCTTAAAGAGCTTTAAAGCAAGGCCGCCTGTATTCTGGTCAGGATAGAGAAGAATAAAGGGCTCGTCTGCAAGAAGGCCAAGATCGATCCAGGGATATTGAAAGCCATCTTTTTTTTCAGCCATTTTTACCAGTGGATTAGATCCGGATAGGACGAGAACCATTTCTTCCTTTCCGATTACCTGATAATCCAGGCCGGTGGGAAATTCATGGACATTGTATATGGTCACGTCCACGGTATGGTCGGTCAGGGTATGTTCTGCTACAAAGTTGACTTCCTCCATCATGTTGACTGTGACATGGGGATATAGCTTGTGGAAGTTTGAAAGAGTGGGACCGATCAGGCTGTTTCCAAGCATGATGGGAATGGCGATATTTAAACGTCCGTGGTTTTGGTGCATAATATCGTCAAACTCCATGTCCCATTCGATTCCGAATTCTACGATCCGTTCGGCATAGTGGATGTAACGTTCTCCGATATAGGTCGGAGAATAGCAGCTTCCAACACGGTCAAAAAGACGGGCCCCAAGCTGATGCTCCAAGTTTTTCAAATATTTGCTTAAGGATGGCTGGGAGATGAAAAGGGTTTCTGCAGCTTTGCTGATGTTTTTCTGTCTGGCGATTGCCAGAATGTATCTTGCTTCCTTTAATTCCATAAATATTCCCCCTTTGTGCAGGTGATGGCGTTCTCTTATAGCTTTAATGCATAGAAAATATAGATTATATGTATTTGACGTACAGTATATCATAAATTATAATAAAAGTATAGACATAAATTAACAGAACTTATAAGTAATAATAAGTTCATAATCATTGACGTAAAAAGCATGGGGAGGTCCAGATGAAGAAAAGTAGTGCATTTATCATGGTGGTGCCAGGGCTTGTAATGCTGGCAGTGTGTCTGTTTTTACCGCTTTTAAGGGTACTGATTCCGTCTTTTCATACCGGAGACTATCCGTTCAGCGCCTATGTGGAGTTTTTTCAGGATGAGTATTATCTTAAGATTTTTATGAGAACGGTTAAGGTTGCGTTCATCACTACGGCTGTCTGCATGGCAGCAGGAGTACCGACTGCATATTTTATCAGCCGGTGCCAGAAGAAGTGGAGAGGGATTTTGCTGTCTGTTTCCATTTTTCCCCTGATGACCAATTCTGTCATCAGAAGCTTTGCCTGGATTAATATTTTAGGAAGCAACGGTATTATTAACCGGTTTCTTATGGCGGCCGGTCTTGTGGAAAAGCCTGCGAAACTGCTATACACGGATTTTGCCATTATCATTGGTTCCGTTTATTTATTTCTTCCCCTGATGATCGTTACAGTGGCCGGTATTATGGAAAATATTGAGGATGACATGATGGAAGCGGCACTCAGCCTGGGGGCGGACCGGTTCAAGGCCTTTATGAAGGTGATTTTCCCCATAAGTCTTCCAGGAATTATCGTTGGAGGCATTCTGGTATTTACCGGAACCTTGACGGCCTATACGACGCCTCAGCTGCTTGGCGGCAATAAACATATGGTTCTTGCCACCTTCATCTACCAGAGGGCTATGAGTGTGGGAGACTGGAATGGGGCCGCAGTTATTTCCCTGATCATGATCGCCACGACCCTGGCTGTGATCAAAGGTTTAAATGCCCTGTCAGCCAGACTGGACAGAAGAGGAGGAAATCATGCGTAAGAATAAAATGCTGACTGCTTTTGCTGTGATCGTGTTTCTGTTTTTGGTTCTGCCGCTTGTCATCATTACTGTGACCGCTTTTGGGGAGGGCAGTGCCATCACCTTTCCCATTGACTCTTTCTCTTTTCGGTGGTTTGTCAATGTATTTGCATTAAAGTCCTTCCGGGTTTCCTTCCTGACCAGTTTGGAAATCGCTCTGCTTGCGACCGTGGCCGCCCTGATTGCAGGGATTCCGGCTGCTTATGCGCTGGCAAGGTCCGGCATAAAAGGAAAGGGGATTCTAAAATCCGTGTTCCTTTCCCCGACCATTGTGCCTGGAATCGTAATCGGCTTCGTGCTCTATCAGTTTCTGGTTCTGACTTTAAGAGTTCCAGTGTTTGCCGGACTTTTGGCCGGGCATTTTATGGTGACACTGCCCTATGTGATCCGGGTGGTCGGCTCCAGTCTGGACCAGTTCGATTTTTCGGTGGAAGAGGCGGCCTGGAGTCTGGGGTGCACAAAGACGGGGGCATTTTTCCGTGTGGTACTGCCTAATATCACATCGGGAATCTCCGCTGCCTTTATGCTGGCTTTTATTAACTCCTTTAATAACATTCCGGTTTCCATGTTTCTCTCCGGTCCCGGTGTGTCTACCTTCCCGGCGACTCTCATGGGTTACATCGAATATAATTATGATCCCACCGTATCGGCGGTATCCGTGCTTTTAATGGCCGTAACGGTCCTTATTATGGTAATTGTTGATAAGACACTGGGAATTGCAGCTTTGGCAAAATAGGAGGAGAAACCATGGCGTATATGACACTGCAGGATATTGATGTCTGCTATGATAAGAAGAAACAGATTTTAAAGGGATTGAATTTGGAAGTGCAGGAAGGGGAGCTGGTTTCCCTTTTGGGGCCAAGCGGCTGCGGAAAGACTACGACCCTTCGGGTGGTAGCAGGGTTTATTGAGCCCCAGAATGGAGTTTTCGCTCTGGATGGCGCGGACCTTACCAAGGTTCCGGTCCACAAGAGGAATTTTGGAATTGTATTTCAAAGCTATGCCCTGTTTCCCCATTTAAGCGTATATGACAATGTGGCATTTGGGCTTAAGATGAGAAAGCTTGATAAAGCGGAAATTGATAAAAAAGTGGATCAGATCCTGGAGGTCTGCGGTCTTACGGAACTTCGCGGGCGCTTTCCCCAGCAGATGTCCGGCGGGCAGAGACAGAGGGTGGCCCTTGCCAGGGCGTTAGTAATTGAACCGAAGCTTCTTCTCCTTGATGAGCCTTTAAGCAACTTAGATGCAAAGCTGCGCATCAATATGCGTATGGAGATTAAGAGGATCCAGAAAAAGCTTGGCATTACCACCTTATTTGTCACCCATGACCAGGAGGAGTGCTTCTCCATCTCAGATAAGGTGGCGGTTATGAATCAGGGAGTGATCGAACAGTTTGACACGCCGGAAAATATTTATCAAAGGCCAAATACGGAATTTGTTGCAAGATTTATTGGTTTTGAGAATTTTCTTCCTTTAAAGAGACAGGGAGATGTATATAAAACGGAGACCGGCGCAGTATTTAACGTAGAAAATACACACAGGGATGGCACCTGTACCGGCACCATTCGTCCGGAGGATATCCGGGTGGCAGAAGAAGGACAGGATAACAATATCCTGGAAGGTACGGTAGGTGTCCGCACATTTCTTGGTAAGGGTTATCAGTATGAGGTTCTTACCGCTGCCGGAAAGTTCCTGGTAAACAGGCCGGCAGAAGAAGCTTATGAAGAGGGCAGCCGGATCCGCCTTTATCTGCCGGAATCAAAGCTGATTCTTGTGAATTAAAAGCAATATGCCAGAGGACATGGACAGTAATAAGGTAACTGCGGCTGATACAGCCGGTCAATTATAAAAAAGAGAGGATCATGATTATGAAGAAAGTATTGGCATTATCCCTGTGTGCAGCCATTGTACTTACGGGCTGCGGCGGTGCCGGATCTACGGGAACGGCAGGAGAGAAAAAGAGCGGTTCAGAAGAAAAGAAACTGGTGTTATCCACTTACGGTTTAAGCGAAGATATTTCTGAGGAAGAGGTGTACAAGCCCTTTGAGGACCAGTACAACTGCAAGATCGTTACAGAGACAGGTAGTACCAATGAGCGTTATACAAAGCTTTCTGCTGACGCACAAACCACCATTGACGTAATCGAGCTGTCCCAGGCCATGACGGCAAAGGGAATCGAAGAGGACTTATTTGAGCCTCTGGATTTAAGTAAGATCGAGAACAGCCAGTATCTGATCAAAGCGGCAAAGACCATGGCGGACGCCGGACAGGGAATTGCCTATACCATCAACAGCATCGGCATTATGTATGATCCGGAAGCAGTGGGCTTTGAGATTAAGAGCTTTGATGATTTATGGAAGGCAGAGCTGGAAGGAAGCGTTGCCATTCCGGATATCACGACTACCTTTGGTCCTGCCATGGTTTATATGGCAAGCGATTACAAGGGCGTTGATGTGACCAGTGACAATGGAGCGGCCGCATTTGAGGCATTGGAGGAATTAAAGCCAAACCTTGTAAAGACCTATGCAAAGTCTTCGGACTTAATCAATATGTTTACTTCCGGGGAAATCAAGGCTGCCATCGTAGGCGACTTCGGTGTTCCTACCATTAATGAGGCAAACCCGGATCTGGTGTATGTGACTCCTGACGTTACTTATGCAAATTTCAATACCATCAGCATTACCAAGAACTGCAAAGACAAGGAACTGGCTTACGCATACATCAATTACCGTTTAAGCAAAGAGCTTCAGGATAAAACCACCAAGGCTTTAAATGAAGCACCTACCAATAACCAGGTGGAGGTTTCCAAGGAAGATTCGGCAAATATGACATATGGCCCTGCGGCAGAGAGTGCAAAGGTGTTAGATTATTCCTTTGTCAATCCGGTCTTAAGTGATTGGATTGATCAGTGGAACCGAACAATCAATAATTAAGGACAGAGGGAAAATGAAGGTTGACTTACTTGTTCAAAATGGATGGGTCTACCGGACATACAGGCAATGCTTTGAAAAAATGGACATTGCGGTTGTAGGGGAAAGGTTTTACGACATTTCCCCTTCCTCCTATTATGGGAACAAAATTCCTTATGAGGCTGAATGTGTGGTGGATGGTACAGGAAAATATTTTATACCGGGACTGATCGATATTCATATGCATATCGAAAGCTCCATGACATATCCGGGAGAGTTTTCCAGGGCGGCCCTGCCCTGGGGAGTTACCTGTGTGGTGGCTGACCCTCACGAGATCGCCAATGTATTCGGGTTAGAAGGAATAAAAAGCTTTATGGAACAGGATACGGAGCTGGATATTTATTACGGGATTCCATCAAGTGTTCCTTCCACCGGAAGCAGCTTAGAAACCTCAGGCGGGCAAATCAGGGAAGAAGAGGTCCGGGAGCTTCTAAAAGAGGATAAAGTCATCTGCCTTGGAGAGGTGATGAATGATTCAGACTTAGTTTCCGGGGAAGATACCCTGATCAAACGCATTATCAGGCTGTGTCAAAACGGGGACCGCAGGCTGAAGATCGAGGGGCATTGCCCTGCCCTGTCAGGAGAAGCGCTGGCAGGCTTTATCCGGGGCGGTGTGGATGCAGACCATACCCAGCAGACCCCAGAGTCAGTTCTGGAAAAGACGGACATGGGCATGTTTCTGGAACTTCAGGCAAAATCCCTGACACCTGATGTGGTTGAAACGGTGGTATCCCATGGTCTTTATGAAAATGTGGCTCTTGTAACAGATGATACCATGCCGGATCATCTGGCAAAGGGCCATTTAAACCAGATCCTTAAATTGGCTGTGGAGCAGGGAATGCCGGCAGAGAAGGCTATTTACTGTGGGACCCTTACACCTGCACGGAGAATGGGCCTTGATGACAGGGGAATGATTGCGCCCGGAAAGCTGGCGGATTTCGTTGTACTTGATGATCTGGTAAGCTTTTGCCCTTCTGCGGTTTATAAAAACGGAAAACAGCATATAAAAAGTCCGGATTCTCCAAAAGCAGTTTTCCCGGACCATTTTTACCAGTCTGTAAAATGCCGCCTGGCTCTGGCTTCCGATTTTAAACTGAACCGGTGCGAGATACGGGAGGGAACAGCAACCGTAAATGTCATGGAGATTCAGGATTTTGGAACAAGGGTTAAGCATGTGAAAAGGGAAATTCCTGTCAGGAACCGCTGCATATGCTGGCAGGAGGCAGGGCTTTCCCTGGCAATGGTATTTGAACGCTACGGAAAGACAGGAAATGTTTCCTATGGGCTTGTGGAGCATGCCTTAAAGTCTCCCGGAGCGGTGGCAACCACCTGGAGTCATGACAGCCATAATCTGCTTGTGCTTGGAAATTCAGTGGAGGATATGGTGCTTGCCCAGAACCGGGTGGTTCATATGCAGGGCGGTTATGTAACAGCCCGGGGCGGTAAAATCACAGCTTCTGCAGCCCTTCCCGTAGGAGGAATCCTCTCCGACGGAAGTCTCCCAAAGCTTTCAGAGGAACTGGCTGAGGTGCGGGAGGAAATCGAGGCCATGGGGTATGTGAACAGCAATGTCATCATGTCCATTTCCACCCTGACACTGCTGGTTTCCCCGGAATTAAAGATAAGCGATAAGGGCCTGTTTGATGTAATGACGAAGCAAAGGGTTCCTTTGGTAGAAAAATACGAGTCTTAAAAAATAATACAGAGACAGCCAATGGGTGTGCCTTTATGTCTCCTCAATTTGGGCAAAAATAAGGTATCACCCGTCGGGTGTACCGTTGTACCAAAATTATGGGCAGTAATCAGGAAGACCCGTCGGATGTACCTTTATGCCACAATCATGGGCAGTAATCAGGAAACACCTGCCGGGTATCCCTTTATGCCAAAAAAACGGGCAGTAATAAGGAAAAGGTTGATAAATGTGAGAACAATAATCATTAATGTAACTGTGGTAACAATGAATGAACAGAGGGAAATTCACGATCCGGGTTTTGTGATGTTTGAAAATGATATCATCACAGCGGTAGGAGGCATGAAGGATTTACCGGAAGAAGCCTGGCATTTGGATACGGTGACAGTGGACGGAAAGAACGGCATCCTGATGCCGGGAATGGTGAATCTTCACACGCATATGGGGATGATTCCTTTCCGTGGTCTTGGGGATGACTGCAAGGACCGGCTCCGGGTATTTTTGCTGCCAATGGAGCAAAAGGCCATGGATGAAGAGCTTGTATACCTGTCTTCCCGCTACGCGGCAGGGGAGATGCTCCTTGGCGGCGTGACCACAGCCCTTGATATGTATTATTTTGAGGAAGAAGCGGCAAGGGCCATGGATGAGATGGGAATGAGAGGGATTGCAGGGCAGACAGTGATGGAAGAAGGTGCCTGCGATTTCAGTGATCCTTATCAGGCATTGGCTTATGGGGAAGAATTGATAAAAAAATATCAGTCCAATCCCCGTATATCAGCCTGCATTGCTCCTCATGGAACTAATACCTGCGGGAAAACACTGCTTTTGGAAGCCTACCGTCTGGATTCGTCTTTAAAGGTTCCTTTTACTTTACATACGGCGGAAATGGATTATGAAATGGATTATTTCCGGAAGGAATACGGCATGTCCCCGGTTCAGTATTTGGACAGCATCGGTGTATTGGGAAAAGAGACTCTGGCAGCCCACTGCATTCATATGGAGGAAGAGGATCTTTTGCTTTTAAAGGAACGGGAAGCAAGGGTGGCTCACTGCATCGGCTCCAATACAAAGGCGGCAAAGGGCGTGGCACCGGTAAGCTCCATGCTTCGGATGGGAATCCAGGTAGGCCTTGGAACGGATGGCCCTGCAAGCGGAAACACTCTTGATATTTTTACGCAAATGAAGCTTTGTGCCGATTTTCATAAAAATGAAACCAGAGACCGGAGCGCATTTCCGGCGGAAACCATTGTGTCAATGGCTACGGATCTGGGAACAAAGGCCCTTGGCCTTTATGACCATACAGGTTCCCTGGAACCGGGAAAGCAGGCGGATCTTGTTTTAGTTGAAACCTGTTCTGCCAACATGTTTCCGGTTTACAATCCCTATTCTGCCCTTGTTTACAGCGCCAATCCTTCCAATGTGGAGGCCGTATACGTTGCAGGGGAATGTGTGGTGAAGGAGAAGAAGCTTGTAAAGGCAGATATGGCAGAAATAAAGAAAATGCTTATAAAGAAGATGAAAAAAACGGATTTTGGAATTTATATGGAAAAAATGGGGAATATTTATTGAAGAAAGGGTTTGCAGGGTGATTATAATAAATCGATCTGAGGTATATTATAAACAGAGGTTTTAATTATTAATTCGCCGGTTGTTATTTATTAGAAATAATTGACAACCATATTGCCCTGTGGTAAACTGTATCAGTACAAATACGCGCCGATACTTGGTATTTCGGATACTCCAACCAATACTTGGTATGAGGTGAGACTTTAAGACTAAAGGAGGAAATCAACATGATTTCAAAGGAAAAGAAAGCAGCTATCATCGCTGAATTTGGCAGAAAAGCCGGAGACACAGGTTCACCGGAAGTACAGATCGCAATTCTGACAGAAAGAATTACAGAATTAACGGATCATCTTCAGAAGAACCCAAAAGATCATCATTCCAGAAGAGGACTTCTGATGATGGTTGGACAGAGAAGGGGTCTTCTTGATTACTTAAAGAAGTCAGACTTAGAAGGCTATCGTTCATTGATCGAGAAGTTAGGAATCAGAAAATAATAAACCATTTAGGGTGGAGGACATCTCCACCCTATCTGTCTATTAGGAAAAGAATATTAAAAGTAGAAGCATTCCCCGAGACCGCTGATGTGTGCGTAATAAGCAGAGCCAAGAGGCGGGAAGGGGGCACGGATATGCAAGCATATCCGTGCCCCCTTCCAGTCTCTTGGCGAGTAACCGCGAATGAGGGACTGAAAGTCCCGAATTTGCGGCTGCGGATTCTGCCCAAGGCAGAATCTGCTTATGCCCCCAGCGGGCCGCATAATCAAACTCATTTTTTCATTATTGCGCGCAGATCAGTAGTTTCGGCGTCTTCTACTGTTAATATAAATATCAATCCAGTAAAAGGAGATACCAGTATGTACAAGAGTTATAGTATGGAACTGGCCGGCAGAACATTAACCGTTGATGTCGGCAGAGTAGCAAAGCAGGCAAACGGCGCAGCACTTATGCACTATGGCGATACCGTAGTATTAGCTACCGCAACTGCTTCTGACAAACCAAGAGACGGAATCGATTTCTTCCCACTGAGCGTAGAATACGAAGAAAAATTATACGCCGTAGGAAAGATCCCAGGCGGCTTCAACAAAAGAGAAGGAAAAGCATCTGAGAATGCAATTTTGACCTCCCGTGTCATTGACCGTCCAATGAGACCTCTGTTTCCAAAAGATTACCGCAACGATGTGACTTTAGATAACATCGTTATGTCCGTAGACCAGGATTGCAGTCCGGAGCTGACAGCGATGTTAGGCTCAGCCATTTCAACCTGCATTTCCGATATTCCTTTTCACGGACCATGCGCTTCCACCCAGGTGGGACTTGTAGACGGAGAATTCGTCATCAACCCTACCCAGGCTCAGAAGCAGGTTTCCGACATGGCGCTTACGGTTGCATCTACAAGAGAAAAAGTGATCATGATCGAGGCCGGAGCCAATGAGGTTCCGGAAGATAAGATGATCGAGGCCATTTTTAGGGCCCATGAAGTAAACCAGGAAATCATCAAATTCATTGACACCATCGTAGCAGAGTGCGGAAAGCCGAAGCACCAGTACACCAGCTGTGCAGTGCCGGAAGAATTATTTGCTGCCATCAGGGAAATCGTTACTCCTGAGGAGATGGAAGTTGCCGTATTTACCGATGAAAAGCAGATAAGAGAAGAAAACATCCGTAATATCACCGCAAAACTGGAAGAAGCCTTTGCAGATAAGGAAGAATGGCTGTCAGTGCTTGGAGAAGCCATTTACCAGTACCAGAAAAAGACTGTCCGCAAGATGATCTTAAAAGACCATAAGCGTCCTGATGGCCGTGCCATGGATCAGATCCGTCATCTGGCAGCAGAAATCGATATGCTTCCAAGAGTTCATGGTTCCGCCATGTTCACCCGCGGCCAGACCCAGATTTTAAATATTTGTACCTTGGCTCCATTATCAGAAAGCCAGAGATTAGACGGCATTGATGATATGGAAACCTCCAAGAGATACATGCACCACTATAATTTCCCGTCCTTCTCCGTAGGAGAGACAAGACCTTCCAGAGGACCGGGACGCCGTGAAATCGGCCATGGTGCCCTGGCAGAGAGAGCATTGATTCCGGTTCTTCCGTCTGAGGAAGAATTCCCATATGCGATCCGTACCGTTTCCGAGACCATGGAATCCAATGGATCTACCTCCCAGGCAAGCATCTGTTCCTCATCCATGTCCTTAATGGCTGCCGGTGTTCCTATTAAATCGGCTGTTGCAGGCATTTCCTGCGGACTTGTTACCGGAGATTCCGATGATGATTACATCGTCTTAACCGATATTCAGGGTCTGGAAGATTTCTTCGGCGATATGGACTTTAAGGTAGGAGGCACCCACAAGGGTATCACTGCAATCCAGATGGATATTAAGATCCACGGCCTTACAAGACCGATCATTGAGGAAGCCATCCGCACCACCAGAGAGGCAAGGCTTTACATTCTTGATGAGGTTATGGCAAAAGCCATTGCAGAGCCACGTAAGGAAGTAGGCAAGTATGCTCCGAAGATCGACCAGATTTCCATTGATCCTCAGAAGATCGGTGATGTGGTAGGCAAGCAGGGGAAAGTGATCAATAAGATCATTGAAGAAACCGGCGTAAAGATCGATATTAACGATGACGGAAATGTATCCGTATGCGGAACCGATCAGGCCATGATCGACCGTGCAATCCAGATCATTAAGAGCATTGTTACGGAAATCGAAGCAGGACAGATTTTCAAAGGCAAGGTTGTCAGAATCATGAACTTTGGTGCTTTCGTTGAACTGGCTCCAAACAAGGATGGTATGGTTCACATTTCCAAGCTGTCAGATAAGAGGGTGGCAAAGGTTGAGGATGTTGTCAACATCGGTGACGAAGTAACCGTTAAGGTAATGGAAGTCGACAAAATGGGCAGAATCAACTTAAGCATGAAGCCGGGAGATCTGGCTGGAAAGACAGAAGAGAAAAAAGCTGAAAAAGAAACAGGATCAAAAGAAACAGAATAAAACAGCTATGCCCTGTGGCAGACAGCAGATAGGCCAATATCCGTCTGCTGTCTGTTTTATTATGTAAATGCAGGTTAGGAACGGGGAAGGAGTATATCATGGAAAAACAGACACTGGCAGAAATTGCCGCCCAAAAATTATTGCAGATCATACAGGAAGAAGGATACACTGCAGGAGACAAACTGCCCACCGAGGCGGAACTGTCTGAAGTTCTGGGGGTAGGGCGTAATACGGTCCGTGAAGCCTTAAGGATCCTGATGTCCCGGAATATTGTCACCATCCGCCAGGGATCGGGGACCTTTCTGTCGGATAAAAATGGTGTGGCCGATGATCCTCTGGGATTTACCATGATAGAAGACAGAAGAAAGCTGACAGAGGATTTGATCCAGATCCGGGTTATGCTGGAGCCCCCGATTGCAGCCCTGGCGGCCCAGAACGCAGATTTGGAGGAAATCCTTTGCCTGGAACAGATACTTCTGGAGTTAGAAAAGATGATGGAGAACCGGGAGGATTATTCGGAAAAGGATTCCCAGTTCCATGCCCAGATTGCCAACTGCAGCCATAATCTGGTCATAGCAAACCTGGTACCTGTCATTACCGACGGGGTCAGGGTCTTTGCCGGTTCGGTCCGGGAGACTGAATATGCCCAGACGTTATTGTCACATCGCAGGATTTATGAGGCGATCAGGGACCGGAAGCCTGTAGAGGCACAGCAGGCAATGTATTTCCACTTAATGTACAACGAAAACCGCTATAAGGAAGAAGACCGGGATAGAACCTGATTAAATCATGGTCTGAAATCATGCAGGAAGAGATAAGGCATATATTCATGGGATGAGTATATGCCTTATTTTTTACTTTTTCTTGACTTATTCCATCGAATGTGATAAAAATAGAATATATTTATAGGATGAATATTCACCCTATAGTGTTCATTTATTTCTGGAGGTCAAAAATATTGAAACAATTATATGATGTACTTATTATCGGAGGCGGGGTCATTGGAAGCGCAATTGCGAGGGAAATGTCCAGATATCGCTTAAAAATAGGCGTTTTGGAAAAAAATCTGGATGTCTGCTGTGAGACGAGCGGGCGAAATTCCGGGGTGGTCCACGGAGGATTCGCGTATGACACCGGTTCTTTAAAAGCAAAACTGTGTGTAGAAGGCAACCAAATCATGGGACAACTTTCTGAAGAACTGGATTTTCCTTTTAAACGTTGCGGAAAGGTTCTGGTAGGTAATACACCGGAAGATCAGGAAGCACTGGAACGGACCATGAAGCAGGGCAAAGCCAATGGAGTAAACGGGATGGAGCTGATCGGAAAAGAACGGCTTCATGAACTGGTTCCTGCTGTGGTTGGGGATTTTGCCATGTACTCCGCTGAAAGCGGAATCGTAGATCCTTTCGGATATACCATTGCCCTGGCTGAGAATGCAGCAGAAAATGGTGTGGATTATTTCTTTGACCGGGAGGTGACAGCCATTGAAAGAGATGCGGATTCCAATTATGTGATCACCGCATCCGGCGGAACCTTTTACAGCCGCTGGGTAGTGAACAGTGCAGGCTTAGGCTGCGGAAAAATATCGGAGCTGCTTGGTATGGGCAGTTATAAGATCATAGGTTCCAAGGGAGATTACATCATTCTGGATAAAAGGACCGGTCCTTTGCTTCCCATGCCGGTATATCCGGTTCCCAGCAATACCTATATGGGGATCCACGTGACCAACACGACAGATGGCAATGTGATCGTCGGGCCCAATGCGGATCTGACAGAGAATTTTACATATTATGGCGTATCCCAGGAAAATATGGACTATTTAGCAAGGAGTGCCTCTGACTTATGGCCCTGTATCCATAAGAAGGATTATATCCGTAACTATTCCGGAATCCTTCCCAAATGGGTAGATGAGAATGGAGCAATCCAGGATTTTAAAATTGAGGTGCAGGATATGACAGCGCCGAGAGCTATCAATCTGGTGGGCATAGAATCTCCCGGACTGACTGCGGCTGTCCCGATTGCCCGTTATGCGGCCGGGCTCATGGCGGAGAGGGAAACGCTTACCCTTAACTCCTCCTTTAATCCCATGCGCAAAGGCGTGGTGCGGTTTGCGGAGCTTTCAAACGAAGAGCAGAACCTTAAAATCCTGGAAAATCCGGAATACGGAGAGGTGATCTGCCGTTGTGAAAAGGTGACTAAGGCAGAAATTCTACAGGCAATCCATAATCCCCTGGGAGTTGACACCTTAACAGGGATTAAGTATAGAACACGCTCGATGATGGGGCGCTGCCAGGGCGGTTACTGCCAGATGCGCATTGCACAGCTGATAGAGCAGGAACTGGGGAAAAAAGAAGATCAAATCCAATATGCCAGAAAAGGTTCTAATATGTTCTTTGGCAAAGTACGGCAGGAGGTGGAGTCATGAATGCAGAACGAAAAGAGATCCAGGTAGAACAGGTGGATGTTGTAATTATAGGCGGAGGACCTGCCGGGCTTGCAGCAGCAGCAGAACTTTACCGCCGCGGAATTCGTAACCTGCTGATCATTGAGCGGGAAAAGCAGCTGGGAGGCATCCTGCGCCAATGCATTCACGACGGATTCGGATTGACCCGCTTTCAGACTGCCTTAAGCGGTCCTGAATATGCACAGCGTTTCATTGACACAATAGAAGAGCTGAATATTCCTTACCTAACAGATGCAACGGTACTGGAGGTGACCCGTGAAAGACAGGTGACGGCAGTTTCCAGGGAAGGCATGAGAACCTGGCAGGCAAAGGCAGTGATCCTGACCATGGGCTGCCGCGAGCGGACAAGGGGAGCCATTGGGATTCCGGGTGAGCGGCCTGCGGGCGTATTTACAGCAGGTGTTGCCCAGGCTTATATGAATCTGTTTAATACCATGCCGGCTAAGGAAGCGGTAATACTGGGCTCCGGAGATATCGGCATGATTATGGCCCGCCGGCTTACTCTGGAAGGGGCTCATGTAAAGGCTGTATTTGATATCCAGCCTTATCCCAGCGGATTGCCGCGCAATATCCAACAGTGTCTTAATGATTATGACATACCACTGTATTTAAGCCATGGAATAACTGCAATTCATGGAAATACCAGGCTTACCGGCGTCACTGTCTCTCAGGTAGATGAGAATTTTATGCCCATCCCAGGAACAGAAAAAGAGTACCAGTGTGATACGCTCATTCTTTCCGTCGGCCTGATTCCGGAGAATGAACTATCCCTGGATGCGGGAGTTATCTTAGATGAACGGACCAGGGGCGCTTTTGTAGACGAATATTTCCAGACTGACGCAGAAGGGATCTTTGCCGCAGGAAACGTCCTTCATGTACATGACCTGGTTGATTTTGTCTCGATCGAGGCGGAGAGTCTGGCCGATTCAGTGGCGGAATACGTAAAAGAGGGAAGTCTCAGACCAGCTGCCATTGCGATTAAAACCGACTGCAATATCGGGTATACGGTACCTCAAAGAGTCAGCGGAACGAAAGAATTTACGTTGTCCTTAAGGGTAAAAAGACCGATGAAGGACTGCCGCATTGTTGTGCGCCAGGCCGGGAAGGAAGTGGCAGCTAAAAAGATGAAAAAAGCAATACCTGCAGAAATGATCCGCGTTGTCATTTCTCATGAAAAGCTGGTATCCGGCTCAGATTTGGAGGTGTGCGTAGAATGATGAAGGAATTTACCTGTATTATCTGCCCGAACGGGTGCGAAATAAGTGCAGATATAGAAATAAAAGAAGGCGGCGGCTTGATACGGTCCATAGATGGCGCCCTCTGTCCAAGAGGAGAGATTTATGTGAAGCAGGAACTGATTGATCCCCGCCGTAATATTGCAACTTCAGTTCTGGTAAAAGGAGGAATTCTGCCATTAGCCAGCGTACGTCTGACGAACCCGATCCCAAAAGCCAGAATCTTTGATGCCATGGAAGAGATAAAGAAGTGCAGTCTGACAGCACCTGTGACAGCCGGTACGGTTATCGTGGAAAATATTCTTGGATATGATGCAGATGTGATTGTGACAAAATCTGTGCCGGCAGGCGAACTGCAGAAATAATTAAGATCCGGCAATTGATAGCAGCCGTAAAACAGTTCTGTTTTACGGCTCCTTATCGTATCAAAATATGGTACCAATCCGTTAAATGAAGTAATCGGGAAATTCTTTTTTGAGTATGGTCTGATCTGCCAATGCGGTGGATATGTGCCGGATCATGGCTTCAGAAGCCTTTTTCTTATCCTTGTCCATGATGGCTTTGCAGATGGCGGAGTGATCGCTGATGACACGGTCTGATACATTGATCTGATAACTCAGCTTTCGCTGCCTGTCAAAGTGAGGCATGATGGTCTGCATGGTGTCATAGATAAAAGCCATACCGCATATATCATAAAATTCTTTGTGGAAAGCAATATCCAGAGTCAGAAATTTCTCGAAGTTCTCCCTCGGTCCGTTGGATGCGTAATCTTTTTGGAGCGTTATATAGTCATATAAGTTATCCAGGTGCTCCTGGGTGATAAAATCACAGCTCATTTCTGCCAGCGGCCCCTCAATCATTTTCCTCATGGTACATACCTGTTCCACGATATTACTATCAATCAAAGAAACAAAAATCCCCTTTTGAGGATAGCTTTCGATCAAATGGCCATTGGTCAGTGAAAGAATGGCTTCTCTGACCGGAGTCCGGCTGATGTTTAATTCTTTTGAGATTTCTATATCAGAGATTTTTTGTCCTGGCGTGAATTCCAGGTTAATAATCTGGTCCAGAAGAAACCGAAGGGCATATTCACGTGCGGACTCTCCCGGGTTTTGGGTAAACTTTTTAGTCATTTCAGCGCTCCTTTGTGTTATAGCTATGTCACGGAAAGATTCGGACATGGATATTTTTAATTGTAATCAATATATTACTTTCAAGAAAAATTAGCACAATAGATACAGTATACGGTACAAGTAATGTTTTTACCATGGATGAAAATAATAAATATAAATAAAAAATTATACAATTATCACATGAAAAATGATTATTATCGTTAAAGTGCACAAAAAATAGAGGTTTTAAATGGATAAAAGAAACAAAATCCTTGTTAAAAAAATATTTATTATTGCTTTTCAAACACTGCTATAGTATACTAACGCCATGAAAATATATTACTGCTGAATTAATATATTTCTTAAACAATTTAATTGAACTCATAATTCGTAAGAGGAGGATTACAACATGAGAAGGATGAAAAAAGTTTTATGCATGGCAATGGCGGTTGGTATGACTGTCTCATCCCTGGCTGGCTGCGGCAGCAGTACATCAGGCGCAGCGAAAGCTCCGGCTTCAGGTGAAACGCAGGCAGGAGCCCAGTCAACGGCTACCGGTGCTCCGATCAAGGTGGGAGTATCCAACATGGTAACCGGCCCTATGGCGGCCGGTGGGCTTCGTATGAAGCAGGCCGTAACCATGGCGTTTGAAGAAATCAACGCCAAAGGCGGAGTGCTGGGGGGAAGACCTTTGGAGATGGTTCTGGTTGATGACACAGGGACTCCCACAGGTGCGGTAAATGCAGTCAATAAGATTCTGGGTGAGAATGTTTCGGTGTCAATCGGACCTCATACTTCTCCTATGGCATCTGCAACTCAGGAATTATATCGGAAGGCAGGAGTACCGTTCATCAGCGCTGCTACCTCACCAAAGCTTTTAGAAGCACAGAATCCATACTTTTTCCGTATATCCGTTTCTGACGGAGCCGTTGGACCGGCTATGGTGGAGTTTGCCAAGGACCAGTTTGGTGCTGCAAAGGTTGGAGCTCTCTATGATACAGATGATTACGGTGTAGCGGCCGACAATGCCACAAAACTGTATTGCGAAAAGAATGGAATTGAATATTACTCAGAAGGATTTACATCCGGTGATAAGGACTTAACATCACAGCTTTCCAAAATAAAAGGCTGGGGACCTGATGTTATCTTTGATTTTTCCCATGACGCAGAGGCGGCTTTGATTGTACGTCAGCTGGACGAGCTTGGTATGGGAGATCTTCCTCATGTTGGGCCTAATGCTCTGGCACAGTCCCAGACCTATGATTTATGCGATGCAAAACAGCTGGAAGGTACTTATGCATCTACAGATTTCTACGCAGACCAGACCAATGAGACCATGAAGAAATTCTTAGATGATTTTAAGACACGCTGGGGAGCTGATGTGGAACGTTATGCAGCGATGTATTATACTGCAGCTTATTTAACAGCCGATGCCATTGAGCGGGCAGGCTCCGATAAACCGGAAGATATTCGCAAGGCTCTTTCTGAAACAAAAGATTTTAATGCTGTATTTGGAAAGCTTAACTGCTCTGAGCAGGGAGAGATGAATACGAACCTTTATATTCTGGAGTTTAACGGAGAAAAGAATATGTCTGTATCCAAACAGGTATCCTTAGACTGATTATAAAAAGGGAATGAACGGCACCCGGCGGCTTAAAACAGCTGCCGGGTGCAAATAACGAGGAGGTACTACATATGCAGGTATTTGTACAGCTGCTCATTACCGGTATTGCCATGGGTTTTATCTATGCTCTGGTAGGTATTGAGTACACTCTTATCTGGAACGCAACAGGATTACTCAATTTCAGCCATGATAAGTTCATCTTATTTGGAGCTTATATGTTTGCCGGTACCTATGTGCTGGGTCTTGGGCTTCCGCCGATACTAGCAATTCTTTTCACAATTTTTACCATGTTTTTATTAGGTATTGTCAGCGCGTTTGTAATTTTTAATCCGCTAAGCAAGCTTTCCACCAATTTATTCGCAGTGATCGGAACCGTTATCCTTGGCAGGATTATGATAGAGTCGGTTCGCCTGATCTGGGGGCCTCTTCCCTTTACACTGGATAATTTCATGAGAGGATCCATTCACTTTGGTTCTGTGGTAGTCTCAAAAGCTCATTTGGTGATTATTGTGGTATGTTCCTTAATTACCGCTGGCCTTCAGGTTTTCTTTAAAGCAACCAAGACCGGAAAAGCCATGCGTTGTGTATCGGAAAATAAAACGGCAGCATCCTTAATGGGAATCAATGTTCCCATGAACATCGCTTTTACCATTGGTTTATCGGCGATTGTCTGCGCCACCATCGGAATCCTGGTAATTCCTATCTTCAATGTGGAACTTCAGATGTCATCCATGATCGGATTAAAAGGATTTGCCTCCGGTGTCATCGGCGGCTTTGGCTACCTTCCAGGGGCAATTGTGGGCGGTATCCTACTTGGAGTGGTTGAAATCTTTGGAAGTATGCTGATTCCGTCTGTTTATAAAGACTGTTTGTCATTTGTACTGTTAATCATCTTCTTGTTGGTGAGACCGTCAGGAATTCTGGGAAATAAGAGATAAGGGAGGAGGAAAGCAATGAAAATAAACAAAACATCGGCATTAATTGCAGCAGCAGCCATTGCTCTGGCAGCGATCCTACCCATGTTTATTTCCAATAACTATCATCTGAATCTGATGATCCAGGTATTAATTAATATCATTATAGTAGTGGGTCTTAATTTCATAACCGGCCTTACCGGTCAGATGAATCTGGGAACTGCCGGTATATTCTCTATGGGAGCATATACGTCTTCCCTGCTGGCAACAAGACTTGGGGTCAATCCATGGATTTGCTTAATCGCAGCCGTGGGCATGGGATTTTTAATCGGAATGGGTCTTGGCTATCCTTCCTTAAGGGTATCCGGAGTATATCTGGCCCTTACTACCATTGGTTTTTCTGAAATCGTCCGTATTCTGATGACGAATTTAACAGGCCTGACAGGAGGAGCATTGGGCGTAACGGGAATTCCTCCATTTTCTATCCTGGGCCATAAGTTCCAGACCAATAAAGAGATTTACTATCTCTATCTGGTCATAGCGGTCATTCTTATCTTTAACGCGTACCGGATTGTTAACTCCAAATGGGGACGGGCTTTCCTGGCAGTTAAGGATAATCCGGATGCGGTGGAAGCAGGAGGGATCAACATTGCGTCCATTAAGATTTTAGCGTTTACCCTTGCATCCGTTTATGCAACCGTGGCAGGAAGCCTTTATGCCCATTACGTTGGTTTCATCAATCCAAGTGCATATAACCTGGAGTATTCCATTAACTACGTTGTCATGTTGGTTATCGGAGGAATCGGCTCTGTGCCAGGCAATGTGCTCGGGGCGATTCTGGTTACTTTAGTGCCGGAATTTTTAAGATTCATGGAAAATTACTACTGGCTGGTATTTTCAATCATCACTCTGCTGTTTGTCATCTTTATGCCAAATGGGATCGTTTCTCTATTTAAGGGTAAGAAGAGGGCAGCAAAAGCAGGGAAAGGAGCGCAGGCAAATGGCAGATAACAGAGAAGGAAAATCTATTTTAACCCTGAAACATGTAACAAAACGCTTTTCCGGGCTGGTTGCGGTAAATGATCTGTCTCTGGATATGAAAGAACGTACCATTCATGCTTTGATCGGACCAAACGGAGCAGGCAAGTCAACTGCTATCAATATGATCACCGGCCTTCTGCCGTTAACAGAGGGTGAGATTTACCATGAGGATACGAAAATAAGCGGTATGAGTGCCCATCAGATCGCCCAGACCAGCTGCAGCCGGACCTTCCAGAATTTAAAGTTATATCGTTCCATGACAGTGAAAGAAAACTTAATGATGGGAAATATGACAGACCGGAAGCAGGGCTTTGTACCTTTTCTGTTTGATATTAAGAACGCATACAGGGAAGAGAAGCTTATGAATGAAAAAGCAGATCAGATCCTGGAGTTTATGGGATTAAAGGATCTGGCAGAAGAGTATCCGTCCAATATGCCTTATGGAAAACAGAAACTTACGGAGCTTGCCAGGTCTCTCATGTCAGATCCAAGACTTCTGTTCTTAGATGAACCTGCCGCAGGACTCAATCCCTCCGAGCGCGTGGAATTCGTAAATATTATGCTGAAGGTATTTGATTCCGGCATCGATATTTTCCTCATTGAGCACAATATGGATGTTATCATGAATATCAGCAATTATATCACCGTTATTAACTTTGGAGCTAAAATTGCCGAAGGCACACCGGAAGAGATACAGCAGGATCCGTTGGTAATTAAGGCGTATTTAGGCGACCGGTATAAACAGAATATGGCAAGGGGGGCTTCAAATGCTTAAAGTAAATGGCATTGACGTATATTATGGCAAGGTTCAGGCTCTGTTTGACGTATCCATTGAAGTGGGTGACCGGGAAATCGTATCCATCATCGGAGCCAACGGAGCAGGAAAGACTACCCTGATGAAATCCATTATGGGAATCAATAAACCGAAAAGCGGCACGATCGAATACAACGGCCAGGTTATAAGCGGTCTCCCTCCCCATAAGGTGGTAAGTAAAAAGATTGTTTATATCCCTGAGGGCCGGGAAATTTTCCCCAATATGACGGTTCAGGAAAATCTGGAAATGGGTGCTTATTCTGTAAAGTTATCAAAGGCGGAGATGGAGCGTCATCTGGAAGAACAGTACGATATTTTTCCGAGGCTTGAGGAACGGGCAAAACAAAAAGCCGGTTCCATGTCAGGAGGCGAGCAGCAGATGTTAGCCATAGCAAGAGGGCTTATGTCAGATCCGGAGCTTTTGATGCTTGATGAGCCAAGCCTTGGTCTTGCCCCAGTCATTGTTGATGACATGTTTGATGTAATTGTCCGCGTAAATAAGGTGAGAAATATACCGATCGCCATCGTGGAGCAGAATGCATTTATGGCCATGTCCATATCTGACAGGACCTATGTATTGGAAGTGGGTAACCTTGTTACCCATGGAGAAAGCAAGGCACTGATGGATTCTGATGAAATTAAAAAAGCTTATCTGGGAGGCTGACGGCCTCCCACTGTTTACATAATGAATGGAGGTAAAAGAAATTGCGCGCTATTTATTTAGAAGAACCGTGGAAGGTTGCATGTATTGACAACGAGAAACCAGAGCCAAAGGAAGGTCAGGCCCTTATAAAAGTACGGGCAGCAGGTATCTGCGGAAGTGACATCGGTGCTTACCGGGGTACCAATCCTCTGGTATCCTATCCAAGGATTATCGGCCATGAGGTAGTGGGAGAGGTAATATCCATTCCGGAAGACAACGGGAAAGGAATTAAAGCAGGAGACCATGTGATCGTAGATCCCTATCTCTTTTGCGGAGAGTGCTACCCCTGTTCCATTGGACGAACCAATTGCTGTACCGATTTAAAGGTACTTGGCGTCCATGTGGAGGGAGGGATGTCCGACTATATGGTACATCCGGCAGATATGCTCTGGAAGCTTCCGGAAGATATGCCATGGGATATTGCACCGATGGCAGAGCCTCTTACCATTGCCTTACATGGCATTCACAGAGGCGGTTTAAAGAAAGGGGAGCATGTGGCGATCATAGGGGCAGGCCCCATCGGTCTTCTGGCAGCCATGTCAGCTCTGGCTTATGAGGCAGAGCCTATTGTTATTGACGTTGTTGCTGAGCGCCTTTCTTTTGCAAAAGAGCTGGGAGTAAAATATACCATTCATTCAGCAGAAGAAAACCTGACAGAAAAGGTATTGGAATATACCAATGGCCGTTTGGCAGAGCTTGTTATGGAATGTTCCGGCGCAAACCCGGCAGTCCGTTCTGCCCTTGACATTACAGCGAACGCAGGCAGGATTACGCTGACCGGATGGCCGAAAAAAGAGACTCCGCTTCCTACCGATATGATCACCAGAAAGGAAATTGATATCCGCGGTGCCCGTACCAGTGCCAATGAATTTGAAGAAGCCATTGAGCTGATCCATTCAGGCAGGGTAGATGTGAGAAAAATACTGACCAAAACCGTTACGATGGAAGAAACCCCGGCAGTGATCGCTGATATTGAACGGAATTCCGGTAACTATATGAAAGTAAACGTAATTCTGTAACAGATGACAGGCGAAAAGTCATACAGAAAAAATGATGATTGACAAATAAAGCATTAGAACGTATAATTGTCTGGATCGAAGATATAAGTATCTGATTTACAATTAAATATGCTTCATTAAGAGGGAGTAGTTTAAATGCATCATCAACATCCTGACTGACAAAGGCCAGTCTGGTGGTGCATGCCAGACAATGGTTACCAGACTTTTAATGTATTTATTCTGAACATTTAATATTTTTCAGAATAAGTGCATTAAAAGTCTTTTTCTTTTTCTTTTTGGGGCAATAATAAATCAGAGAGATCAAACAGTACATGTTGATGCAGGCTGTCCGAATGGGCAGCAGAACGGAGGAAAGTTTGAAAGACTGGTATCAGAAAACAGAAGAAGAAGTTTTAGAAGCGCTTCACACATCAAAGGAAGGCTTAAGTGCAACAGAAGCAGCCGGACTTCTTGCCAGCAAGGGAGAAAATATTCTGGAGGAGGGAAAGAAAAAAAGCACCCTTCAAGTATTTGCCGAGCAGTTCCGTGATCTGCTGGTGGTCATTCTGATTGCAGCGGCTGTTATTTCCATGCTTTCAGGAAATGCAGAAAGTACCATCGTTATCGTAGCGGTTATTGTGCTGAATGCAGTTCTTGGAACCGTGCAGCATGAAAAGGCCCAGAAGTCTCTGGCAAGCTTAAAGTCCTTATCGTCACCAACTGCCAAGGTGATCCGGGATGGACAAAAGGTTGAGATCGCTTCAAAAGGCGTGGTTCCCGGAGATATCCTGCTTCTGGAAGCCGGAGATATGGTAGTGGCTGATGGACGAATCCTTAATAATTATTCCCTGCAGGTAAACGAAAGCTCCTTAACCGGCGAATCTACCAATGTGGATAAGGAAGAAGGGACTCTTGATACAGAAGCACCTCTGGCAGACCGGACCAACATGGTTTATTCCGGAAGCCTGGTTACTTACGGCAGAGCGGTAGTCGCTGTCACCGGAACAGGAATGGATACGGAGATCGGAAAGATCGCCAGCCTGATGAATGCGACAAAGGAGAAAAAAACACCTTTGCAGGTCAGTCTGGATCAGTTTTCCAGCCGGCTTGCCATGGTCATTATGGTGATCTGCGGCCTGGTGTTCCTGTTAAGTATTTACCGTAAAATGCCACTTTTAGACTCCCTGATGTTTGCTGTGGCTCTTGCAGTTGCTGCGATTCCGGAGGCCTTAAGCTCCATAGTAACTATTGTACAGGCAATGGGAACACAGCGGATGGCAAAAGAAAATGCCATTATTAAGGAATTAAAGGCGGTGGAAAGCCTTGGCTGCGTTTCCGTCATCTGTTCTGATAAGACAGGAACCCTGACCCAAAATAAGATGACAGTAAAGGATATCTATGTGGATGGCAAAGTCTGTCAGCCGGATGAGTTAGACCTTCGCAGCCAGCTCCACAGGTATCTTCTTTACGATGCGCTGCTGACCAACGATTCCTCTCTTGTAGAAGGAAAGGGGATCGGAGATCCTACGGAGTATGCCCTTCTTGAAATGGCAGGAAAAGTCAGCTTAAGTCATGATCTCATCAGGGAAATGATGCACCGCCTGGAAGAGATTCCCTTTGATTCCGACCGGAAGCTGATGAGCACCAAATACCAGCTTCATGGAGTTCCTACCATACTGACAAAGGGTGCGGTGGATGTATTGCTGTACCGGACCACCCACATCCGTACCTCGGAAGGAGTCAGGGAACTGACAGAAAAAGACCGGGAGAATATCCTGGAGCAGAATATGAGATTTTCAGAGAATGGACTTCGGGTGCTTGCTTTTGCCTATAAGGAAGTGGAAGAAGACCATGTGCTTTCCTTAAAATCAGAAAACGACTTTATCTTTATTGGGCTTATCTCGATGGTTGACCCGCCGAGAGAAGAGTCTAAGGATGCGGTAGCCGATGCCAAACGGGCAGGAATCCGGCCGGTAATGATCACCGGAGATCATAAGATCACGGCAACTGCCATAGCAAAACAGATCGGTATTTTCGAAAAGGGAGATATGGCTGTTACCGGCGCGGAATTAGACGCTATGACCGATGAAGAGCTTGACTTAAATATTACTAAGACTTCCGTATATGCCAGAGTTTCGCCGGAAAATAAGATCCGAATTGTGGACGCATGGCAGAGGCGGGGAAATGTTGTTTCTATGACAGGAGACGGAGTCAATGATGCGCCTGCCTTAAAGAAGGCCGACATCGGAGTGGCTATGGGAATCACCGGTACGGAGGTTTCCAAGGATGCTGCATCCATGATTCTGGCAGATGATAACTTTGCAACCATTATTAAGGCAGTTGCCAACGGCCGTAATGTTTACCGGAACATAAAAAACGCCATTCAGTTTTTGCTGTCCGGAAACATGGCGGGAATCCTTTCCGTCCTGTATACATCGATTATGGCTCTTCCTGTCCCCTTTGCACCGGTCCATCTGCTGTTCATTAACCTGTTGACTGATTCCCTTCCGGCAATCGCTATTGGCATGGAGCCTGCGGAGCACGGACTGCTTAACAGGAAGCCAAGAGATCCAAAGGAGGGAATCCTGTCCAAAGAATTTATGCTTAAGATACTGGTGCAGGGTGCGCTGATTGCTGTATGTACCATGACGGCTTTCCATATCGGATTAAAGCAGGGCAGTGCAGCCACAGCCAGCACCATGGCCTTTTGTACCCTGACCCTTTCCCGGTTGTTCCACGGATTTAACTGCAGAAGCCGCCAGTCTATTTTCCGGCTGGGTTTTGCAAGCAACTGGTACAGTCTTGGAGCATTCCTTGCAGGAGTTTTCCTGTTAAGCCTTGTTATGTTTGTGCCCGTCCTTGAAAAGCTGTTTTCCGTAGCTCCTCTAACAGCCAGCCAGATTGGCATCATATATGGTCTTGCAGTCATTCCTACGATCATCATACAGTTTGCAAAAATCATAAAAGAAAACAGGAAATAATTACTTCTAAAAAAGAGGTTCAACCGTAAAAAAAGTGTTGAACCTCTTTTTTAAAAATGTTAAAATATTTCAGTACATAAAATTAAATATAGGAGAAAGGAACGACACATGACAGGACAACTTTCACTAAAAGTGAGAAATTGCGGACCGCTGTCCAGGCGGACGAAATTCCAAATTCTTGCCCTGGTGCCGATTTATTTTATTGTTGCAGGCCTCTTACTGCAGCCGTTCGATGAAATCTGGAGGGGTATCATTACGATTGTCAGGGAGCCAGATTTCCTGATTACGGATTATTTTGCCATTGGCGGCGTAGGAGCTGCTTTTGTTAATGCGGGTGTATTAACCTTATTAAGTATTGCAATTGTATATTTTCTTGGTATGGAGATGAGCGGCCATACTATAACCTCATGCTTTCTTATGTTTGGTTTTTCTTTGTTTGGGAAAAATATCATGAACATATGGGCTATCATGCTGGGCATCTGCCTGTATTCTTATTATCACAAAACTTCCATTACACGTTATATTTATATTGGCTTTTACGGGACCTCATTGTCTCCGATCATCACTCAGATCATGCAGATCGGAAATTTACATTTGGCGTCCAGGCTGATTTTGAGCATTTTTGTTGGATTGGGAATTGGATTTGTACTTCCGCCCCTGTCCACTCATACGCACTACGCCCACAAGGGATATTCTCTCTATAATGTGGGATTTTCCGCCGGCATCATAGCCACGGTGATTGTATCACTGATGAAATCCTTTGGAATTTCCATAGAGTCAAGACTGATCTGGTCTGAGGGCAATAATGAGCTATTTGCAAGGTTGCTTCTGTTTTTGTTTTTTGGTATGATAATATTTGCATTCCTGTTATCAGAGAATGTTGGAAAGCGTTATCTGGAAATACTGAAAACCTATGGTCTCAGCGGAACCGATTATGTAAAGAGTGAGGGATTTGGGCCTACACTCCTTAATATGGGAATTAACGGAATTGTAGCAACCTTGTTCCTTGTTATGTCAGGAGGTGCGTTAAACGGACCTACGATTGGAGGAATATTCACCATTGTAGGCTTCAGTGCAACAGGAAAGCATCTGCGAAACATTCTTCCTATCATGTTGGGAGTGGTACTTGGAGGAGCGATCCAGAACTGGAGCATTACGGATCCCAACGCTCTTCTTGCACTTTTATTGTCTACAACCCTTGCACCGATTGCCGGTGAGTTCGGCATTATAGCGGGTATTATAGCCGGATTTTTACACTCTGCCGCTGCGTTTAATGTAGGCATTGTTTACGGCGGAATGAACCTTTATAACAATGGCTTTGCAGGAGGTCTCATAGCCACCTTCCTGGTACCGGTGTACCAGTCTGTCCGGGACAGAAGCGCGCGGGCTAAGGTCCATGATTCCTTATAGCTTCATGAGAAACGAAAGCCAGAATAAAATTAATTTAAGAACAGGAAAATTTGAAGATGTTGTATCAGATAAAGGATGGGACAGTCATTGCCGGAGGCAGCCTGATTCTGTCACATATTGACTTTGAAATACACGGCAGAGAAAAAATAGCGGTGGTAGGTAATAATGGAGCTGGAAAAACCACACTTTTAAAACTGATAGCCGGGGAAGTGGATCTGGACCGGGATGATAAACGGCAAGGCCCTGGAATCATCAGTTCCAGAAAACTGACGGTCGGATACTTAAAGCAACAGGCATTTGATGATAAGGACAGGACAGTAGAGGAAGAACTGCTGTCCTCCTGTCCTGCCTGGGATCCCTTTGCCAGGGAACGGTTTGAATATGAGCGGGAATATGATACGCTGTTTACCGGGTTTGGATTTACAAAAGAAGATAAGAAAAAAAGGATTTCCCAGTTCTCCGGCGGAGAACAGACAAAGATTGCCCTTATCCGTTATCTGCTGTTAAAACCGGATATCCTGCTTCTGGATGAACCGACCAATCATCTGGATGTTCAGGCTACGGAATGGCTGGAGCAGTATATGAAGCAGTATGAAAAATCAGTGGTAATGGTATCCCATGACCGCTTTTTTCTGGACCAGACGGCAACTGTGGTATATGAATTATCGGGAAAGAGGCTTACCCGTTACCCTGGAAACTATACCCATTACCGGGAAGAAAAGAGGAAAGCGGTCAGGATACAGACGAAGGCCTATGAACGGCAGCAGGAAGAGATCAAACGCTTAAATGATTTGGTGGAACGGTTTAAGAATAAGCCCCGGAAAGCCTCATTTGCCAGGGCAAAAAGGAAGGCGATGGAACGGATGGGTCCGGCAGTGAAACCGGTGGAAGATGATATCCACATGTTCACAGGGCCTTTGGAGCCGGCCTTTTTAGGGAGTAAATGGGTCTTTGAAGCGGAACACCTGAAAATCGGTTATGACCATCCTCTCATGGAACTCACCATGAGGATCCGAAGGGGACAGAAGATAGGAATCCTGGGTCCAAACGGAGCCGGAAAAAGTACCTTTTTAAAAACGGCGGCAGGCCTTATTCCCCCGGTGTCCGGGGAGTTTTCTCTGGGAAACCAGATTACCATCGGCTATTTTGACCAGCATTCTTCTGAGATAGACTCTGATAAATCCGTTGCCCAGCATTTTCATGATTTGTTCCCTTCCCTGACAGAAAAAGAGGTCAGGAGTATATTGGGGGCATATTTATTTGGTGGAAAAGAGGCTGGAAAACGGGTGAGCCTCCTCTCGGGAGGAGAAAAGGCAAGGCTTGTTCTGGCAGAGCTTTTGCAGAGCAGACCGAATTTTCTGATCCTGGATGAGCCGACCAACCACATGGACATCAGGGCAAAAGAAACCCTGGAATCTGCATTCCGGGCTTATACGGGCACCATTTTGTTTGTATCCCATGACCGTTATTTTTTAAGCCGGGTGGCAGAATCGGTTCTCATCTTTGAGAATCAGTCCGCCTTTTACTATCCTTTCGGTTATGAGCATTATCTGGAAGGTCGCAGAAGGGCAGTGAAGGGGGAAGGTCTTGCGGCACAGATCAGGGCGGAGGAGCAGGCTCTGATTGCCGGAATGCGCGCAGTCCCCAAGGCAGAAAAACACAGGTTAAGAGAGATACCGGCGGAAGAAGCCTACATGGACTGGAAGCTTGGCCTGGTTCTGGAACGTCTTTTGCCGGCAAGAGACAGGGTGATGGAATTGACGGCTGCCATGGAGGAGATGAAAGAAAGGTGGCTGGGATCGGAAGATTTCTGGAAGGAAGAAACGTGGAAAGAGTCCGGCCGCTACGAGGGACTAAAGGAAGAGCAGCAAAAAGCATGGGAGGACTGGCATGAGCTGTGCCTGGAATGGTTTGATACGGCATATGAAGAAGGTATGTAAAAGCCTGTTAATATATAAGTTTGCATAAGAGTCGGAATAAAAAAATGAGCTTTGAGTGTGGCAATTAGACCAATCAAAGCTCATTTTTTATTTACAATTTTGTTGTGAGGCTATTTTATGGTGCCCTATGTAATCTGAGAATGTATTCTTGATCAATATTTACCGGAGTAATCATAGAGTGTTGAAGTGTTAGTATAAAATTCCGGTTCTGCGCTCTCAAAGGAAGGAATGTATTCCTTATGAAAATCCGTTTGTTCCCCGTTTAATTTGAATTTTCCAACTTCCTGCTGCAATGTCTCAGACTGTGCGGCCAGCTCTTCACTGGAAGCGGAGCTTTCTTCTGCGGTTGCTGCATTTGTCTGTATGACTGCAGAAACCTGTGACAGGCCCTGGTTGATCTGGTCGATTGCCACCACCTGCTGGGAAGAAGCGGATTCAATTTCCCGGATCGCCTGTTCCAAAAACTTTGATTTTTCTTCTACTTCCTGAAGGATTTTAGCGGAATCAGCTGTCATCTGTCTGCCCTCGGTAACTGCTTCTACGGAATGAACGATGAGGTTTGCCGTTTCCTTTGCCGCATCCGCAGATTTGGTTGCAAGGTTCCGAACCTCATCCGCTACCACTGCAAACCCCTTTCCGGCGCTGCCGGCACGGGCGGCCTCAATGGCGGCATTTAATGCAAGAATATTTGTCTGGAAGGCGATGTCCTCAATCACTTTTGTGATGCTGGAAATTTCTTCGGAAGTTGCGTTGATCTTATTCATAGATGCATTCAGGCTTTGCATGCGTATATTGCTTTCGTTGACTCCGGCTGCATTCTGTTCTACGTACTCAGATGCCAAACGGACATTATCCGCATTCTGGCTGGCCTGTTTTGCTACTGTGGCTATGGCAGCGTTAAGCTCTTCCACGGTTGCGGCTTGTTCCGTAGAACCGGAAGCCAGGGCCTGTGCTGCGGAGGATACCTGTCCTGCGCCGGAGTTTACCTGATCGGCTGCTGTGTTTATAAGAAGCAGAGTCCGGTTGAGATCCTTCTCGATCTTTCGGAGGGCAAGTCCGAGCACATCATCCTCAGAACGAAGGGGAACTTCCTGTGTAAAATCTCCGTTGCTGATTTTTTCGGCAATGAGCACCTGATCCCGGATGCCAGCCAGCATAGTGGTAAAAGAGGCGGCAAGCTGACCGGTCTCATCTTTGGAGTTAACATCCTTTAAGTCAACAGCCACATGCCCAAGAGCGATTTTATCGGCAGCCTGTACAATCTGTCCGATCGGCAGGCTGATCATACGGGAAATTCTCAAGCCCAGGTATATGGCAATGGCTGTTCCTGCTAAAATGATGAGGCAAAGAACAGCCGTCAGGATGAACGCAGTAGAATCGTTGTTTTCACTGGTCTCGCTAGCCACCCTCATCCGGACATCCACCAGCTTGTCAAAGTTATCAAACATCCTTTGGATGTTGTCCTTCTCATTATCGAAAGCGTGTAATGCCGTGTCCTTAGACCCTTGTTTGGCTACGTTTAAGCATTTTTGGATGGAGGGATCAAAGGAATCCGTAAATAATTGAGTTGCCTCGTCTATTAAAGCGAGAGCTTCTGAATTCTTGATACTTGTCCGGTACTCGGCGGAACTACTAAGAAAGTTGTTCTTTGCTTCCACATAGCTTTTCTCCAGAGATTCCAGTTCCATGGTATCACCGGCATGGCTGGCCATAGCGTTGGCATCTGCACGAAGCTGATACAGATTTTTGGTGGCAATGATTAAGTCCTTCATGGGAACCGTCTGCTCTTTGTACAAAAAGGTGTCCTTCTTGTTGATTTGGGACATGCCCCAAACCCCTGTGATGCCGATTACAAGCATAATAAATACCATGCTGAGAAAGGCTGTAAGCAATTTTTTGGTAATACTGTAGTCTTTGAATTTCTTCATACTGATACCTCCTAGTTTTTCATCATTTTCTTATGTATGATCGTTTCCATTTGGTTGATATGTTCCTCAAAACATGTATTGGTGTATACATACAACGTCTGAGGCTCCGTCTTCGGTATACAATATGAATCAATATTTTGTGAACATCCTATGGCAGTGGTTTTACCAGATTTCTGCCATCCATTTTTAGACAAATATCGACATTGTTCATTATATAATACAAGATTATTGTTTGTCAATCTAAAGAAAAATAGTATTAATGATAGAATATAAAATTATTTTCGTGGAAAATAAAAGGTATTTTTTATAAAATTTTGAACATTTAATTTTGATGAGCAATTTAGCGCTGCGGATTGCGAATATCCGATTGACTATTTAAAATAATTGTGCAATATACACATGACAAATGTCATATATCTAATTACATTAGTAATTAATGCATAAAAAATATTGACTTTTTCCTTGAAGTTGTTATGATGATTACAGAGAAAGGGGGTTAAACATGAAATATCAGGAAGGGAAGAAAAAAGTTATAGTGGCCGGACATATTTCCCTGGACATTACGCCGGTATTTAACAACAGCGGTGATCAGAAGTTTTCTGCTCTTTTGCGTCCGGGAAAGCTTTTGCGTGTGGGAAAGGCACAGATATCCACAGGCGGGGCTGTTTCCAATACGGGGCTGGGTCTTCATGCCTTAGGAGCTGACGTGCTTTTGATGGCAAAGGTCGGAAATGATGACTTCGGCCTGATATTAAAAGAAAAGATCAGGCAGAGCGGATGTGAGAGCAGCATTCCGGCAGTGGAGGGGGAATCCACATCCTACACGGTGGTGATAGCTCCAAAGGGTTTTGACCGGTTTTTTATCCACGATCCCGGGTGCAATGATACGTTTTGCTGCATGGACGTGGATTTTGAGCAGGTGTCAGGGGCTTCCCATTTTCATTTTGGATATCCCACGCTGATGCGCAGATTTTACGAGAACAACGGGGAAGAACTGGTCAGCCTTTTTAGAAAGATCAAGGAGCTTTCCCTTACCACATCCCTGGATTTAACGGCAGTTGATCCTGATTCTGAGGCGGCTGGCTGTGACTGGGAGAGGATCCTGGCATCTGTACTTCCTTACGTGGATTTCTTTGTTCCAAGCATTGAAGAGCTGGGGTATATGCTGGATAAAAAGTTGTATGACAAATGGCAGGAAAGGGCAGGCGGAGAAGACGTTACATCCATACTTTCCTTAAGCGAGGATGTGGAGATCCTTGCGGACCGGGCGCTTAATCTGGGAGCAAAAACCGTATTGCTAAAATGTGGAGCGGCCGGCATGTATTTAAAAACCGCACCGGAGCATTTTCTGGAAGGCTGGGGTTCAATTGCCTGTTTCCAGAACAGCTTTGTTCCTGACCGGATCCTTTCAGCCACCGGGGCAGGGGATACGAGCATTGCTGCGTTTATAAAGGCAATGTTAGATGGATCAAGACCGGAGGAATGTCTGGAGCTTGCAGCGGCAACAGGAGCCTCCTGTGTGACGGCTTATGATGCCATCAGCGGACTTCTGCCCTTTGAGGCTCTTAGGGAAAAGATTGAAAACGGGTGGGAACAACAGAACATCATACACCCATAATAAAAATTATGAAACAGGAGGAAAAAGATATGCTGATCACAATGAAGGCAATTTTAGAGCTGGCGGAAGTAAAAAACATAGCAATTGGGGCATTTAACATTACTTCCCTGGAAGGGATCCAGGCGGTGCTTGAAGCCTCGGAAGAATTAAACCAGCCGGTAATCCTGCAATTTGCCCCGGTACATGAGGCCATCATCCCCATGAAGGTCATAGGTCCTATTATGCTCATGATGGCAGAAAGAGCTTCCGTACCGGTAGCAGTGCATCTGGATCACGGCGATGATTTAAGCATACTGAAGAAGGCCCTGGATATGGGATTTACTTCAGTCATGTATGACGGCTCTGCCCTGTCCTTTGAGGAGAATGCAGCCAACACACGGATCGCAGTCGAGATGGCAGGGACATACGGGGCATCTGTGGAAGCGGAAATCGGCGCCATGGGAAGACAGGAATTCTCCAGTATAGGGGAGGGAGAAGAGGGAGAAGCAACGGAAGGCTGCTACACGGACCCGGAGCAGGCGGAGAGATTTGTAAAAACCACGGGAACCGATGCCCTGGCATGCTCCTTTGGAACGGTTCACGGACTTTACATTACGGAACCAAAGCTGGATTTTGACCGGATCAGTCAGATAAAAAACAGGATCGGACTTCCCATTGTCATGCATGGAGGCTCCGGTGTCAGTGACCAGGACTTCCGTAAGTGCATCAATAACGGCGTCCGCAAGATCAATTATTATACATACTTAGCGAAGGCAGGCGGAATGCATGTAAAAGAAAAGGCCATGGAGTCGGAAGGATATGTATATTATCATGATGTGACCTTATGGGGAATTGAAGCCATGAAGAAGGATGTGCTTCATACCATAAAAGTATTTTCCAATTTGAAATAAGGAGGTTTCCGATGAAACGTTCAGAAATTAACAAAGCATTAAGGGATATGGAAGAGATGGCTAAGGCATGCGGTTTTGCCCTTCCCCCATTTTGCCATTTTACGCCGGAAGAGTGGAAGAAAACAGGCCATGACTATGATGAGATCCGTGACAACATGCTGGGCTGGGATATTACGGATTTTGGAATGGGCGACTTTGATAAGGTGGGATTTTCTCTGATCACACTGCGAAACGGAAATGTGAACATGGAGAAATATACAAAGCCATATGCGGAAAAGCTGCTTTATATTAAGGAAGGGCAATCCGCAGCCATGCATTTTCACTGGACGAAAATGGAGGACATTATCAACCGGGGCGGAGGAAATGTGCTCATCCGTGTCTATGAGTCCACATCAGATGGGGAATTTGCGGATACGGATGTGACCGTTCACAGTGACGGGCGGGAATACAAGGTGGCTGCAGGGACCCAGGTAAAGCTGTGTCCGGGAGAAAGCATTACCATCTATCCGGGACTGTACCATGATTTTGAACTGGAGCCGGGAACCGGTCCTGTACTTTTGGGAGAGGTTTCCATGTGCAACGACGACAACGGGGATAACCGGTTTTACCTGCCTGCCGGGCGTTTCCCGGAAATTGAAGAGGATGAGCCTCCCTACCGTCTTCTTTGTAACGAATATCCGGCAGCGGAATAAGGCGTTGGAAAACCCGGATTCTCAAGAGAGCAGCATAAGAATGTTACATTTGTCATATAAAACTCATTACATTGTGCACATGTTTTAAAAATAAACTCATGATATGATAAAAATGTAGCAAATACAACAAACATATTGTGTACAAGGAGGAAGTAACATGAAAAAAAGCACAAAAAAATTAACGGCAATGTTGATTTGTGCAGCTCTTGCAGGAATCTCTCTGGCAGGGTGCAGCAATGGGGAGCCAGAGACGAAAGCGCCTGAGACTACGGCAGCTGCCACTACGGCAGCAGAGACAAAAGCAGCTGCAGAGACAAAGGCAGCGGTAAAATCCGAATCCGGCGTCAATATGGCTGATGCCAATGTGAAGAAAAAGGATTCTAGCAAACACTACAAATTCGGATATACCTGTATGGATGGTACAAACCCCTTTTTCGTTACCATTGAGAAGACCATGCGGGAAATGGTTGAGGCCCAGGGCGATGAGCTTATTTCTGTGGACCCTGCTAATGATGTAACCCTTCAGATCACTCAGGTGGAGGATTTGATTTCCCAGAGTATTGATGCCATGTTCATGAACCCGGCGGAAGCGGAAGGCATACTGCCGGCCCTGGATCAGTTAAAGACGGCAAATGTTCCCATCGTAGGTTTTGATACGGAAGTGGCTGATTTGTCTTATCTGATTTCCTACACAGGATCCGATAACTATAATGCCGGTTTCGTATGCGGCGAAGACCTGGTTAAGAAATGTCCGGAGGGCGGAGATATCATTGTTCTTGATTCCCCTACCATGAATTCTGTAACCGACAGAACCAACGGTTTCCTGGAAGCAATTAAAGGACATAACTTTAACATCGTAGCCCAGCAGGATGCAAAGGGCAACTTACAGGTTGCCATGGGCATAGCAGAAGACCTTCTCCAGGCACACGGCGATGTAGTTGCCATCTTCGGCGGCAACGATCCGACAGCACTTGGAGCTCTGGCAGCAGCGAATGCAGCAGGAATCAAGGACTGCAAGATCTACGGCGTAGACGGTTCTCCTGATATCAAGGCAGAGATGGCTTCCGGCGATTCCCTTATTGAAGGAAGCGGCGCACAGTCTCCGGTTAAGATCGCACAATCTGCAGTCAATATTATGTATTCCTATTTAAATGGTGATAAAGTAGATGACCGTTATCCGGTAGAAACCTTCCTGATCACATCTGATAATGTAAAGGATTTCGGAACAGACGGCTGGCAGTAAAAGAAATATGGAAAGTGCTGTAGGAGGGTGTCTCAAAACAGGAGAAACATTGGGTTTGGGACGCCCTCCGGGCGCTTTAAAACGGTAAATCCCAGAAGACAAAACAATCATTAGAACAGGCAGGTGAATTTATGAGCGAAAAGATTCTGCTTCAGATGAAAAATATCCATAAATCCTTTCCGGGAGTAAAGGCGCTTCTAGGAGTGGATTTAGAACTCCGTACCGGTGAAGTCCATGCGCTTCTTGGGGAGAACGGAGCCGGAAAGTCTACGCTGATAAAGGTTTTGGGCGGCATTTATATAGCGGAAGAGGGAGAGATTTTCATTGATGGCCAGAAGGTGATTATTGACGGGGTAAACACCTCCCATGAAAACGGTATCTCCATCATTCATCAGGAGCTGGTACTGGTACCTCATATGACCGTAGCGGAAAATATCTTTCTGGGACGGGAGCCGGGGAAGGGCGGCTGGATCAACCATGAAGCCATGGAAAAGGACGCCCAGGAATTACTTGATGACTATCATATGAACATTCATGCAGATGCACTCGTTAAGAATTTGACGATCGCCCAGCAGCAGATGGTGGAGATCGTAAAAGCGATCTCCTATCATTCAAAGATCCTGGTTATGGATGAACCGACCTCTTCTATTTCGGATAAAGAAGTGGAGTTCCTTTTTAAGACCATGCGGGCGCTGACAAAGAAAGGCGTAGGCATCATTTACATTTCCCACAAAATGGATGAACTGGAGCAGATCTGTGACAGGGTGACCGTATTGCGGGATGGTGCTTTTGTAGGAACGGAAGTTGTTAAGGATACGACGAGAGATAAGCTGATCGCCATGATGGTCGGCCGGGAGCTGACCAAGTACTATACCCGTGATTATCTGGAACCAGGCGAAGTAGTATTAAAATGTGAAAATATTGCAGACGGAAACATGGTAAAGGGAGCCAGCTTTGAGCTGCGCAAAGGAGAAATCATAGGATTTGCAGGACTTGTGGGGGCAGGGCGCAGTGAAGCCATAAAATGCATCTTCGGCCTTACCGCGGGTTCTACCGGAACGATATACGTGGAAGGCAGGGAAGTGAAAATCAAATCTCCCGTTGATGCCATGAAATACGGAATCGCTCTGGTGCCGGAGGACAGGAAGCAGGAGGGAATTTACAAGGTGCAGACCGTCCGCTTTAACTCTACCATTGAAGTGCTTAAATCCTTTATAAAAGGAATCTGGGTGGATTCAAAAAAGGAAGAAAAGATCACTCAGGAATATATCGATTTGATGGACACCAGAACTCCGTCTCAGGAGCAGTTAATGGGAAACTTGTCCGGCGGAAACCAACAGAAGGTCATGATCGGCAGATGGCTTGCCACTTCTCCTAAAATCCTGATTCTTGACGAACCTACCAGAGGCGTGGACGTTGGGGCAAAATCAGAAATCTACGGGATCATGAACGAGCTGGTAAAAGACGGCATGTCGATCATCATGATTTCCTCCGAGCTGCCGGAGATCTTAAACATGAGCGACCGGGTTTATGTCATGTGCGACGGCAGGATCACAGGCTGTTTCAGCCATGAGGAGAGCGTCACTCAGGAAGAGATCATGAAGCTGGCAGCAAAGTAGGAAAGAGGGGAAAATCAAATGACAACAAGACTTCAAAAAAATATAAAACAATACTTAAAAGACAATATCGGTATCATCGGGGCATTGCTGATCCTGTGTATTTTCTTATCCGTATTTCCAAAGACCAGCGGAGCCTTCCTGACACATAAGAATATGTTCAATGTGCTGAGACAGATTTCATCGAACTTATTCCTGGCATGCGGCATGACCATGGTCATCATTTTGGGAGGCATCGACCTTTCCGTCGGTTCTATCATCGCTTTGTCCGGCTGTGTGGCTGCCGGCTGTGTGGCCCGCTATAACCTTCCCATATTTGCTGCTGTCATCATTGGCATCCTCATCGGCATGGCAGTGGGCATGATGAATGGTGTGGTCATATCCAAAACCACGATTCCGCCGTTTATCGTGACTCTTGCTACCATGAACGTGGCAAAGGGTCTGGCATATGTCTATACCGGCGGTTCACCGGTGCGGGTGGTTACAAAGGAATGGCAGTTCCTCGGTGCCGGTTACATCGGAGGAGTTCCAACTCCAGTCATACTTCTGGTATTTGTCCTGATCATAACTGCGGTTATTATGAACAAGACAAAGCTGGGGCGCCATATCTACGCAGTGGGCGGCAACGCCCAGGCGGCGAAATTTTCCGGCATCAGCACAGCCAGGGTAAAGCTTCTGGTTCATACATATTCCGGTATTATGGCAGGTCTTGCCGGCGTGGTATTGGCCTCCCGCATGTACTCCGGGCAGCCGACTGCAGGTGACGGAGCGGAAATGGATGCCATTGCAGCAGTAGTGGTAGGAGGTACTTCCATGGCAGGCGGTTCCGGAAAGATCGGCGGAACCATTATCGGCGGCCTTATTATCGGTGTTCTGAACAACGGGCTGAATCTGATGAATGTCAATTCCTTCTGGCAATATGTAGTAAAAGGAATCGTCATACTCCTGGCTGTATTCATCGACTATTTAAGAAATAAAAAGAAGGATTGAAACCACATCCTTACAAGAAGCGTTTCCTTAACGGAGAGACGCTTTTTGTGATATCCACGAAAGCAATGAGCAGTGCGAAATAGGACAGGGAAAGATTTTTGTTTTGCCTGCACATAAGAAAATCTTTCCCTGTCCTATTTCATAGGGCGAATGCCCGTGAGCGAATGAATCCTCAGGATTCGTTCGCTGCACTGCGGATGTATGATATAATGAAAAAAACCGCATTTGAGGAGTGAAACACATGAAGATGAGGACAGGACGATTCATTCTGATCATAGCAATATTGGCAATATTGGCCCTTTTGCCCGGATGCAGAAGAAATGAGATAGATCCCAGACAACACGAGGCCCTCCTTTTTGGGGCGACCTATATGACAAGGAACAACCCTTATTTTGACGTCTTGAACCAGGGAATCGAAGAAGTGGTTGTAGCCAACGGAGATATTCTTCTCACCAGGGACCCCCTACAGGACCAGGAAAAACAGAATGAGCAGATTTTGGAATTGATTCATGAGGGAATCTGTATGCTGTTTTTAAATCCTGTGGACTGGGAGGCTGTTACCCCTGCTCTTGACGCTTGCAAAGAAGCAGGAGTTGCCGTCATCAATGTGGATACCGCGGTAAAGGACCGGGATTCTGTCATATCCATCATAGAAACGGATAATTATCAGGCAGGGCAGATTTGCGCCCTGGATATGATGAAGAGGAAGAAATCCGCCAATATAATAATCCTGGACAACCCCATACAAATGTCCATCACCTACCGTTCCCAGGGATTTACCGATGCAATTGCAGGCAATGACAATTACCGGGTGGTATACCGTCATGCAGCTGCCGGGGAAATTGAGGTGTCTTCCAAAGTGATGGAGGAAATTTTGCGTAAAAACATTGATTTTGATGTCATCCTGGGCGGCAACGATCCAACGGCCCTGGGAGCTCTCGCGGCTTTGCAGCAGGCAAAGCGGGAGGAAGGAATCCTGATCTACGGGATCGACGGTTCCCCTGATTTTAAATCGATCCTGGATATGGGCTATGTAACCGGAACCAGCGCCCAAAGCCCTAAGTCCATCGGCAGGGTAGCGGCGGAAACTGCTTACCGGTATCTGGCAGGAGAACCGGTGGAAAAATACATAAGCCTGCCCACCACATTAATTACAAAGGACAATCTTGATAATTACGAAATTGACGGTTGGCAGTAGGTAGAAGAGATGGAAGCAGAAAAAATTAACAGCCGGATCGGCCTCCTTCAGGTGGGGATTCTGGCCTTAAACATGATATCGGTCATGGGGATCAGCATATTTATTTACCGGACTATTGAAAAAATCCGCAGGGCGTACGCCGCAAGGGAATTCTTAAACGGGATCCAGGCGATCGTATGGTATCCTTATGCAAAAATCTGGCTCTGTGCCTTTCTTTTAGGACTGCTGACCTTAAGCATGGTGATTCGCGACCGTTTGTTTCCCAATAACAGCAAGGTCATCCTTACCAGCCTGGTTACAGAATTCATCATTTGCTTTATGATCATCATTCTTTTAAATTTTAACTATAACGGAATCCTGCTTCTGGTGTTTTCCAATGTCATCATGTATGTGAAGAACGGGAAATCCAGATATATCCTGGCTGCCGTTGCCATCGGAAGCTTTATATTGGCTGACTATGAGCTTTTATCCATTTCCTACCGTCTGTATTCCATACAGGATTACATCTCTTATTACAGCGCATCGGTGCAGCAGTACCTTTTAAGTGCATACAACATTTTAATATCCTTAAATGTCATTGTGTTTGTTGTATACTGTGTTAATATCATCAACGAACAGCAGGGAAACTTAGATGAGATTCACGGACTCAATGAAAAACTTCAGGAGGTCAATGAGCAGCTTCAAAAGTATTCCCTTATGGCTGAAAAAATGGCTGAAACAAGGGAGAGGAACCGTCTGGCCAGGGAAATACATGATACTCTGGGCCATACTCTGACCGGGATCGCAGCAGGGATCGATGCCTGTCTTGCCATCATCGGGACTTCCCCGGAGCAAACAAAGAAGCAGCTGGAGCTGATCTCCAAGGTCACCAGAGACGGGATAAAGGATATCCGCCGTTCGGTGAGCGAATTAAGGCCGGATGCCTTGGAGCGTTTCAGCCTGGAATATGCGATTAACAAAATGGTTACGGATATTAATGCAGTCTCAGAAACCAGGATCTATTTTGATTGCAGGGTCCAGAACCTAAAGTTTGATGAAGATGAGGAAAATGCCATCTACCGTGTGGTTCAGGAAGGGATCACCAATGCCATGCGCCACGGACATGCCAGGGAGATCTGGATCACCATGAAAAGAGAAAATCAGGACATCCTGATTCAGATTAAGGACAATGGGATCGGCTGTAAGGAAATGAAAAACGGTTTCGGAACAAAGCACATGAAAGAGCGGATCCGAATGTTAAGCGGAGTTGTGACGTTTGACGGAAGCGATGGGTTCATCGTCAATGCAAGAATACCGATTCGGAGGGGAGAGACTTATGATTAAAGTATTGATTGCGGATGATCAGGAATTGATTCGTCAGAGCCTGCAGATCGTATTAAACAGCAGGCAGGACATGACGGTGACCGATGTGGCCGCAGACGGCCAGGAGGTGATCCGGTGCGTGAGGAAGAACGTGCCGGATGTGATTTTAATGGATGTGCGGATGCCAAAGATGGACGGAGTGCAGTGCACAAAGATCATTAAGGAAAGCTATCCCCAGATCAAGATCATTATACTGACCACCTTTGATGATGACGAATACGTGTATAACGCGTTAAAATACGGGGCTAGCGGGTACATGCTGAAAGGGGTTTCCATGGATGAGCTGGTAGGAGCCATTACAACGGTTTACAATGGCTGGGCAATGATCAATCCGGATATTGCAACAAAAGTACTGCGTTTCTTTTCTCAGATGGCCCAGGCGGATGATACCATTTCTGTCCGGGAGAAAAATATGGATGAACTGACCAGAACGGAATGGAAGATCATTGCCCAGGTGGAGAAGGGGGCCAGCAATAAGGAAATAGCAAAGGCCTTGAACCTTTCTGAGGGAACTGTCCGCAATTACTTGAGTACGATTTTAAACAAGCTGGATTTAAGGGACCGCACCCAGCTGGCGATCTGGGCTGTCCAGACCAATGTAAGGAAGCGGATAGAAACTTAATATATAAATAGAAGAACAAAGGGGAAACAGGAATGGGGAAGTGGAGAAAGCGCCTTTGCATGAGTGCCTTCATAGGGGTGCTGACTGCAGCGGCCTTGATTTACCGCGATCAGCATAGGGAAACAGTTCTGGAATTCGGCATGTTTACAGGGAGCAACTGGGATGTGGCCAGTGCCAACAGCTTTAAGATCATAGACAAAGCGGTGAAACGCTTTGAGGAATCTCACCCCAATGTGAAGATCCATTATTACAGCGGAATCGCGAAAGAGGATTATTCGGAATGGTGCGCCCGCAAGCTTTTGGAAGGGGAGATGCCGGATGTGTTCATGGTTCTGGATTCGGACTTTGACAAGTTCACTTCGCTGGGAGTTATGAAGGATTTAGACGAGCTGATGACAGGAGATAATACCTTTCATAAAGAGGATTTTTTTACCACGGCCTTGAATACGGGGCAACGCAATGGACGTCAGTATGCTCTTCCCTATGAAATAGTACCAACTCTCATGTTTGTAAATAAATCTCTGCTGGCAAAGGAGAAGATCCAGATGCCGAGGGAGGACTGGACCTGGGAGGATATGTACGAAATATGCAGGAAGGTGACAAAAGATACGGATAAGGACGGACTTTTGGATCAGTTCGGCACTTATAATTACAGCTGGCGGGATGCGTTTTACACCAGCGGAGGAAAACTGTATGACGAAAACCAGGATCAGATTTCCTTTACCGACAGCCGGGTCCTGGACGCAATCAAATATATCAAACGGCTGAATGACCTAAACCAGGGACAGAGCGTTACCCAGGAAGATTTTAATGAAGGAAGGGTTGCGTTCATGCCACTGACCTTTGCGGAATACCGTACCTATAAGACCTATCCTTACCGGATCAAAAAGTACACCAGGTTTCAGTGGGACTGTATCACGTTCCCGGCGGGAAGGGAAGGAAAAAACATATCGAAGGTAGATGCACTATTGATGGGGATCAACAGCAAGACAAAGCATGAAAGACTGGCATGGGAATTTTTGAAACAGCTGACCTGTAGTCCGGAAATGCAGATGGATGTATACTTATATTCCCAGGGAGTTCCAGCCTTAAAGAGTGTAGCTTCCTCTAAAGAAGGGGCAAATATCATACAGGAGGACATGGATGAGGGAGAACAGGTAATCAGCAGTACCCTGCTGTATAATGTCATTGAGGATGGTATCATTGAGTCTAAGCTATTGCAGTACCAGCAGATCATGAATCTGGCCGATGGGGAGGTATCCAAGATTCTGCAGGAAAATAAAAATGTTGACAGCAGTATGAAAATTTTTCAGAGGACGGTCAGTAAATATTTGCAGCAGCAGAAATAAATTGGTATGGTGCGACCCGGTTACTCCGCTATAGATGTAGAGTATATCCTCAAAAAAAGTACGTCAAGGCTTAAATGTACGCACTGAAGCCTCAAATGGTCATTTGGATAATCTCACTTATCACATTCATTTATCTCATTTACTTTCAAAACACAAATTCATGGCATTAAAAACCGTGCTCATGGCATTGATATCCTGCGCGTAGGTTGGTCTGAAAAATCATTCTTGATTACTCATCAGACTTGGAGAACCACAATAATCGTGAATGGTATCAGCAAATAAAAGATTTGTTCACTTAGAGAAAGGATGTATATTATGCCAAAGCAATTATTAAGAGATGTAAATATTTTCCCTACTTTTGAAGTTATCCATGAAGCATTGGGGGAAGCCTCCGTATCATATGAACAGTTTCTGTACAGGCTGTCAGTGTCTTTTCCCGAAATGTCACTTGACTGGCGGTATTACAAGGATGGAAAGGCATGGCTTTGCAAAGGCAGCAAACGGAAAAAGACTATATTTTGGCTTTCTGTTTGGGAAGGCTTTTTCAAGTTATCTTTTTTCTTCACTGAGAAGACATGCTCTGGCGTAATGGATTTGGAGATCGCAGAAGAATTAAAAATGCAGTTGCAAAATGCCGCCATGGTCGGAAAACTCATACCACTTATTTGTGATATGAGCGAAGAGTATCAGTTGGAGGACTTATTTACCGTAATGAAATATAAAGCTGCTTTGAAATAATGTATTTCCGCTTGACGACTGTCCAATTTACTTCTTCATTGGGTGTCTGCTAAATTGCATCCTCTTTTTTCTATTCATACCTTACATGGTAAGGATAAATGCCATAATGCCGTTGGCTCCATGTCAAATTAAGTTGAAAATTATTTTTGATGGAAAGGTTGATTTTTATATTTACATCCTTGATTTCCTGGTTTATAATGACAGATATAATTTTTTTCTAAAGTACTTGTCTTTTATTCTAATTCATTATTTTATCATTTTCAAATATCAAATAAATCATTTTAAAATCCCATATCATATAATATCTGATTTCCAAGTCATCATCGCTGTATTCCATTCTTGCAACCAAATACCTGAAATGTTATAATTCTTATAACCCGTACCCACGGATATATGTAATGAGCCGGCTTTTAGTATTGATCTGCTTTGCGGCAATATCATTATGAATTTATGTGTGTACAGGTTATACAGTATCTGACGTGCAAAAACAAAAATACAAGCTTCGTTGTGACCTCACAGGTGATGTTCTGCGGAATCCATTTTTCAGCAGGATATCATAAATAATGCCTCCTGTTGTTGATATAGAATTTTAAGAACAATAAGAGGAGGTTTTACAAGTGGAGGAAAGTCTCATAAGAGAATTATATGCAGCCGGCATAAATGCAGAGTATGATGAACATGCGAAAAAACTATTGGCTCAGAAGATTATACTGGCTCACATTCTTGTAAGCACGGTTTCTGAATTTGCAGAAATGGAGCCTGAACATGTTGTTCCTCTTATTGAAGGGGTACCGGAAGTATCAATGGTTCCCGTAAATCCAGGAGAAACAAACTCTCTGAAAGAAAAGTTGAGCAATGGAGAAAAGGGAGTTATGCCTGCTATCTCCGGGATTAACACAGAGAGCCAGATTCCTTATGAAGGCAGGGTTAATTATGATGTTCATTTCTTTGTCTGGGCCCCGGGAAAAAGGGGAAAGATGAAGATGATACTGGATGTTGAGGCTCAGAAAAATTTTTATCCAGGTTACCCAATTGTCACTAGAGGAGTTTTCTATACGTCCCGTATGATTTCAGCTCAGCTGGATACAGAATTTAAAATTCCTAATTATGAAGATATTAAAAAGGTGTACTCCATTTGGATTTGCATGAACTCGTCAGAAAGAGTCGGCAACACCATTACGGAGTTTGGAATGAATAAGAGAGAGATTGTAGGAAAGTCTGGTGATATGGGAAGGTATGATCTGCTCTGCGTTATAATCGTGGGTCTGCCGAAGGAACTTGCAGGGGAAAACGACGGATCAAAGCTGCATAGACTCTTAGGAACTTTATTTTCCTCCCGTTTATCAGCAAAAGAAAAAGGGAAGATTTTATCAGAAGAATTTAATATACCAATGGAACCTGATTTGGAAAGGAGGATCAATATTATGTGTAATTTAAGCGAAGCGATTGTGGATGAAGCGATTGAAAGGGGCTGGAAAGAAGGACTGGAAAAGGGGATAGAGCAAGGGATAGAGCAAGGAATAGAAAAGGGACTGGAGCAAGGTATGGAAAAGGGACTTGAAAAAGGACTAGAACAGGGAATGGAGCTATTAATTGCCAATTTTCTACATAATGATAATCATATAAACCTGGCGGTTAAAATGTTGGGAGTGCCGGAAAAAATGGTGCTCTCTGTTGCTCTAAGAGAAGGAATTAAGGTTGTGAGCTAAATACTTTAAGGAAGATTTATGAAGACGGTTGATTAGACGTAGTATGACAGGAGGAAAATCATTGAATGATTTTCCTCCTGTCTGTCTGTTCCTGCAGTGCAGCATCTTCAGTAGTTACTTTTCAAAATGCTTTCTCCACAATATGCCCGAAGATGTCAGGCCTAGAAGTGCCGAGATGATAAGAAATCCGTAAATTATGATATCATCGGACATATCATCACCGGTCTTTGGAAGGCCAACCGGATGGAGCTTTCCATTTGAACCAACTATATAGCCAAGAGGTACTTCGCCATAAACATCATATAGCTCTTGGGGGGTCATCTCTTCCCTGGGCTTTACGTCGGTCGTTGGTATGCCAGGTTCGGTAGGCTCGGTTGGATCTGGCTTAGTTGGATCCGGCTGTTTGGGCTTTACGGAAGGTGTTTTTCCGCCACCTCCACCTCCACCGCCTGAGCTGGTGGGTTTGCGGTATGTGTTGGTAAATGCAGCAATTGATGTTTCAAGTGTACGGATAATACTTGAGTCTCCTGTTTGTGCGGCAGTGTATCTTTCAGAGGAATAGTTGGCTTCTGTCACCTGATATTTGGTTCCGTCAGGTAATCCGGTGATGGTGATGCTTTCCCCGTCGGCAAGTGATATCTTATCACCGCTTTTGATGGTTCCGTCAGAAACTCCCTTTCCCATATAGGAATAGGTACCGCTTGCGTTAAAGGTTACTGTGAAATCAAACTTCTTTTTGGTATCAGCACCGCTTCCTGCAACTGTCTTGCTGATGGTCAGGCTACCGGGCAAAATCTTCGTGTTGATGAAGGCAGCTACATGTTCCTCATCTGTCATGATGGTACCGGTTGAGCCTGTAGATGCGGTAGAATATCCGTTTGCGGAATAATCTTTTTCGATTACCGTATAGTCCGTGTCTTTTGGAAGTCCGGTTATGGTGGCGCTTTGCCCGTCAGCGATAGAAATTGTACCGCCGCTCTTAATGTGTTTCGCCAGAGAATCTCCTGTAATGGTGTAGCCATAGGAGCTGTCATCTGGTGTACCGTCCGGTTTTGTGAAGGTAACAGTGAACTCAAACGGACCGGTTTCGTTGCTGTTTCCTGCAACAGTTTTTTTGATAATCAGACTACCAGGAAGATATTTGGTGTTTACGAAGGCTGCTGTCTGCACTTTGTCGGTTTCAATTTTACCGGACGAACCAGTGGAGGCAGAGGAGTATCCGCTTGCTGAATAATCTTTTTCAGTTACCGTATAGGACGTATCCATTGGAAGTCCGGTTATGACGGCGCTTTGCCCGTCAGAGATAGAAAGTGTACCGCCGTTCTTGATTTGTTTCGTTATAGCATCTCCTGATATGGTGTAGTCATAGGAGTTGTCGTCAGAGGTACCGTCCGGTTTTGAGAAGGTAACAGTGAATTCAAATGGACCGGTCTCATTGGTGTTTCCAGCAACCGTTTTGTTGATGACCAGGCTACCGGGCAGATATTTTGTGTTGGTAAACTCAGCTGTCTGTGTCTTATTAATTTCGATAGTACCATGCTCACCTGAAAAGGTAGTCTGATAACCATCGCCGGTGTAATCCGATTCAGTTACCAGATAGGTGGTATCCTTCGGAAGTCCGGTTATTGTGATGCTTTCATTATGCTTAAGCTGAACCGTTCCAAGACCGTCTGTGATAATAAGCTGGCCGTTTTCTTTATTACCGGAGCCTATATAGTTGTAAGTGCCGTCTATATTTAGGCCGGTAAGCCTAATGGTGAAATTAAAATCTTTGTTGATATCACCTGCATTGCCATCAACCATCTTGCGTATGGATAGATTGCCAACTGTGTCTGGCTGGTAGTTTATAACTGTTAGAACCTCACCCGCTGTTTTTCCTGCTACCGTAGTAATGGTTTTATTATTTGAATCCTTTGCAACGGTCACAATATAAATCATATTGTCTGATTCATAGGTGTCAGGAACCGTTGTTTCCTTTAAATAGTAGGTAAACGCAGGATCGCCAAAAGCTTTTGGCGCAGGAATCGGGTTGATTCTCAATGTTCCATCCGGTCGCATGATGCTGGTCAAAACAGGGTTTTGAAGTGCTTTATCTGTGTATAATGTAAACACAGCGCCGTTTATGATCTGACTCTGAGTATTAACCTTACGGATGTCAAGGTAACCATTGCGCATCAAGGTCGCGCTGGCATGAGAACTATCGACTTGATAAGAGGCATTGGTGCCGATACCATCGATTGAACTGCCAGACACGGAGACCTGATTCTTTAAACTGGTTCCGACATTACCGGTTACCTCGGTCGTATAAACGATCAGATATAACTTGCCGTCGGTAGGGGTAAAGGTCAATACGCGCGAATCTTTATCATACGAGATTCTGTCCTGCAGCTGCTCCGTGGTTAACACATTTCCTCCTGAAGTTGGAAATGCTCCATTTATCATCTGATCATACTCTGTGATATGGAAAGCGGTAAGATTCAGGGAGCCGTTCCGTTCAAAAGGAAGTTCAAGTCCTACGGGTATTTTATCCGTGATTTTTATATTTTTCAAATCCGGTAAATCATAGGGATTAAATTTAATTGTCCACTCCAGTGGTTCTTTGCCCGTATTTACATTTTTAATCAGGAATTGCGTTGATACTTGGACCGATGTTGTTGTTTCTGGATTCCATTTGTTATCACCTTCAGCAGTCATCTTGACCGTGTTTGTCGCAGTTTGATATGGATCGGTTCTTCCATTTGTATATGATGCCTCCAGATATTTTAAATACTGGTCGTCAGAGAGCTGTGCCTTTACTAAAATGTAGTAAGCTTTATCCAGTTTTTTGAACACAAATGTTGCATTTTGGCCGGAAATATTAGTGCTTTCTATAATCTCCGTATCATCCGTAACCGGAGTATCGCTGCTTGTATAAAGCTGATATTTCACATCAGAACCAATGTCAACAAACGACCAGCCAATGGGTAATGTATCTGTCACTGTCACCTTGCCCAGTTTTCCGTTTTCAATGTCTGCACCAGTCAGGTCAAAGCCATCCTTATTAATGTTTAAGCGGAATACTGCGGTCTTATCCAGTGAATTAAATCCATTTCCGCTATCGCCTACAGTCTTTGTTCCGGCTTTCAGTACCTGCTTGCTTAAAACGCTGCTGTTGTAAGTGGTTCCGGCATTTCCGTCATCTAAATGTACGGTTCCATAATACAGGGAAGCAGTATTGCTGACATATTTGCCTGTATTTGCGGCAAAGATGTTCGGATCGAGAACCTGTGATTTGAAATTATAAGTGTATGCCTTGTCAGTATTGAACCCACTGACCACAAGAAGGTCACCGACGCGTGTAGAACTTACCGTAACTGGTTGGATGGTAAAATTCAGACCATTCTTAGTCCAGTTTTCATTCTCGGTCCCACTTTCATTAACAACTTTCTGACCATACTTTGGTGCAAGCTTTTTGTATTCCTCGCCAACCAAAGTATTAAGGTTTGTGCTGTCCAGGTTTACAGAGTTACCGTAAATCAAAAGGTCGTATACTTTAAGGTTTGAAGGGTCTTGAAAGCCTGATTGATTTTTCAGGTCAACGGTTGCTTTCCATTCAATTTGGCGCAAGGGGTAATTCGTTGATACATAACCTTTTGTAAGGCTGTCAATACCAATGCCTACATCGGCGCTATCCGAAAAGGTTCCACTTGGTTTACCGGTCCAAGTCAGTGTCGCGGTGTTTCGATAGGTTTTCACTGTCCCTACATATGCATCATTTGCGACATCACATACGATCGTCAGCCGAACTTTCTTGCTGGTAGTTCCTGTCAGTGTATACTGTCCGCTCCCGGGTTCCGTTGTGTAGGTTGGTACATTAGTCAGCCCATCGCCGGCAGTGAGTTCTGCCCATGTATCTGCCGTTGATTCATATTCCCATTTCGCTGACTTCCAGCTTAATCCTGCAGGGCTGGTGGGAAGATTATCAGTAATGGTCAAGTCCTGTAAGGGTATCTGATCTTGATTAACGGTGATAGCCCATGTAATCGTGCGGTCATTGGGGTTATATGTACCTTCACTCAGCCCGTCTCCTGGCTTACCCTCTTTTTTTATCAGATTTTTTCTTTGAATGGTTATTGGAACAGTATTTGTATTTACCAGCGTATCTTTTCCGAACTTTGCAGTATTATTGATTGTACCGCCATTGATCAGCATCTCCGCAGGAATCATCGTGCGAAAGGTGATGATCTGTTCTCCTTTCACATCTCCAAATTCATAGGATAACAGATTACTGGCATCAGGAATGACCTTAGGATTTGGTTCACTGCCATTGATCATAAACGAATCTTCCACATACGCACCAACATTCGTCAGATGATCCTGGAATTTATAACCAAGTAAAGAAATGTCGCTGCCCTTCTTTGCGTTTACTTTGACAGTCCATTCAATTTGTGTCTTGTCATCGGAAAGCCGGCCGGTTTTGCTCTGGGTCTGTGTGATTGGAATCTCCGGTGCCTTGACAGTAAACTCCTTTCCTAAAATGTAAACATTGTTTTTTGGGTTTTCTTCCGTTACGTCGGAGCCGGTGTATTTCATGGTGGCACCGAATTCACAGTTGACATTTGATATGCCCGGATCCTTAAGTGCCTCTCCATTAAAGTCGATTCTTACCTGACTATTCTCGAACGTAAGAGTCCCTACCTTTTCTCCGTTAAACGATAAATTAAGTGTAGGGGAACCTACGATTGTTATGTTGTCATCCAGCTTCAGTATTGCAAAGTCTCCATAGCTAACGTACTGGTCTGGATCGCTTATGCCATCTCCCTCAACCGGTACATCAAAGGAACCTTCTGCTGTAAAATTCTGTCCAGCAATGATTTCTGTGACAGATGAACCATTCTGCTTGATTGATATGGTTAAATTACCAAGTAATTCTGTTACATCCTTAGGTACCATATCCATAAATTCCGGCTGAAGACTAACTATGCCGGAAGGCGTGGAAGCGTTGGAATCTGTGGCTGTGGTTGGTTCATTTACCTGGCCTTCATCCAATTCTTCTGGTTCATCCGGGGGATTGGTTTTTTCCTCTTCCCCGGAAGAATCCGGCTTATGCGCCTGACTACCGGTAGCGACATTGTCATGGTTACTGATCTCGATCACACTGTCAGAACTGTCATTCAGTGTATCCAGTCCTCCGGCCCAAACATTGTTGAGCGGCGAAAACACGTTCAGTACCATCATTAGTACCAACAGCCAGCTTACCAGCCGTCTTTGTTTTCTTATTTTCAATCTCATTCCTCCTTTTAGTACTGCCTTTGATTTAATTTCAGGCATATGCCTGAGAATTGCGGCTTTGTATTTGTAGTAATTCTTCCGCTGATTCGAATTTAGCGCAAAGAATCCTACGAAGATTATATAAAGCTGCCTTACTTGACGCTTGAAAGTTTTTAAAAAAAGTTACGGGAAAATAGACAAGAATGAAAAAATAAGTAACAATATTTTCCAAAATAGGAAAAGAAGGATAAAAGGTTACACTGAAATAGACAAAAGAGAAAAATCATGTTACAATATTTTCCAGAATATGGAATAGTGGGGGAGCAAGTGATGAAAACCGGTAAATTGCTGGAAGAGCTGATCGATATTGCAAAGACGTCGAAAACAGACTTTGCAATCAGCATGAATATGACTCCTAGTGGATTAAGTAAGATATTAAAAGGAGGAAGGCTGCCTTTTTTAAAGGAAAAGAGAGCATTCAGCAGACAGGCTGCTGCCTATTTTGCCGAGATTCTGTATGGCCATGGCTGTTATTTGAAATTTATTCATATCTTTCCGGTCATATATAATTTCAGTTCCAGGTATGAACTGGAAATATTTCTGGCCTATGCCATAGAATATGCTTTTGATAAAGATTTTGACGAGGAGAACAATGGGAATCTGGGCTATCCGGACAGGGAAGCCAGCTTTTTGGGGAAAAAGACCATTCTGAACATGTTTTGTGTGCTTGTTTCCGATCATATCATGGTTAATCATGATATTCCCCTTGAGTTTTACAGTACCCTTTCTTTTTTTGACCATTCATATTCCGATATCTTCCAAAGAATAAAAATATCAGGCTCCCTGAAGCGGGAAAGAGCTGTCTTTAACCACTATTTTGATATGTCCGTAATTGAGGCGTCAGCCATCAATAATAATACTGATATACTTTCCTCCATAGTCGGAGCACAGGAGTATGTAGACTTAAATTTATGGAAAATCACAAAAGAAATGAATTGCACCTTTTTACTATTAAAGGGGCAATTTCTTCTGATCTTCAGTCTCCAGCTGGATGGGATGCCCCTTATGACCTTTGTCAGTCATAAAGGCTATTTAAACGTCTTCTATAATTCACTTGTAAAGAAAGATGCTAAGAAAATAAGCTATAGCGGAAGAGAAGCAGTTACTGTTTTGGAAGCAGATTCTTCTATTCTTACCAGGCTTATGGATATGCATGTGGAAGCTGTATATAATTTTATTTCCATTGGTTATTTGATCGGAGAAAAGGATTTGGAGTCAGTGAACGGGAGGGCAGTCTCAAAAAGAGCCATTCTGGAACTTTTTCGTAGAATACTGGATAAGGAAACTGCTTTTTTCGTGACTGTGGATGCAATGATTGGTTTTTGCTCTACGGGAAAAGCGATTGTACCTCTTTTTGGCGTCGTTGACTTTCCGCCCGAGGAGCGTATCCCATACCTACAAAGGTTTAATACTTTTATTAATGATAAAAGTTCTGATAAAGTCAGGATCGTGAACAGTGAACAGCCGAAAGCGGCAGTATTCTGTTTACAGGGGTTAAATCTGATTTATACGATTGACCATGATTATAAAAATGAAAAAATTCATTGCTTTGAAACGGATCTTTTTCAGTTGATTTTAAGCAGGGAAACATCAGAAAGTACGATGAAATTACTGGATTTCAGCCCGGACTTATGGCTGGCGTATCTCGATGAGATGTCCAGGAACCTTGGCAGATCTGCTTTATAAAAATATAAAGGAGGTTCCAAAGGCTAGGGTATAAGCCTGAAAATGCAATTTGAAGGCTGCTGAAAATATGATAAAACGGAATAAGATTATAACATTCAAAGAAAACCGGTGCCAGGATTCGAATCCTGACACCGGTTTATTTAATTAAGAAATTATTATTCTGGCTTATCCTTGGTATTCTGACATTTTTACCTGAAGTACGTGAACCCGAAATTTGATAAAGGATCTGGTGAATATGAAATTCAGTTCTGTTTTCTTTAACGATTTTGCTAGAATAAGATAAGAATTTTATAGCAGAAAGGGTCAGAGTATGGTAAGGAAATGTATATGATGACAGCTGGTGCCAGATATGGAAAAGTACTGACTTTCATATTTTATACTTGTAAAGTACAAAGTTTCTCAATATGTGGATCAACATTGCTATTTGCTTTCCCCACTAAGGCGTGTTTTCAAGGCTTTGATGGTGTCAAGCAAATATAGCTGTTCGTCTTCAGATAATCCCTTGATTACTTCATATAATTCAGTTAATATCTTTGCCCTCTGATTTATTCTTGCAGTGTTCTCCATCTCCCCCGAGCCATTCATTAGCCAGTCTTTGTTTATATTAAGGGTCTGGCAGATGGCATTTATGACTATAGTTTGTGGTTCTGTTTTATGCAGCTTAGACAAGCCAAAGACTGCTTAACCACCACGGGAACAGTGGTGTAGTTTGGAGCAATAAGACTGCTGTTTATGCATTAATCAATACAGATTGAGAAAAATGGGATAAAGTTATGTTGAGAGAAATTGTTAATTAAATAAAGGATATAACCAAATCAATATACAGCAGGAAGCGGGTTTATGTAAATATGAAGAGGTCAGTAAAAACTTATCGGCCAAAACATGCCGCAGCAACGAATTACTCCAGCCAGTCATTCTGGCTCTCCCTTATAAAATGTACTGTGACTGCGGTGGCGGTAGCGGTGATTTTTAATACAATGTTTGGAATTGCAGCTGTATCAGGGACCTCGATGGAACCGACTCTTTATGATGGGGATATAATCATATTTTGGAAACAATCAAGTTCATATAATAGAGGGGATATTATATTTATTAAGGCAAATGGACGGAAAGATTACGTCAAGCGAATCTGCGGTATTTCCGGAGATGTGCTGGGGTTTGATGATGATAATGGACTTTTTCTTATAAATGGAGAAGTACAAAAAGAGCCGTATATCTATGAAAGGACTTATGGGAAGCCGAAAATCGGTTATCCGCTGAAGGTTTCCGAAGATCAGTTTTTTGTTATGGGAGATCACCGAAGTGATTCACTGGACTCCCGCAACTATGGTACTGTAAGTAAAAAACAGATCAATGGAAAAGCTCTCATCCTATTTCGTGGCAGGTTATAAACGTATGAAATTATTGAAGGCAGAGGTACAGTATGAGAAAAAAATGTAATTGGCACATTGGCCTTTCGCTGTTGCTGGTAGTGGTGCTGATTATAGGATTGCTGCCGGTTACAGGTATCGCCCAGAATGACAATGAAGGAGAACTAATTTTGTCCTTTGACATGCCTGTGACAGAAATCATTGTTCCATTAGGTACGGTAAGTGCAGATATTCCGTTGCCTGTAACCCTGACAGCAACCCTGGAGGGCGGCTCAACAGTGGACATACCTGTAACATGGGGAACCAGTGGATTGTATCAAAAGGATGAGGCAGGAACCTATCTGTTTACTGCTGATATCGGAACCTATGTCTATGCACAGGCACGTCCTGTTGCTGTGGTAACAGTAGCACCCTTAGGCGAACTTTCCCATGAGAATCAGATCAGCGGCAAGCTATGGCTGGATGAAAATGGTGACGGTGTAATGGATGAGGGTGAACATGCTATTGCAGGTTATCCTGTCAGCCTTTATACAGCAGATGATAAAAGCACGGCAATACGGAATACGAAAACTCTGTCAGACGGGACCTATCGGTTTGATAACGTGGAACCAGGCAGTTATGTGGTTGGAATAGCATCTGAAACCATTGAAGAAACAGAATATCTTCTGCCGACAGAAGGAGTAGCCGGTGATAATAAATTTAATCTGGTTCAGATAGACGAGAAAATTACAGCTGCTTACAGCGAACCGGTTGTGATCATGGAGGATGTTAATACTGCGGCAGAGAATATAAATGCCGGACTGTACCAGGGAGCCAAACGATTTTCATTTCTAGCAGGATCATTCATAAACCTGCCTCTAGGAGGAAATGTACTTGCCAGCGGTGACACGGGCAAATTGGTTGTAATGGAGGCGGACGGGGATCCTTTAAGCGGCTATTATGAGGCATATACCGCAAATGAAAGCGGCTTGCGTGCGGCGCTGCTGGGAATCTACCAGAGGAACCAGGCAGAATCAGATTATATTATGTATTTTGGTTCCAATATTACGAATCTGCCGGGAAATATTTTTAATGATACCAGTTCCGCAACCGGTACCGGGGATGTTACATTTGCCTCCTTGCGTGAGAGATTAAATACACTTGTGCTGACAGGGAATCAAGAGGATCCGGTTACAGACACGCCGGCGGCTTCCGCCCCCTCCAATGCAAGCCTCATCTCCGTTTCAGGCACCGGTGAAAGATATTTCGGCTGTAACATCATTCTCCGCAATATCCGGCATACGTTTAATGCGAGTGAAATCGGAACACAGGGTGTATATATGAACGGGTATGCCCTTACCCTGGGGGGAAACTCCTGGCAGACGGCAGCCACCCGTTATTTTGGAGGAAGCAGCACCGGGTTTGTTACGCCTTATGAGGAAACTGCCTCCATCACGGTTTATTCTACCGGCAATGGAGACTCTTACTTCATCGGCGGTATGAGGACAGGCACCTTAAATGGCAATGCTGCTGTTACGATACTTGGTACCAGCGGCAATACCTTCAGTATCCGGGGCGGTGGCCTGGGCACCTCTGCCAGTGTACCTGCCAATATTACCGGCAGTGTGACTAACACCATCATCAATATGGCTACCGGGAGCGGTGGATTGGAACGTTTCCTTGGCGGGGTGGAATATGGGTCCGTAGAAGGTCCGATCACCAATGAAATCAGCGGAAGCGGCAGGTTTACATCCTCGGATGCAGGATATACCTGGACTTCAGGTACAAGCCGTTTTATCGGAGGCTCTCTTTACGGTGATGTGGGAAGCGATGCCACGCTGGGAAGTGCTGTGGATACCTCCGATCTTACAGGTCTTTTATATACGGACGATTACGTCATCAAGAACTATATCGATACCAGCAATTTTACTAATGGAAGAGCGTGTTATATCGGTACTAATTTTCAGACCGGTATTGTTAAAGGTAATGTTATTAACCTTGTGAAGGCAGGTACGGACAATAACGGATCCCTCAGTGTTTTTTCCGGAGGTGCAAGTATCTACGCGGCCATCGGGGGTGTCTGGCAGAACCAGTTCACGTATTATCCTTCCACTGCAAAGGTCACAAACGTGGAGGCCGGCCTTAACGCAGCTAAGGCTGCATCCGATTACCAGCTGTACGGGAATATTACAAATGTAATATATTCCGGCAGTATCTGCTACAGCGCAGACAATGAGCATTGGTTCCGCGGTGCCGGCTGGGGATATATGGAAGGAAATGCTTTTTCAGAGGTTGGAACAGAAGGAATAGCCTATCTGGGAAACTATAAAAGTTACAGCTATTCTACCACCAATAGATCTCAGGGATACAACACGGGATTCGATCTGGTCGGAGGCGGAGGAACTATCTCAGCTAACAACAGTTTTTGTATCAAGGGGGATACGACTCTGGTCACCAGGAATGTCCTTGCACGCTGGACCTACGGCGGCAGTTTCGGCGGGGTGCAGGTGGGGGATTCTGTGCGGATTCATCATGGGGGGGTGGTTGATACCTGTGAGGGAACCGGCTTCAATAGCTTTATCCATGTAGGAGATGGCCGCGCAGAGGTGCATGGCGGACAGGTGGATTGGTTTCTCAGCGGCGGTGGCTGGAACGATTCGTATCAGGATGGGAATGTAAGCGTTGAAGTTTTTGATAAACCAAATGTTTACATAAATGCTTCAATGGGAGGTACCTATGGTTCTTCGACTACCCACTATATCAGTGGCGATTCGACGATAGTCGTACATGGAGGCAATTTTTCCGGAACGGCTCGTGCTGACGTTTTCCGGGGGTTTTCCGCGGGCCCGTCATATGCCGGGTATATTTACGGCAATGCAAGTGTCACGATCGATCTGCGAGGAAACCAGTATGGTTTTTCCCTTGCGTCCGGTGACAGTATCAGCGGAGGACGAAGGCTGGGGGCTGGTACAAGCTCTTATCTAGGTACAGATGCAAGCAATACGGTTACATTGAATGTTCTCACTGACGATTCCAAGACGGATCTGCTGAATGGGCTTAACATATACGGAGATTGTTCTGGTACGGCAGCCAGCGCAGGTAATACAAGGGCCGGGCGTATTATCATCAATGTCAATGCCCCTAATGCCATCATCGGAAATCTTTACGCCACGGATTATTCGAATCTTACCGGGGGAACTTTAAGAAGAGATGTGCAGGTAAATCTGGTTTCTGCGGGAACCATTACAGGACTTTGTGCCGGCAATGGTACGGAAAACATCATAAACACCGTGGCCTCAGCAAGTGAACAAGCCGGTAAGAAAGCAGTAATAAACGTTGGACCGCAGTCTGCGGATCCCAATGATATCCTGGGTGACTGGGAAACCGGCCAGACCCCAGACGGCCTGCCTCATCGGATTTTGATTTCCACGAACGGTATCATCGGCTTTACCTCCATGGATATCCAGAAACGTCTGCTGGTAGCACAAAACGGTAATATTAAAAACGGTTTAAATGCCACAGTATCCAATCACGGCACGTCCTATCATACCTTCGGAGATGTGACCCTGCATGCCGGGGAAGGGATGGAGGGTGCAGGCTTAGGTATTGCCTCTGCCGGCGCATCTTTCATTGCGGGTACAGCACGTGTGGAAGGCGAAGGCCAGGTATATATCCAGTCTACCGGTCAGGTAGACCAGATCGTTCTCACTGATATCATAACCACCGAAAATAACGCGCTGACATGGCTGAAGGTGGGGAATGTAAGTGCGGACAGCAATCTGCAGACGAACTGGTTCGGAGTCAGCAGCGGCTGGCGCGTCATCACTTTGAATCCGGATAAAGAAAAAGCAAAAGACAGGATCACCCCTGTGAATTTCAGAGGCTCTGAGGAGGCCACAGGAAAAACGTTCATCGGGGACAGCGATACGCATTTCTCTGGAAATAATGGATATGCGGTTGCAATTCTCGGTTCGGTCTATAACTGGGAGGTAACGGAAGGATATGGCAAGGTCTCTCATAATGTTCCGGTATCTACCACAGTGCCGTCTTCCGGGCAGTCTATAAGCGCTTACGGTACTGTTCCGGCAGATACGCCGTCAGCAAAAGGGTCCATTGCTCTTCCAAGTGCCTTGATTCCAGGAACGGTTCCTTATCCGGTGTTTTCCTTTATCCCGGATTCTTCCCGCGGTGAACATGTGGAAAGCGTTGGCATCTTCGGTTCAGACCGGTATATATCCGCAACGCCGCATTTGTACCACATTGATGCAGGTGATGTTAACCAGGTAAAAACCTGGACAGCAAGCGGTGACGACAAGGACTATAGCTTTGATATCAGAGCACAGTTTGCCCAGGGCGATACCCAGGTATCTGCCCAGGACGTCATTATCACAGAATCGGAAGCGGCAGCCATTAACAGTGTGGATGATGTCATCTCGTATACGCAGGCCAGCGGATCCCCTTTCTTCGGAAACAATATAACGGCCCAGCTGCTTGATGAGATCCGCACGCCGCTGGGGCTGGATCAGACGTGGCGGACCCATACAGTCAGCTATACAGCGGGAGATGAGACGCTGACGGGGGGTCAGGTACATACAGACGCCCGCGTTACCGTTGTGAGAAACGGAACGGCTGTATCAGCGGACCGGAAGTATGCCCTCTATGCCAATGATGGGACGATGACACTGGAACAGGCCCAGTTGATAGGCAGCCAGACGGCTCTGGACAGCGGATTTACAAAGGCGGTGGCGATTCTTGCAAATGGAACGACTGCAGTGCCATCCATTAACAATGAAGCTCTTCCTGCAATTACAGGTTCGACTGCCTCAACGGTTCCCAAAGATGTTCCGGTCAGCTATTCTTATGCTCCGGATGGGCAGTCCCAGGCAGTTACGAAACAGGTAAACGTACATATTAAAGGCCCAAGTGAAGTAAATGTTACCATTTCCAAAAGAGTAGCAGGCGACTACGCAGACAAAACAAGGGAATTTTCGTTTGCAATATACGTTCGGGACAGCAGCGGAGCCGCCGTCCCAGCCGGAACTCAGCTTTTATATACAGGCAGCACGGTATCCGGCTCGGGAGCAGAGGCACCGGCCAACGGAACACTGATACTTAATGAGGAAGGAAAAGCCACGTTTACGTTGAAGCACGGCCAGCAGATAACCATTAAAGATCCTGTGCCGCAGGGCAGTGTCCAAATTGTAGAATCACCCGATCCGAATTACAGCGTGTCTTTTACGGACAACAGCACCACAAGCGCAACAAACGGTTCGGATACCGGGATAGTCAGCCTTGCAGGAGCAGACAGATCCTTTGATTTTATCAACACAAGAATTTCTGTCGTACCGACCGGCGTATTGATGGGAAGCATACAGGGGCCAACTCTTCTGGGGCTGTCCATGCTTTTGCTGATGGGACTGTTTAGCGCCTGTATGATTAATTATCGCCGGAAAAGGAGTTTGTGATATGTCTGAATTGCAGAAACACGGAGAAAATAAAGCAGCAGAAAAAAATTACGAATTTCCGGCAGAACCATCACTTGGAAAAGAAATCGTGTTTCTTCTGGCAAAAATAGCTGCGATCATCCTCGCCTTCCTCTTGGTGTTCACGTTTTTGTTTGGTCTTTGCCGCAATTCGGATGCCTCTATGGTTCCGTCCGTTAAAGACGGAGATCTGGTGATGTTCTACCGTCTGGACAAAAGCTATGTTGCCCAAGACACCCTTGTGCTGGAGTTTAAAGGAAAGAAACAGGTGCGCCGGGTAATCGCCACAGCAGGTGATACGGTAGATATCACGGAAGACGGGCTTCTGATCAATGGCGCGCTTCAGCAGGAAGCAGAAATCTATACACCTACGCAGCGGTATGAAGATGGCGTAGAATTTCCGCTTACTGTCAGGGAAGGAGAAGTATTCGTTCTTGGTGACAGTAGGGAAAACTCCACAGACAGCCGTATATACGGAGCTGTAAGGGTGAAAGACACACTGGGGAAAGTAATGACGATCCTCAGACGTAGAAATATATAGCATATGTGGATCGGTAGGCGGCAGGAATGTCAGAATACAACCCCGCCCTCCCCTATGTTTATATAAGAAAGTACAAGAAATAACAATTAAGGAGTAAAAAACGATGAAAAAAAAATTCAATGAATTACGAAGGAGGTTGGCGTCCATGGCGCTTGCCGTGGTCATGTGCATGGGAACTGCCGCATCCGCATTTGCGGCCGGTGATCCGATCTTCGGTACGGAAAATACACCTGCAGAGGCAGCAATTACGAAAAATCTGATCATGCCGGTAGGAACTACAACACCTGATGCGACTTTTACCTTCCAATTTTCACCGGTAAGCGTTGACGATAGAACAACGCCTGATGATTTAGACACAATGCCGACGGTAGGTCCAACGACAATTGCATTCACAGCCAGCGATACAGGCACTGATTCAGGTACTGTTCCAGGCACTGATATTGTCGGCTTCAAAACAATATTAAAACAGTCTGGGAACATACTATCCGGAGTTACCTTTCCCCATGCGGGAGTATACGTATATCAGATTGAGGAGAATTCGAGTGTGACAGGCTATACACCCGGGGAAAATGAAACATATGTATTTTCTCCTGCACAGTACACGCTTACGGTGTATGTGAAAAATGGTGTAAATGGACTGTACGTGGCTGCTGTCGCTTCAAGTATTGCTGTGAATGACAGCAGTAACCAAACTTCCGCTCCTGGCGATAAGGTGGACCCGACTCCGCAGCCAGGAGACCCTAACATCACTGGCAATTACAGTAAAATAATGTTTACCAATACCTATTCAAAGACCGCAGGCGGCATTGACCCTACGGATCCGAATAACCATGTTCTTACCATAGGAAAAGCTGTTTCAGGCGATTATGCCGATAGGACCAAATATTTTGCATTTCAGATAACGGCGACTCAGCCGGGTGTCGTACAAGGTTCTGCTACATATAAGGCGTATGTTCTGGATTCAGGCAATAACGTAGTAACATCAGAAGACAACGCCTCAAACCTGCAAACTGACGACAACGATTATTCGTATATTGTATTTACATCGGGAGCCACGGAAACAGTCAATCTCAAACATGATCAAAAGCTGGTATTTACTGACCTGCACATTGGTGCAAAATATGTTGCAGTAGAAAGTGCAGTGGAACATTATACAGCATCCGCATTGGTCGTGGAAAACGGGGGAGGTGCAATCCAAATTTTTAATTCACTCGAAAATCTGGCACTTAGTACCGGCACCAAACTGATAGGAGAAAATGCAAACAGTGCGGCATTCACCAATACCTACAGGACCATTACTCCTACAGGCGTGATTATTAACAACCTCCCCTATGTTATGATTTTGATTTTGGCAGCAGGGGCATTTGCGGCATTTGTAGTAATAAAATCCCGTAAAAAGCGCAACTATGTTCCCCATCGTTAGGCCGGGACGGAAAAGCGGCAGGAATATCCTGTGATTTACATTTAACTTACCGGAAAGGGGTCTCATATGGACATAAAAAGAATCGGCAGAAAAGCAGTAAAAACCGCAAACAGTATTGTAGATTTCCTGGTTCTGACTGTCATTCTCCTGCTGGTCGCTATAGCTTTTTATGCCATATGGGACTCGGATCAGGTATATCAGGCAGCGGATGCTGCCCAGTACTCAATTTATAAGCCGGATGCAGAAGAAGGCAGCATATCATTTGATGAACTTAAGGCAATTAACCCGGAGGTATTCAGCTGGCTCACAGTTTATGGCACGAATATTGACTATCCGGTAACACAGGGGAATGATAATGCAAAATATGTAAATACCAATGCATTAGGAGAATATTCCCTGTCGGGAGCGATCTTTTTAGACTACTCCAATAGTAAGGATTTTCAGGATTTTAACAGTATTTTATACGGACATCACATGGAAAAACAGGCAATGTTCGGAGAACTTGGCTCATTCAGCAGCAAAAGCTTTTTTGACAGCCATGTATACGGAAATCTGTACTATAACGGGAAAAATCATGGATTGGAATTTTTTGCTTTTATTAAAACGGATGCATACGACGGAGGAGTGTTTGCGCCGCGGGTCCAGGGCAAAGAGGCACAGCAGGCTTATCTGCAATATCTGTTGGATAAGGCAATGTATACCCGTGAAACCGGAGTTTCGACGGAGGATCATATACTGCTCCTGACCACCTGTGCTTCGGATGCCACCAATGGAAGAGATATCCTGGCAGCCAGGATCATGGAAGAATGTTACACCAATACATTTGACAAGGAACTATCGGGCGATACAAACGAATCAGTATCGGTGGACCGGCAAGCCGGTCTGTGGAAAAGTCTCCCCCAGTGGCTGAAGATCATGCTGCCGGTTATGCTGATAATCCTGTTTGCTATTGCAGTTTATCATAAAGTTAGAAGAAACACGAAAGGGGTTAATGGAGATGAGCTCCAAGAATAAAGCGAATCCGAAAGGGATAGCTGTGTGGTATCTGTTTATCCTCAGTCTTATGGCCATAGCATTTCCCCTGGATACTCACGCAGGAACGGAGCCGGTTTCCGTTACTCTATATGTAGATCAGGTATTCGTAAAAAACAGTTCCGCATCAGATGTTAACAATGTGTTTTTGTATGACCTTATTTCTCTGGATCCGGGAAATCCAATGCCGTCAGGGAGTCTAAGCAGTGTCCATTCCTTTACGGCTGCCGGTACAAGCGTGAAAGAAGTCGGTCCTATCACCTTTTCTAACACTGGTATATATCGTTACGAAATCAAAGGGGATGCATCATCCCCGGCCAGTGGATATTCCTATGATACTCAGGTTTATTCGGTGGAAGTCTATGTGAAGAGGATCGCTGAAGAGCTTTCGGCTGAGATCATTGTAAAAAAATATGACGGCAGCAAAGTGGGCAGCATTAAGTTTGAAAATACTTATACTCCCCTTGCAAGCGATCCCGAGATTATGGTAGATCCGCCGGTGAAAAAAACAGTATCCGGCAACCCATCAAAAACCAGTAGTTTTACCTTTTCCCTGACGGCCAGAGATGGGGCAAATCCCATGCCGGAAGGCAGCGAGAATGGTGTCAAGTATATCACCATTTATGGTTCCGGTGAAAAGGATTTTGGTACATGGAGTTATATCCGGGAAGGTACTTATTATTATACTATTTCTGAAGTAGTCCTTCCGAACACCGGATATACTTACGATGACTCTGTTTACACGATCACCGATGTGGTAAAGGATACAGATGGACAGCTTGTAGTTACGCGGACGGTAACAAACGGCTCAAACAAGCAGGTGGAATCCTGTACGTTTATCAATAAGTACAACGGAGGAGGCGGAAGCAGTGGGAGCGGCGGAAGCAGCGGGAAAGGGAGCGGTGGAAGCAGCTTAGTCGGCCCTGGTGTCAAAATCGATGAAAACAGTGACAACAGCCTGCAATTTTTAAATGGAGACACTCCGCTTGCTAACCTTCTCGAAGATGAAAGCAATGCCGGTTCTGGTGCATACAGCCCAAAAACCGGTGATGATATCAGATGTGAATTGTATGCAGCAATGCTTTGTACAGCTGCTGCTGTCGCGGCGGGGTGTGTGATCTATCTGATCCTGGCCGCCAACCTCAAAAAGAAAAATCAACGGAAAGATGATAACGGTGAAAAAATCACAGGTGAAACATGTGTAAAAGGCAAAAGATAATTATAACAGCAGTATGGCTCCTTCTGATCGGTTCGATCTGTGTCATCGTGTTTTCCGGGTATAAGCTTAAGGAAAGCCTGCAAATTTATGCAGAAGGGGATCAAAGCTATGAGAATCTGAAAGAGCGGGTCCGCCGTCAGGAAAGCAGCAGTTCTTCTGATTACATAGAAGTATATGAGCCCGGAGCAGAGCCGGCTAAGGACATTCCCACGGTCTCCATTGATTTTGAAGCGCTGAAAAAGATCAATTCTGATGCAGCCGCATGGCTGTACTGCCCGGACACCGTAATTGACTATCCGGTTATGCGTGCCCACGATTATGACTGGTATCTTCATCATCTTCCGGACGGTACCTATAATGCCAATGGCACTTTATTTCTCGATTACAACTGCCCGGAGGATTTTAGCGGAAGCCTGAGCATTATTTACGGACACCATATGAAATCCGGCGGGATGTTTGGAACACTGACAGAGTACAAGGCGCAGGATTATTATGAACAGCACCCTAATCTTTACCTTTACACTGAGCAGGGAAACTATCGGATTGATTTGAAATATGGCTGTGTCATCAGTGCGGGGGAATGGCGTAGCCGGGCGTTTATGTATGAGGTAAATCGAAAGGCATTGTTATCATATGCCTCGTCAAAAACAACGTTTGAGAGCAGTGCTGTATATACGGATCGTGACAGGTTCCTTGTGCTTTCCACTTGCAGCTATGAATTCGACGATGCCCGGTACGTTGTAATTGGTATTTTGCGGCCGGAATACGGAGACTGATGAGATAGAGGAAAGGAGTAAATAATGGTACTGACGAAAGAAGCGATTCAAGCGGTTAAGCTGACCAAAAGATTCAGGAGATGCTATGATGCCCAGGAAGTTGATATCCTCCTGGATGAGATTGGGGAGGCAGCGGAAGAGCAGTGCCGGGAACTGGAACATCTGCGCAGCGTGCGCATGGAATACAACCAAATGAAGAATCAGATTTCAGAAGCTCTGCTGGCTGCACAACAGACTGCTAAGGAAATGCTTGAGCAGACCCGGAATAAATGCAACGAAGAGCTGGCGGCAATGCAGCAGAGAAGAATTACACTGCAGCAGGAGATATCCGGACTTGAGAGGTATAAGGCTTTAGAGCTTGAGAAGATTCGGAAAGATCTTGAGAGTCTGTTGGGCGATCCTGAATCAGATGAGGCGGCGCAAGAGGTAGCTGCATCAAAATAAGGAGGAATATCAAATGAAAAAATATACAGCATTCCTCATCTCTGCGGTATTGTGTTTCAGCTTAATTACCGGGAAGATCGTTCAGGTATATGCACAGCAGGAGGAAGTAAAGCTGGAAGAATCGGAACAAGTGGATAACACGGAGCAGGATAGGGAAACGGTAAAAGATCCTGAGGAGAATGCCGCAGGCAGCAACGAGCAGGAAACGGCTGAGCCTGACACGGAGCAAAGCGATGCAGATACATCAGAGAACTCTTCGGAATCGGAGATTCCCGATGGATCAGAAGTTCCCGAATCGGATTCTGATCAGACAGAAGAGGAAGAGCAACAGACCGGTTCCGATGGAGACGAGGAAAGTGAAAATCCTGAGGAAAATGGGAACCAGGAGGAAAGTGAAATTCCTGAGGAAAGTGAGAACCAGGAGGAAAGTAAGATTCCGGATGAAACAAAGGTCCCGGAAGAAAGCGAAGGCAATCCGGATGTTGCGGCATCCATGGAGGCTGCATATACCGGCTTTTATGATCATATCAGTGATATTGCCGAGCTGCTTGATATGTCAGATAACTATACGCTCATAGAGGGTGATGATAATTTTTGCGAAGCACTTGCCGTCTATGCCATAAAACATGATCAGACCGGGAATTATCCGTATGATGTGAAAATAACAAATGAGGCTGATTTTGACGAACTTCAATCCATCTATTGGAGCCTGAATATGGTAAACGGAGCTAAAAACGAAAAAGAATCGGTTATCCGTGTAACACGGCTGTCCGGTGTGGATGTATATGCCTTATCCGGTTCTGATAAAAAAGTTTTTCAGTCACTCACTACGAACAAAAACAGAGAAAAAATTTGTACACTGCTTTCAGACTGACAGAAGAAAATCCGATAAACACAGATACGAAAGAGGAGAAGGATTGTATGGTAAAAAATGAAGAAATACAGGACATCTGCAGCGCCATGACTGTAACGGACCGCATCAGCACAATGCTGATTTGCTTTCAAGGAAAAGAAGGGGAAGATTTTTATGGTGAAATCCTTAACTGCTACATAGAAAAGCCTGTCTGCTTTTTTGGTATCGGTGATATGATTCTTAAATTAGATGAAATCTGCGACTGGATCGGTTCCCCTCAACCAACCACTGAACCAAGATTTCTTAATAAAAAAATGGCTGAGCAGTATGCGCTCAGGACCAGGAGGAATAACAGAATACCGGAAAAGGCCAGTATTCAGCTGCAGAACAGTATGGTTCTGTATTCACAGGCCAGTCGGGCGAAGAACACGCTCTTAATCAAAATAGAGTTTCGTCAGAACGCCACCATGCAGGGAAGAGTGATCGGAAAGTTAACATCAAAAAAGTATATAAGCTTCCGAAGCGCTTTGGAACTGATGCGTATGATAAAAGAAATTTCCATAAAGACAGAGAGCACTTATAGATAGGCAGTTAATCAGTGCTTTTAATGGCATGCTGCCTGCATGTTAAAATCCCCTGCATCTGCGGTCAATCCAGATGCAGGGGATTCTGTCTGATATCCTTACACTTTAATCTCAAACATGATTCTTTCTCGGTCATCTATTTTTCCCCCCTGTTCCGGGATTCCCCAGGACTTCTTTATCCGGCTTCATGGCTGTTATGCGGTACAGGCTGCACCAAGGTATCGGTAAAAATACATATGGAAAATGATGTGAAATGTGTTACAATGGCAGAAGCGGAAAAAGGAAATTTACGCAGAGAACGTTTCATCATAGGAGAGGAAAACATGAAAGAAAAAAAGTCAATGATTAATGTTATGATCGATGGGATCTCAGGAATCTTCCTGCCTATTATCAATCTGTTAAGCGCGGCAGGAATATTAAAAGGCATATTGACCATTCTCACCGCATCTAATATTGTGTCAGGAACAAGTGAGACTTATCTGGTGTTAAATGCCATGGCAGACAGCCTGTTTTATTTTCTGCCTATGGTACTGGCATTTACCGCGGCAAAAAAATTTGGCTGCGACCCATTTACTGCAGTGGTCATCGGCGGAGTGCTTTTGTATCCTTCCCTAACTAAAGTATTTGAGGCTGGCACTAACATATTTTTTGCCGGAATTCCCATGAAGGCCGTTATATATCATTCCGGTGTAATCCCCATCATCCTGGCGGTTGGACTTCTTGTATATGTGGAACGGGTGGTAAATAAAATACTGCCGGATCTGATAAAAGGTTTCTTTGCCCCCTTGATCTGCATTGTAGTTGTTGGACTGGTCACACTGTTTGTATTCGGGCCAATCGGGAATGTAATAGGAGACGGCCTGGCTGCGGCTTATGAATTTGTATATCAGATCAGCCCAATGATTGCAGGTGCAATATTAGGAGCGGTGATCCAGCCGATGGTCATATTTGGTTTTCACTGGAGTTTTGTACTGGTCGCAATGAATAATATTTCTGTAAAAGGCTCTGATACCATACTGGCTTTGATCGGGCCTGCAGTATTTGCCCAGGCTGGTGCGGCACTTGCGGTGGGTTTGAGAAGTAAGGATAAAAAGTTCCGGTCCCTCTGCTTATCTGCCGTAGTGTCTGCATGTTTCGGAGTTACAGAACCGGCTATGTTCGGCGTGAACCTGCCGTTAAAAAAGCCTATGATTGCAGTATGCATCGGCGGTGGGGTGGGAGGAGCCATAGCAGGATTTTCGGGAGCTCAGGCAATGACCTTTGCTTTCCCAAGTGTGATTACATTACCTGTTTTTCTTGGAAGGGGATTTGGGCTGTTTGTTGTAAGCTGTTTTGCCGGTTTTTTAACGTCATTTTTGCTGACGTTATTCCAGCCGGGGGCAGTTTATGACGGAATCGCTTCAGAAGCCGCATGTTAGAGGGGAAGTGATCTGACGTTTCATATCTATATTTATATGAATTCATAAAAAAATCACAATTTATCTGATGAAATTTAAGGTTTGTTTCAGCTTTACATGGTAAAAAAGAAGCAGATAAAAAAATTGATTTAACCTAGAGTGAGGAGGAATTTATATGTATATGTTAAAAAGGTCTGCAGTATTTATCACAGCAGCTATTTTGTCTGTGACTCCAATTACGGCATTGGCGGCAACGGGAACCCAGATCAGCAGTGTTTCACTTTACATATCATCAGAGATTGAGGCCGGAGAAAGCGGCAGTGATGTTACGGTCACATCCAGTTCCAGCAAATTCAGTATCGACGATGTTGAGGTTACAAATAAACCGGATGAAGAATGGAAGGATGGAAATAAGCCCAAATTAAAGGTTACTTTAGAAGCAGAAGACGATTATTACTTTGCCTCTGGTTTTTCCAAAAGCAGTGTAAGTCTTAGCGGTTCTGACGGGACGGTCAGTTCTGTCAGCCGGAGCAGCAGTGAGCTGATTGTATATATAACGCTTGATGCTTTGGAGGATGATGAAAGTGATCATGAGCTGGCAGTGAGTAACCTGGAGTGGGATGAAGAAAACGGCACAGGCTACTGGGATGAAAGTGAGGATGCCAATAAATATGAGGTACGCCTTTACAGGGGAAGCAATGCAGTGACTTCCGTGCTTACAACCACCTATACCAGCTATGATTTTTCAAGCTATATGACGAATAGCGGGAATTACTCCTTTAAAGTACGGGGAGTATACAACTCATCCAATAAAGGGAGTTGGGAAGAATCTGACAGCTGGTATGTATCAGCCGATGTGGCAGAGGAGATCAGTTCCAAAAGCCCAAGCGGTGTTTCAGGGCCGGGAAGCAGCACAGGAACGGGCGCATGGCTGAAGGACAGCACAGGCTGGTGGTATTGTAATGCGGACAAAAGCTATACCATCAGTAACTGGCAGTATATTAACGATTGCTGGTATTATTTTAATAAGTCCGGATATATGGTTACAGGCTGGATCCATTGGAACTCCATATGGTATTATTGCGGAGAAAGCGGAGCCATGCTTATAAACACTACAACGCCGGACGGATATGAGGTAGGAAGCGACGGGGCGTGGATCCAATCATAAAACAGATAAAATATTGCTATGATAAAGAAGGACAGGAGTGTTATATTCCTGTCCTTTTGAATGTTATTTCCTAATGCTGCATGTGTCAGTGAATCCTCACCATTTCGTTGGTCCACACTGCCGCCAGATTTACCGCTCCCCGGAAACCGGCAAGCGGAGGCTCATAGGCATGGCGCCAGATGTGGTCAGGTACTGCAATCTGCAGGTTCTGGTCTCTTTTCGCCATGTGCAGCAGTTCACCGCTGCCCATAAGAAAGCCCTTTGAATCGCTTGCAGCCCTTTCTTTGGCGGAGTCATCCAGATAGGCCATATCTCCACCTGCCATATCGGAACAATCACAATAACATTCGGTTCGTGAAAATCCAAAACATTCTTTTCCGTATTCTGCAATTCCAGGCACTACATCGGCATGTCCGGCAAGAACCAGCTTATTATCTTCTCTGTGGACACGGAGGAAGCGGGCCAGTACCGTCTGCATTGGCGCAATTTGCTCCAGTGCATTTTCTTTTTCCCGGCGGATAAACGATTTGTCCGCCTGCCTGCCGCATATGGCTGCCGCATCCTCCAGCCAGTCAAGGGTTCCCTGGATTCCATAGGGGCGTGCCGTTAGATAAGGCGTGCCAAAGCGTTCCTGAAGATATTTCGCGGCGGCTTCGCCCTCTCGGCGAATAACAAAGTTCAAATGAGCCGCACCCAATGTTTCAAGCTGAGAGATGCTTGTTCCGGAAGTCATAGTACACAGATGCTCCATTCCCAAGGCACCTGATGCCATCCGGGCGATCTCTGCGGCATCAGCATGATACCGAAACATGTCCGCACAGGAGCCGATGATGTTAAAGGAGGGCAGTCCCGTTTGATGCACTTCCTTAGGCAGGGTTTTACAGAGCTCCAAAAGGGTAAATTCCACCCCCCTGTGCCCGCAGACATCAAATCCACCTGCAGTCAGCGGGATCAGGCGTGTATCGGGAAATTGGGGCGACAGCTCCTGAGCCAGTGCTTTTAAGTCTATTCCAATTACCTCCGGCACGGAGGAGGGCAGCAGGAAGATGGTTTTTATGCCCTGATTTTCTGATACCCACTCCACCGCACGTATCAGCCGGCTGGTATCCCCCATGGCAATATCGGTTTCTCCGATATGGGTGGAATAGAGCTTTCCGCCAAAGGAACCCATCCGGTGAAGGAAGGTCCTTCCATAGGCCATATGTCCCATGCAGCCAAATTCTATCACGGCCGACTGGGCGATGCCGGATAAACACCAAAGTGAGCCCATCCGCCCTGACAGGGGCGGTGCTGTTTTATACAGTCCCATTGGTCCGTTCCTCCTTTCCTGTCCTAAGCGCCCTGGTCATGCGATTCAGCAGGTCAATGGTCCTTTCATATCCTATGTGACCGTATAGGTCCAGTACGGGCACGCTGGGCGGATTGTTCCGGCCCCTGCCGCCCCAATCCCCCATCACCAGATCCGGGCGCAATTCCTCAATGATCTGCATGTCGGCCTGCTCATTGAGCATCAGGCAGATGATAGGGTTTATATCCTGCCCGGTCAGCATCTCTTTCCAGCGAGTGTCTGAGGGATAAAACTCCGCCATGTGAATCATGATGGGAGACATTCCCAGGTCCGATAAATAAGCCGACAAGGGCAGCGGCTGGACCGTGCCTAAATTTGCGCTGATATACTGCAGGGCTTTCAACTGGGCTGCCGCCGCTTTCTGTGCTCTTTTCCCTTCTTTTTTCTGTTCGTCAAACTCATGTGCCATCTCTAAGTCTAAATACTGCCCGATCTGTGAGTAAGTGCTTTCTATCTCCCGGACATTGTAAACATCATGGAGGCTGACAAAGGGGATGTCATGCTCCTTAACCATCCATTGGGCGAGAGAATCCATAAATGGGGAAAGGACGAGATTCAGTCTTGCGTCTCCGGAGGATATAAAGTCATCCAGCGAGGAATCCGGTGCCAGAAAGCGCAGGGGCACACCCTGCTGTTTTAGAAATGCAATCAGATGAGGCATGGGAACATGCTCCTCTAAGGCGCTGCGGCCAAGGACATTAACAGTCATTCCCTTACTGACGGATTTTTCAATGGTCTTTCCCATTGCCAGAAGGGTTTTCCAATATCCTGGCTCATAGCCGCCACATTTAAAATTCCCAAAGGGAAGGTGGATGAGCATTGCTTTTACCTCTGGCTGCATCTCAAGACAGATACTTTGCATATCAAGGCCAATGAGCTCCGGCACACAGGTGGAAAGGAGCAATATAAGCCTTGCACCGGCTTGATCCATTTCCCGGATGGCTTCCATCAGCCCTTTTCGGGATCCAAATACCACCTCTTTGCTGTCCAGGACGTAATTCCAATGCAAAGCCTCCTCCCCATAAGGGGATGAAAGGGGGACGTTACGGCTGTAGTACCCGCATTCGGCAGTGCCGATCAGGAGTGTAGACACACCTCTTATGTTAGCGGCCAGGGCCAGTGCCGTGTGCATAGGGCAGTGGACGCCGGGATAGGCAGCAGGTGTCAGCTGGCGGACGGCTGTCATGTTCCTGACAGCTGACAGACATTTTAAATGTTTGATATCCTTCATGAAAGCCCTCCTTCCAGAAGCAGTCGGGCGAGGTCCTGATACCTTTTTGCCATATGGCTGTCAGGAAATGCCTCCACCACAGTTTTTCCCTGTACTTCCGAACGCTGCACATAGGGATCCCGGGGGATATGAAAAAGGACGGAAGCGTCTATTTCATCGGCGGCTTTTTGTACAAGCCCTTCTTCGCCGTCAAAGTTTTTAGCGTTGAAAATCAGACCCCGGAGGCCGGCATAGCCTCTGGGCGCAAAGCTCTTGACCGCTTGCGCGATGTTGGCGGCAGCGTAAAGACTCATCATTTCACCGGAAGTGACAATGCATACTTCGTCTGCGTAGCCGCCCCGGATGGGCATGGCAAATCCTCCGCAAACCACGTCGCCTAATACGTCATACAGCACCACATCAGGAGAAAACACAGAATAAGCATCTAACTCTTCCAGCGTTTCAAATGCAGTAATGATGCCCCGGCCGGCACAGCCCACGCCTGGAACCGGCCCGCCGGATTCTACACATAAAACACCGGTTTCACTTTTGAACACGATATCGTCCAGTTCTACATCTCCTTTATCCCGCAAAGTGTCCAGTACAGTGGGGATGTTTTTTCCGCCCGTTAAGTTACGGGTGGAATCTGCTTTTGGGTCGCAGCCGATTTGCAGTACGGTGAGCCCCAGTTTTGCCATGGCAGCAGATAAGTTGGAAACCGTAGTTGACTTCCCAATGCCGCCTTTTCCATAAATAGCAATTCGTTTCATAGTATTAAACTCCCTTAGTCAATTAAATGGTATGAGATGCAGGCAGGTCTGCCGGTTCGGGGGTCGGCGGCTATTTCTGCATCGATGTGAAAGGTTTCCCGTAAAACCCCGGGCGTCATGATCTCCTCCGGCGTACCCTGCGCGACAATGCTTCCACCCCGGATGGCCACGAGAAAATCTGAAAAGCGGGAGGCAAGATTTAAGTCATGGAGCACCATGGCAATGGTACAATTCCGTTCCCTGTTAAGCGTTTCTAACAGTTCCAGAACTTCAAGCTGATAGGCCATGTCTAAGTAGGTGGTGGGCTCGTCAAGTAAAATCAAGTCGGTCTCCTGGGCAAGAGCCATGGCAATCCACACTCTTTGCCGCTGCCCGCCGGAGAGGGCATCAACCGCTGCTGTTTCTAAACCGGTGAGCCGGGTCACTTCCATCGCCCATGAGATCTTGTCCTCATCCTCTTTCTTTTCCTTGCCCAGACCATGACGGCGGGGAAAGCGCCCATAGGATACAAGCTCCCTCACGGTCAGACCTGCTGGCGCAGTGGGCGTTTGAGGCAATATGGACATCCGCTTTGCCACCTCTCTTGTGGGAAGGGCCTGGATATCACTGCCGTTAAGAAGCACCCAGCCTTTTTGCGGCTTAAGGATACGGCCGGCTGCTTTTAATATGGTGGATTTTCCGCAGCCATTGGGCCCTATGAGGGAAGTGACTTTTCCATGGGGAATCATCAGATCCAGACAATCCACCACACGATGTCCGTCATAGGCCAGCCTTAATTTTTTAGTTGCTATTGCGTTCATTTTATCGCCTCATTTCTTTTTCCCGCCGGGAAAGCAGGTATATAAAGTATGGTGCACCAATTATGGATACCACCACTCCAGTGGGCAGCGATGACGGCTGGATGACAACCCGGGCAATGGTATCAGCTGCCGATACCAGCAGCGCTCCCAGCAGAGCGCATACGGGCAGGGCAATGCCATGCCCCGGCCCTACTATGCGGCGGGTGATGTGGGGAGCCATAAGCCCCACAAAGCTGATGCTGCCGCTTACCGAGACACAGGCGCCGGCTAAGGCTGCCGCCATGAGCAGAAGTTTTTTCCTTTCCTTGTGCACAGAAACGCCAAGGCCGGCAGCGGTTTCATCCCCAAGACCCATAACATCTAAGATCCCTGCTTTGTATAAGGAGGCAGGAATCAGGATACACAACCAGGGCAGAAGGGCGAGTACAAATGTCCAGTTGGCTCCCCAGATGCTTCCTGTCTGCCATGAGGAAACAAAGGCGTACTGGGTGTCATCAAGTTTAACCACCAGCAGGGTGGTCAGGGCGGATAACCCTGCCTGGATCGCGATTCCGGTCATCACCATGGATACAGGCGACGTACCTGCTCCTTTTTTACAGGAAAGGAAATAGACGAGAACTGCCGCAGCGCCTGCCCCCAAAAGCGCCAGAACGGGAAGCGTAAAAACGGCAAGGGGGGACCGGGGGCCAACGAAAAGTACATAAAGCACCACCATAAGTCCTGCGCCTGAATGGATGCCTAACAGCCCAGGATCTGCCAGGGGATTTTTTGTGACCCCCTGCAAGAGACAGCCGGATACCGCCAGTCCGGCCCCCACCAGCATGGAAAGGACTATGCGGGGAAGGCGGAAGGAGAACAGGATCAGTTTCTCTTTTCCCCTGCCGCCTCCCATCATGGCGTGGAGGATGTCTGAGGGGGAAAGCTTGCTGTAACCGGTGTTCAGGCTGATTAGACCGGACAGGATAAAAAGAGCAAAACATGTGCCTATAACCATCGTATTTCGCATTGTGGTCTTTCTTTTAAAAAGGTTTATTTCTTTGTGCGTCATTTAAGCAACCCTCCTTGTTTTCTGCGACAGATATAGAAAGAAGGGAACGCCGATGAGGGATGTGATCACGCCCAAAGGAACTTCAAATGGCGGGTTTACCGTCCTTGCGCCTAAATCTGCCAGTACCAGAAGAAGGGCTCCCAAAACAGCCGCGGAGGGGATTATCTTTTTATAGTCCACGCCCACGAGAAACCGGGCTCCATGGGGGATGATGAGCCCCACAAAGGAAACTGATCCTACCACCGATACAGAAATACCAGCCAATGCAAGCACTACAAGTGTGCAGAGACAATGGATAAGGGCCGTGTTAAGTCCAAGCCCTGCGGCAACATCCTCGCCCATATTCAGTATGGATACATAGGGAGAAAGTAAAAACGCACACAGAAGGGCGGCCGAAACAACAGGCGCAAGAATATAAAACTGCTGCCACGTTACGTTTGCCACGCCCCCCACGGTCCAAAACAGCACGTCCCTTCCTGCATCAAAGCCCAGGGCGATTCCCTGGCTAAACGCCGACAAAAGTGTACTGATTGCAGCCCCGGCCAGCACCAGGTCCATAGGACTCCTCCCGCCTTTGTGGGAGGCGGCAATGCCGTTAATCAGAAGGGCGCCAAGGGCCGCACCGAGAAAGGAGAAAACAATCAGCATGCCATAGCTAATCCCCGGCATAAATGCAAAGCACATTGCAATGGCAAAACCTGCGCCTGCATTGATCCCCATAAGCCCTGAATCGGCCATGGGATTGCGGGTGGTTCCCTGCATAATTGCACCAGCTACGGCAAGAGCCGCGCCAATCAGGCCGCTGATGAGCACTCTGGGCAGCCGCAAGTCTATGACCATAAGGTGCTGGGGGTTCCTGCTGTCAAAATGTGTGAAAGCGCTGACAACAGTATCCATAGAAATGTTTGCAGTTCCTTGTGTAATTGAAATACACAAAAGAAGCATTAATAAAATCATTACGGCAGTAATGAGAGGACGCAGCGGGATAACACGCCTATGGTTTCCGCTTTTCATGGGTTTGTGTTTATGGATCATCATTTGATTGCCCGCACCAGCTTTTTGGCAGTTAACTCCATGGCTAAGGGCCCAAAGGTGTTAAGGGAGTCATCAAAATAAAGTACATTGCCATTTTTTACAGCGCTCATATTCAGCCAGACTGATGAAGCTTCCTGGGATTTTACAAATCCTTTGGCAGTATCAATATAGTCCATGAAGATGATGTAATCCGGGTCCATATCCGCCACCGCTTCCAGGGAGAAGGTTTCATAACCAAAGGTGTATCCCTTGGGCGGAGTGATGCCGAAAGCATTGTAATAGCTGCGGCTGCCCCGGGCAACAAATGCCTTGCCTCCGCTGGTGCGGAAAATAGCAACGGTTTTATCCTGCTGACTCAACACTTCATGGGCTGATGCTATGGCTTCCTCGGTTTCCTTAATGATTTTCCCGGCTGCCTCTTCCCTGCCCATGATTTCACCGCAGGCAAGGGTCTGGTTCTGCCATGTGTCACTATAATCCAGCAGTACTACGGGGGCGATCTGATTTAACTGGTCATATATTTCATCCAGACCTGTGTGCCCGGCAAAGGTTACGATCATATCCGGTTTCGCTTCCAGAACCGCTTCCAGATTGATTTCCCGTGCACTTCCAAGATCCATGATTTCTTCGGTACCGCCATAAGGAATCAGTGTTTCATAGGTTTCCAGAGCCTGCTGAGCCGTTCCTGCTGAAGCCCCTGCCGAGGCGGCAACCGGAGTGCCGAGTGCAAAAAAATATTCCAGATAGTTGGAATGGAGAATGGCAATGCGCTTAGGCTGGCTGGCCAGGGTTATATTATGGCCGCCGGCATCTGTTATGGTACGCGGCCACGAAGAATCTTTGGAAGTATCCGGTACCTGCGGTTTTACGGATTCTTGTGTACCAGTACTTTCTGTTGGTAAGGGGGGTACCGTCTGCTGTTCCTTTGAACAAGCGGATAGCAGTCCGGCAGACAAAAGCAGTGCAAATAAAATAGAGATTTGTTTTTTCAATGTAGCACCTCCTGAATTGTTAGTTAGATGAGACTAACTCCTGGATAATATATCAAACCACGGTGCTTATGTGAATGGCTTTATCCGTAATTTATATGGACATATCCTGAATTGTAGTTGGCAGCACGAAAAAATGCCCGTGGAAAACCATGGGCATTTCCTTGTACCGGCGGCTTATTCTTCCCTGAATTTGCTTGGAGGCACTCCAAAATGTCTCTTAAATATGCGGCTAAAATACAGTGCATCTGGGTAGCCTGTTTGCTCCCCTATGGTTCCAATGGGAATGGAGGTTGTAACAAGCAGCTCCCTGGCGCGGTTTAGGCGGTACGTCCGTAAATAATCTGCCGGCCCCATGCCTGCATACTTTTGAAAAACATAAAACAAACGGTTTTCATTAACTTCGTTTTGCCAGGCAAGTGAATTTACGGTTAAACCATCCATGTAGTGGGTATGGATGTACTCCGATACCGATTCAAAAAGCTCCTGTGCGCCGTACCTTGTCTGGTTTCTGGCACGCAAGAATGTCTCCTCCAGCACCCGGCGGAACAAGGTTTCCGTTTGAAAGACCGCAAGACCGCCGGGCCGGTTAGAGGTTGCGTACAAATGATGAAGCATATCGTACAGCTGGGGGCTTTGTCCGACGGCTATGCTGAAATGGGTATTCCTCAATTTCATGTGAGGTGATTCGTTGAAAGTTTCATAAAGAACAGAAACGAATTCCCAGTTTTCGTCTCCAATGACACGCTTGCGCATGGCGGTGTTGGCCGAACCATGGATAACTACTCCTGGTTTGATAAAATATGGCGTATCGTTAAACTGGTATTCAGCGCAGCCGGAAAGCGGGAATATAAACCCCGGATAAGAAGCGGTTCTTTGTATGCCCTTACTACCGGCTGGTATTTTATAACGGTATACCCCTTGTACTTTAAAAAGTGTGGCTGCAAAATGCTCTACAATCGTATTTAGTTCCATTGCCATGGCTCCACATCACATTCCTTAGATAATAAAAGTATTGATAGTATCACATAGAAAGGTCCTCTGTCAAAAACCTTACCGTATCATCATACCACAGGTCCTCTGCCAGGAAAAAGGAATTCGGGCTGTTGAGAAAAAGACTCATTCATTCTCTCATATCATCATTGACAACCGATAACCTCCCCGATATACTGAGATGGCGATGGTTAGTCTAAACTAACTAAAAAAGGAGGATGGAATGGTTAAGAAAAAGTTGATTCAAAAAACAGTGGTACCAATATTGACAGCCGCTTGTGTACTTTCCCAGTTCGGCATAGCATGGGCGGGTATAACAGGCAGTTCCCAGACAAGCAGAGACGGGGGCATATACACGCAGGGCGACTGGAAATATGAAAATGATGGCTGGAAACATTATGAGGCCTCAGGCAGTTTAAGCGCCGGGTGGATTAAAAAGACGTCGGGCTGGTATTATCTTCACCCGGAAAACGGTGCCATGAAGACAGGATGGTTTCAGGATGAAAAGGGAATAAGATACTATCTGAACACTTCCAATGATGGAACAGAGGGCCAGATGCGCTCCGGCTGGTACCAGGCTGGCGGCGGAACATGGTACTTTTTTAATACGGCCAATGATGGAAACCTTGGAGCCATGAAGACAGGGTGGCAGTGGATTGACGGTTATTGCTATTATTTTAATACTGCTGACGGAACAGATATGGGAAGGATGTATACAGGCCAGACTACCCCGGATGGATATTTTGTAAATGGCGACGGCCGATGGGTGGAGTCTGATGGAACTGTTCATTACGAGGCCGGCAGAGGCCTGGCCTCAGTACCTGCAGCAGAAAGCACAAAGAAAACAGCATCTTCCGGTGGAGGAAGCAGTTCTTCCGGAAGAAGCGGTTCCTCAGGCGGAGGCAATTCCTCGGGGAATGAGAATAACGGAGGCAACTCCTCAGGCAATAAGAACAACGGAGGCAGCCCCGGCGGGAATGAGGGCAATCCTGACGAAGAGAATAACAGCCAGGAAGGTAAGGGTGTTTTTGTTCATGCAGAAAAGACAAAGCTGGTAGACTTAGGCTGGATCCAGTATGCAGTTATCACGTTCCAGGAAGGAAGTATAGATGATTATACCATTGATGTGGATGGGACAGATATTACGGACGTATGCACAAACGTAGATGATGACGGAACTGTGGTCAAGTGGCAGACGACCCTATGGAAGCCGAATACCATCACTGTTACCAGGATTTCTGACGGCAAAGAGCAGGGCATAAAGGTTGGAAAGGGCTCTACGGCAGAATTGCCGGAGAGAGGCAGCCTTGATTCAGCCCCAAGTGCGATCCTGACCAACGGATCTATATCTGTCTTTGACTATTGGCTGGATAATTACGATAAAGACGGCAATGTGCGTGTAAGGCCTGAGAAGACTACCTTTCATTTAAGCGGAAAGGACCAGGAGACTTTCCCTGAGCTACCTGCCGATTATTACCTGCCAGATACCATGATTGATAAAGACGGAAAGGGCAGGATCCAGTTTAAGCTGTCCTTAAAGACTCTGGCACAGGAAAATTGGTTTGACCAGCTGAAAACCATTAAGGTTCTGGATGCTGAGAACTCTATTTTAAACAAGAACCTTGTTTTTACAACTGTTATCGAAACAGAAAATGGAAAAACAGGAGTAATTACCATCCAGCTGCCTCAGACCAACCTTTTTGTCCGGGGGCGTTATCAGCTGAACCTGTCTTCCGGATACAGCAAGGCAACCATGAACGTGCCCCTTCATCTGGTGGATAACAGGCTTTTTGCGATGAACTTAAATACTTTAAACCCGAGCCCAAAAGAGGGAGAAGACTTTGCCTTTAATATTGTTGGACCGGATGGAGAAAGCTTTGGAACAGAGATCCTGTCACCGATTTACAGGGTAGATTTAACGATGCCGTCAGGAAAAGTAAAGTCTCTTACAAATATAAGCCAATGGTATGAGATTGGCCCCATGCTTCATATCTGCGGTACGGATACAGATGACAATGTGATTACCGATGAAAGCGGTATATATACGGTTACGGCATATGCAAACGGCTACCAGACAATGTCTAAGAAAGTGGAAGTTGGCAGCAATTCACAGACCAGGGCAGATGACCTTAAAATCTTTGCAGTAGCTAAATCTTACGGCATTGACGCCATGTCCAGCGCAACTGTTGCCATACCGGATGGCGGCGGTTCCGGAAGCTCTGGTTCTTCCGGAGGTTCAAAAATGAACGGATACCTGATTTTTGACCATGATCTGTTAGCGAACGCATTGATATTACATGAGATCAACAATGTAAATGAGGACAGTGAGGCAGTAGTACAGTTGTGGTATGACCAGAAGGCACAGGCTGTTATGGATGAAAATGCTGAAGTTTTTTATAATTTTACCCATTATTTAAATGCAGTTAAAGATGGAAAGCTGGGGACAGGAGAATATCTTTCCTTTGAAAAATATAAGGAGACCCAGACCGGAGGAGAGACTGGAAACCGCCCATACCAAGTCAAACGGGTCCTGGAAGACGGAAAATTAGGAACCGTTGAAAGTCTGCTTTCCGTAGTAGGAAAGACGGCGCCTGCTCTTAAGGGCGCAGAAGGAAAGTTGGGCGAGGATCTGGTGCTTACCTCCGATAAGGATAAGGAGTATATCTCCAAAATAACAGCACTTTATCTGGACAATTCTGCAATCGCTCTTAGAAGTGACGATTATATTACGGCTTATAAGATCAGCGAGGCAAAGGAAAGCGTTACCCTTCTGTCAAAAACAGAAGGAACTGGAGGCGGTACGCAGCAGCTAACGGAAGCAGAGCACAAGCTGCGAATTGTGGCAGAGGGGTACAAGGAGCAGACGGTTGTTTTACATGTGGTAAAGGAATTGGAAATGTTTAAACTTTCTCTTACTGAGAATCCAGACAAAGCAGAAGCTGAGGACGCGGCAGCTTACCGCGTAGGACAGAAGGTTTTCATCAATGCTGCAGCCGATGAAGACGATGGAAGCCAGAAGAAACTTCGCGGTGACTTTATGAAGAATTTAACAGGGATGACCCTGACTGGCCCGGACGATAATACAAGGAAAGTGCTTTCCAAAGAACAGGGCGGAATATTCAGCCAGGATAATTATGAAAAAGGAGATTATTCTTTCACGCTGCAGAAAGATCTGTTTCAGAAGGCAGGGCATTATACGGTTCTGGTGACTGCTGAAGGATACACTGCCAAGACCTTAACTTTTGAAATTCTGGAAGCTGCAGGGAAACCGGTTGAAAATGAAAAATCAGCTCCTGGTGTGGAAACGACAAAATTTGTGAAAGGAACGAACTGGGATCCGGCATATTATCGTGTAACCTTCGATACAACAGATGAGAAGGCTACAAAGGAGTATTTAAATGCAGATAAAACAGTAATTGTTAACGGAATTCCTTATAAAAAGGCCGTACTGTTCTCCACTTCCAGGCAAAATGAGTTTAAGGTATCTAAGGATGATTCCTATGGAGTTGTAAAATATCTTGACTTTACGGCAGATGGCTTTACAGAAGAAGAAAACGAAGTGGTTATTGAGGTGAGCGGCTACGAGACATTGACATTCATGGTCGATTTATTTGATCCGGAAGAAGGTATGGAAGGAAAGCTTGCTTCTGTAACTCTTAAGGAAGAAGAGGCTGCAGAAACCAGGGAAGAAAAGACTGAAGAAACGAAGGAAGAACCGGGTAAAGCAGAGGAAGAAAAGATAGATACTAAGGAAGAACCGGGAAAAGCTGAGGAAGAGAAGACAGAAGAAACGAAGGAAGAACCGGGTAAAGATGAGGAAGAAAAGACAGAAGAAATGAAGGAAGAACCGGAGGAAACTGAGGAAGACAAAACAGAAAAAATTAAGGAAGAACCAGGTAAAGCCGGGGAAGACAGTACTGAAGGCGTCAAGGAAGAACTAAGTAAAACTGGGGAAGACAAAACAAAAGAAGTTATAGTAGAACCGGTGGAAACTGCGGAGGACAAGGCATATGATACCAAGGAAGTAACGGCTGAAGCCAGGGAGAGAGACACAAAAGAAGCTGCAGAGAGCAAAAAAGAAGAAATACAGAAAGACACTACAGGAACCGATGAGACAGTTTCTGGTAGCCAGGGAAAAGAACTGGAGGAAGGAAAGAAGATTGAAAAAACAGCTAATTCGGCTGTTGGAGAATAAAAAGATTAATTGAAAGACCGTGTAAAAGAGGGGGAAATTTCACCCCTCTTTTCAGACGGCTCTGAAAAGAAATTTTTAAACATGGGATTGTCTGATATCGTGATGATGAAAAGCGGATGGCAGCCATACCATGTATCAGAAACGAATTGACAGAAATCCGCAGTCAAGAGTATAATCGTTTCATAACAAAAAACAAGTAATATGAATTGAAGGTAAGGAATATGGATTATATGAAAAGTAACAGCCAGCCGGTTTCCGCTGATTATGTTTTCCTTAATATCAGAAAACGTATTTTAAAGCTGGAATTAGAGCCTGGTACCAGGATCAGTGAAAATCAGATGGCGGAAGAGTATGGGGTGTCAAGAACCATCATCCGTAATGCCTTTGCAAGGCTGAATCAGCTTGGGCTTCTTACGGTGTATCCCCAGAGAGGTACTTATGTAAGCTTGATTGATCTAAAACTCATCGGAGACCTGTTGATTTTAAGGACTGCCGTGGAGAAGGAAGAGCTTTATGAGCTGTTGTCCCAGATGGACGAAGAGAAGATTGGAAAACTGGTAAAAGAACTGGAGGATAATTTAGAAAAACAGGAGTCCTACCGGGGTGTGGAGGGGTATGACCTGGAGTTTCAAAAGCTGGATTCTGCATTCCACCGGGCCATTGCGGAAAGTGTGGAACGGTATAATCTTATAAAATTGCTGGAGGATTTAATGCTCCACATTTCAAGATGGCGGAATTTCGATGTGGCACTTGGCAAAAGGATGCCCTGCCTGATCGATGAACACCGGAGGATTGTCGACGAAATCAAAGGCGGCGATTTTGTCAAAGCCCAGCAGGCGATGGCAGATCATCTGGAAACCATATCCGAGATCAGAGCGAAAGCAAAGGAAAAGTATCCACAGTATTTCTTGAACATTTAATCCGGCTGGACAAGAAGAAATGGTCGGAAGTCTTCAGTCATTTAGATTTCAAGCCGTTTGCAGCGAAGACAGCCGATTATTTGTTTATAAGAAAAAGATTGTCACAAATTAGACGATTACAAAGGAAGAAGGAGGAGACCACGGTTCCAATCAGGTTCCATATAATATCTAAAGAAAATCCTGATTTTAAAAAAGTTATTGACAAATACGACAATTTTTGATAATCTATGCATGAAAAAGTGTATCTTATTACATTTTATTTTTAAAATATAACTTGTATACAAGGATACATTTTTTCACAGAGCAACTTGTATACATGTATACATATATATTTTTTTCTTAATTATTGTTAAAAATTAAACAAAGAAAGGAAAAAACCATGTTCACATTAGGAGTTGACATAGGCTCTACCACCTCCAAAGCGGTCATTCTGAAAGATGGACAGGAAATTCTGGCTACTTCCCTGATTGGGGCAGGGACAGGAACCGACGGTCCGGGGCGGGCAATTGAGGCAGTACTTGCCGAAGGAAGCTTAAAGCCGGAAGAGATAACCGCTGTTTATGCTACCGGTTATGGAAGGAAGCTGTTAAAAAATGCCGATGGCGAGATGAGTGAACTGAGCTGCCATGCAAGGGGTGTCCATCATCTGCTTCCGGAAGTGCGGACCATCATTGACATTGGCGGACAGGATGCAAAGGTACTTTCCCTGGGTGCCGACGGGCGCATGACAGAATTTTTGATGAATGACAAATGTGCGGCAGGAACCGGACGGTTTCTGGATGTCATGGCAGGAATCCTTCAGCTGAGGATTGAGGATCTGGAAAAGCAGGCGGCCCTGTCAAAACAGACCGTCAAAATATCCAGTACCTGTACGGTATTTGCTGAATCCGAAGTTATATCCCAGCTGGCAAACGGGGTCGAGCTCCCGGATCTGGTTGCCGGTATCTGCCAGTCTGTGGCCAGCCGGGTAGCGGCTTTGGCAAAACGGGTCGGTGTGAAAGAAACAGTGTGTATGAGCGGCGGCGTTGCAAAAAATGGCGGGGTACGGAAAGCCATGGAGCAGGAGCTGGGTCTTAAAATTACATATTCACCAATGGCCCAGCTCATGGGTGCTTTAGGAGCGGCGCTATACGCTTATGATAAATCATAAAAGGAGGAATTTTTCATGGGAGAAGGAGAGAAAAAACCAAAGTTTACCATTGATCCCAATTCAGCCAAGTTTAAGCTGAACGAGATTGTGGCAAAGCACTACAAGGAGGTCCAGGAGGCAAAGGACAGGGGAGAAAAAATCGGCTGGTGCGCCAGCAATTTCCCTCAGGAAATTTTTCAGACCTTAGGCATTAAAGTGTGCTATCCAGAGAATCAGGCAGCAGCGATTGCGGCAAGAGGAGCCGGACAGCGGCTGTGTGAAATTTCAGAGGCGGAAGGTTATTCCAATGACATCTGCGCTTATGCAAGGATCAGTCTGGCACATATGATGGTGGGGGAAACTCCGGAGCAGAACATGCCTCTGCCGGATTTTGTACTTTGCTGCAATAACATCTGCAACTGCATGATCAAATGGTATGAGAACATTGCAAAAGAGCTAAACATTCCGCTGATTCTCATTGACATTCCCTTTAATCCTGATTACGAGGTTTCAGATGCCCAGGTAGCATATGTCAAGAGCCAGTTTCTGGCGGCCATTGAACAGCTGGAGGAAATCACCGGTAAGAAATGGAGTGAAGAGAAATTCAAGGAGGTTATGGAAATCTCAAACAGGACTTCCAGAGCTTGGCTGGAGGCTACAGCCTATACCAAATATACCCCTTCTCCTCTTAACGGCTTTGACCTGCTTAATCATATGGCGGTTGCCGTCTGTGCCAGAGGGACCGTGGACGCGGCCGAAGCTTTTGAAACCCTGCTGGAAGAATATAAAAAGGCAGTGGAAGAGGGTACCAGCACCTTCCGTGCAGAGGAAAAATACAGGATCATGTTTGAAGGGATCGCCTGCTGGCCTCATTTAAGAACAACGGCCACCGGCCTTAAGTCCCGGGGAATCAACATGGTGGCAACCATTTATGCCGATGCCTTTGGATTCATTTACGATGACTTTGACGGCCTGATCCGTGCCTATTGCAACGTGCCCAATGCCATGAACTTAGAGCATGCCCGGGATAAGAGAGAAGCGATTGTAAATAAGACCCATGCAGAGGGGCTTCTGGTTCATACCAACCGTTCCTGCAAGCTTTGGAGCGGCTTTATGTATGAGATGAGCCGCCAGATCGGAGAGGACTGCCAGATACCGGTCACCTCATTTGACGGTGATCAGGCAGACCCGCGAAACTTCTCGGAAGCCCAGTATGAAACAAGGGTTCAGGGGCTTACAGAAATCATGGAATCCAACAAAGGGGGGAAAGACTGATGGCAACATTGAATGAATTATTAGAAAATTTTCATGAAATTGCATGTTCACCGAAAAAACAGCTGAATGCTTATCTGGAGCAGGGAAAAAAGGTTGTGGCTTGTGTTCCTGTCTATACTCCGGAAGAACTGATCCACTCTATGGGGCTTGTTCCTATGGGAGCATGGGGAGCGGATATTGAGTTAAAAGAGTCTAAAAGATATTTTCCTGCGTTTATCTGTTCCATTATGCAGAGCATTTTGGAACTGGGGATCAGAGGAGAATACAAAGGCATTTCAGCCATCGTGATTCCCTCCCTCTGTGACTCTTTAAAGTGTCTGGGACAGAACTGGAAATACGCGGTAAAGGACATTTCCTTTATTCCCATGACCTATCCCCAGAACCGGAAACCGGAGTCCGGAAAAGAATTTACCAAAGCTTCCTATGAGCGTGTGATAAGAGATTTAGAGGCAGCAACCGGTGAGAAATTCAGTGAAACTTCCCTGGCCCGGTCCAATGAAATCTACAATGAACACAATGCGGCAATGAGAAAGCTGACAGAGGTTTTAGAACAGCATCCTTCCATCACGGCAGTCCAGAGAAGAGATATTTTTAAAAGTGCTCATTTCATGCGGAAGGAAGAACATACAGCACTGGTCAGCCAGCTGATGGAGGCTTTGTCAGAAGCAGAGGAGAAGGAAAGCAAAATCAAGGTAATCACCACCGGAATCCTGGCAGACAGCGATGGACTGCTTAAAATCTTCGATGAACATGGACTGCAGATTGTGGCAGATGATGTTGCCCATGAATCCAGGCAGTACCGTACGGATGTCAAACTGGAACTGGAACCTTTGGAAGGACTTGCAGATAAGTTTTCCCGTATGGACCATTGTTCCGTCCTGTACGATCCGGAAAAGAAGAGAGCCGGTTATATTGTTGATCTGGCAAAGAAGTACAAAGCAAAAGGTGTGGTCGTTCTTCTGACGAAATTCTGTGATCCGGAAGAATTTGATTATGTAATGGTGAAAAGAGCCTGTGCTGAGGCAGGAATTCCTATCATTCAGGTAGAAGTAGACAGGCAAATGGTAAATTACGAGCAGGCAGGAACGATGATAGAAGCATTCATAGATATGCTTTAACAGGAGGAGAAGGATATGATCGATAAAAATAAAATGCCGGTAGCCGTGGGCGTTGCTTTCGTATGGTTTACAACACAGTTTGGCGGAGGGTTTGCCTCTGGCGCACAGCTGGTCCAGTATTTCGTTGCCTTTGGTATTTGGGCACTTATTACACCGATTCTTGCTCAGGCGATCGGAGCGGTGTTCCAGTGGTATGGTCTTCGGTATGCGAAGCTTCATGATGCTTATGATTACAGAACCTTTAACAATAAGTTTTACGGAAAATTCGCCCCCATTTTTTCCAACCTTTATGAGCTGGTATACATATTATTGCTTTGCCTGGCACCCTCTGTTGCCTTTGCGACCGGAGGCTCCACCATGCAGTCCCTTACCGGAATCCCATATATGGCCTGTACTTTGATCATAGGATTATTTATCTTTGTGGTGACCATTTTCGGAACGGATTTTGTAAGAAAAGCGGCTTCCACATTGTCAGTCATTATCATAGCAGGCCTTTTGATCGTGTACATACCAAACATTATTGTCAGCTGGGGTGATATCGTAAGTAATATCAAGACTTTGGGAGCTGATCCTGCACCTGCCGGCCCTGCTTTCTGGAGCTGCTTTATCTACGCTTCCTTCCAGCTGGCTTCCATCGGATTGTTGTACCAGCATGCAGAATCATTTAAAACGGAAAAAGAAGCAAAAACCAGCATGGTTTACGGATTTCTTGTTAACTCCGGATTGATTATGCTTTCTACTTTAGGACTTATGGCAGTTGCTACCAATCCTGATTTATCCAAGGATCCCCTTCCGGTTATCACTCTGATCAAAGGCGGAGTTGGAGCCGGCTTCATGAACCCAATGATTTCCATACTGATTATTTTAGGAGCGGTATCGACGGCGGTTAACATGATAGCCGGAGCAGTCCAGAGAGTTGTGGTTGCCCTTGAAAAGCCGGAGGATAGGAAAAATGACGGAAAGCCTTCAGCAAAAACCTTAATCTGTGCTTTGCTATGTACCATTCTTGCATTTGCTATCGCCCAGTTCGGACTTCTTCCGCTGGTAACGGTAGGATATGGATATCTGGGTTATGTAACCATTGCAGTGGTACTGGTTCCGTTCCTGATCCGAATGATCGGAGAAGCCATGGGAAAAGTCGAGAAATAACTGTAGGAAACATGGGACAGAGGTTAGCAGGAGAATGAATATGACAGGCCTTTTATCAGAAACAATCGGAGAACTGCTTCATAATAGAGCTGTTCTTACGCCGAATGGAGCAGGAATCTGTTACCAGGATCGATGCTATACCTGGAAAGAGGCGGATGAAATTTCAGATTTTTGGGCATCTGACTTTATAAGAAGAGGAATTTCACGAGGAAAACATGTCGCGTTGTGGGGGATTAACAGCCCGGAATGGATCATGGCGTATTTTGCTTTTATGAAGTCCGGGGCAATTGTGATCCCGGTCAATACATGCTATAAGGAACAGGAATTAAACCGGATTTTAAAAGAAGGAGATGCAGACTATCTGTTCTATGGAAAGGGCTGCAACAATGCAGACTATGAACCGGTCATTTCAAAAGCCGGACTGGATCGTCCTGATAGCTTCTTAAAAGGGATCATTTCTCTGGACCATCTGTCTGACTGTGAAATGGGGGAAAACAGGGAAGAAGAGAAACGGCTTTTAAAAGAAATGGAACAGAACTTATCTTCCAAGGATACCGCCAATATACTATTTACCTCCGGTACCTCCGGTGTTCCCAAAGGAGTGATGTTAAGCCACGAAAACATGGTCAACAATGCAGCCGAAATGGTGCGTTCCATGCATTGGAACGAAAGTGACCGCATGTGCTTATCCGTCCCCCTGTTTCACTGTTTTGGCATTACAGCGGGCATTTTGTCCGCTGTCCATGCCGGAGCGGCGATTTATATCAATCAGTATTATAAGTCCATTGGAGTTATGGAAAACATACAGAAAAATTCCTGCACCATTCTAAACGGTGTTCCAAGTATGTTCCTGGCTATGGTAAAGAACAGCAGGAGAAATGAATACAATTTAAGTTCCTTAAAGAGCGGAATTATCGCAGGTTCCGCCATTCATCCGTCAGATTATATCAAGATCTGTGAAGAGCTGAAGATGGAGCATCTGCAGCCTTCCTATGGGCAGACCGAGTCTTCCCCTGCGATTACCATAACCGGGTATACGGATCCAATCTGCCGAAAAGCCCTTACGGCAGGAAAAAAAATACCTTATACGGAATTAAGGATCTGGGATGAAGAAAGAAAAAGCGTTGCCAAACCAGGCATTGTCGGAGAAATCCAGTCCCGGGGATATCACATCATGAAGGGCTATTACAACAAAACGAAAGAAGCGGAAAAAGTGCTGGATGAAGAGGGCTGGCTTCATACCGGTGACTGCGGTTATCTGGATGAGGAAGGCTTTCTTTATATAACCGGACGAAAAAAAGAGATGATTATCCGGGGCGGTGAAAACATAGCGCCGGTGGAAATTGAAAACTGCATTCTGGAACTTCCGGAAGTCAGGGATGTAAAGGTGGTAGGAGTTGATGCCCAGGTTCTTCAGGAAGAAATAGCCGCTTGTATCATCATGGAGTCCGGAGCGGAGTTTTCAGAAGAAAAGATCAGGGAGCACGTTCGTAAAAATCTGGCGAATTATAAGGTTCCCAAATATGTTTACCGATTTGATTCATTTCCTTTTGGCAACAGCGGAAAGGTTAAGGTCCATGTGTTACGGCAGGAAGTCGAGAAACGGTTAGCGAAAAGAGGTTAAGGAGGAAACAACATGTATTTTACAAAACAGCATGAGCTTGTCCGGAAACTGGCAAGAGAGTTTGCGGAAAAAGAACTGACCAATGAAATCCTCGATGAGGTTGAGGAAAGCGGGACATTTCCGGAGGAAATCCTTTACAAGATGGGAAAGGCCGGATTTTTCGGCATTAAGACGCCAAAGGAATACGGAGGTTCAGGCGGTGACGCCCGCTGTTACGTGCTGGTGATGGAGGAAATGGCAAGAGTCAGCGGAGTTGCAAGCATTTATGTATCTTCCCCCAATTCCCTTTCCGGAGGTCCCCTGTTATTATCCGGCACAGAGGAGCAAAAACGGAAATACCTTCCCTCATTGATAAGCGGAAGCAAAAAGCTTTGTTTTGCCCTGACAGAGCCGGGAGCAGGTTCTGATGCAGGCGGCATGCAGTCGACTGCGGTAAAGGATGGGGATTCCTACATATTGAATGGAAGAAAGACCTTTATCACCATGGCACCTCTGGCAGATTATGCGGTAGTCTATGCAAAGACGGATATGACAAAGGGGACAAAAGGAATCAGCGCATTTATCGTAGATATGAAAAACACTCCTGGTATTTCCTGCGGAAAGCCGGAACATAAAATGGGCGTTATCGGCTGTGCTACCAGCGATATCATTATGGATAATGCAAGGATTCCGGCAGAGAACCTTCTTGGTGAGGAGGGCATGGGCTTTATTAACGCCATGAAAACTTTGGATACCGGGCGTATGGGAGTGGCCGCTCAGTCCATAGGAGTTGCTCAGGGCGCTTTGGACGAGGCCATTAAATATGCAAAGGAACGGAAACAGTTTGGAAGACGAATCGGAGATTTCCAGGCAATTGCCTTTATGATCGCAGATATGGCGACTAAGCTGGAGGCGGCAAAGCAGTTGGTTTATAAGACAGCCTACTTAATGGATACCCATCAGCCTGCAACCTTGGAAGCTTCTATGGCAAAGTATTATGCTTCTGAAGTCTGCAATGAAATCGCTTCAAAATCCCTTCAGATCCATGGCGGTTACGGCTTTATCAAAGATTATAAGATTGAGCGCATGTACAGGGATTGCCGTGTGTTCACTATTTACGAAGGTACCTCACAAATCCAGCAGCTGGTGATTTCCGGAAAACTGCTTAAGAAATAACGACTACACGGAAGGAGTAATGATACGATGAAAATTTTGGTTTGTGTGAAACAGGTGCCGGATACCAATGAAGTAAAGATCGATCCGGTAAAGGGTACATTGATCCGTGACGGAGTTCCCAGCATATTAAACCCTGATGATGCAAATGCACTGGAAGAGGCATTGAAAATAAAAGACAAAAAGCCTGGAACAACGGTTTCCGTGATTACCATGGGGCCTCCTCAGGCTGATGATATGTTAAGGGAATGCCTGGCAATGGGAGCGGATGAGGCTTATCTGCTCAGTGACCGAGCGTTTGGGGGGGCAGATACCTGTGCTACTTCTACCACCATTGCTGCCGGTATTCAAAAAATCGGAGATTATGACCTTATCTTTGCAGGACGCCAGGCCATTGACGGTGATACGGCCCAGGTAGGCCCCCAGGTAGCCTGGAGACTTGGCATTCCGGTTGTGACCTATGTTCAGGATGTAAAGCTCTGCGAAGAAAAGGTAATCGTACAAAGGCAGATGGAAAATGGATATGAAATTCTGGAAGTCCAGATGCCCTGTCTTCTCACAGCGGTAAAAGAGCTGAATGAGCCCCGTTACATGAGCATAGGCGGTATCATGGACGCTTATGCAAAAAAAGTTACCGTATGGAATCATGAGGATGTGGTACTGGATCCCAAAGACTGCGGTTTAAATGCTTCCCCTACCCAGGTTTTCCGTTCCTTTACTCCCGCTCCCAAGGGAAAAGGGGAGATGCTTAACGGAACAGTGACAGAAATGACAGAACTGCTGACAGAGAAACTGAAAGAGAAGCATTATCTTTAAGACCCAGGAAAAGGAGGAAGGTTCATATGGCTGTAAATGTGATAAAAGAAAAATGCAGGGGCTGTACGATCTGCGTAAAGAATTGCCCGTTTGAAGCAATTACAATGGAAAATAAGCTGGCCGTCATCGGTACTGCCTGTACCGGCTGCGGTGTTTGTGTAGAAAAGTGTCCGTTTGATGCTATAGAAAAGTCAGAAGAGTCAAAGGATACGGTTGATTTATCGGAATACCGGGATGTATGGGTATTTGCGGAACAAAGAGAAGGGGCACTCATGCCGGTCGTAAAAGAACTTCTTGGTGAAGGGCGGAAACTGGCGGATAAGATTGGATGCAGCCTTTGTTCTGTATTATGCGGTAACCATGTGGAAGGACTTGCGGATGAACTGTTTGAATATGGAGCAGATAAAGTTTATCTTGCGAATCATAAAGAACTGGAATCCTACCGCACCGACGCTTACACGGCTGTGATCCACGACGCGATCAAATCTTATAAGCCTGAAATCGTCCTTTTGGGAGCCACCCACATCGGCCGTGACTTAGGTCCCTGTCTGGCCGTCCGCTGCAATACGGGGCTGACTGCAGACTGCACCAAGTTGGAAATTGATGAGGTGGATAAGAAGATCAAGCAGACCCGCCCGGCTTTTGGCGGAAATTTAATGGCAACCATCGTTTGTCCAAACCACAGGCCTCAGATGTCCACGGTACGTCCGGGAGTTATGGAAAAAGCCGAAAAGCAGGAAGGCCGTAAGGGAGAGATCATTTCTCTTTCGGTAAGTTTTGAAAAAGACGATATAAGAACCCGCATCCTTGAAGTGGTAAAGGAGGCAGGAGAGGCGGTTTCCTTAACTGATGCGGAGATCATTGTATCCGGCGGTATGGGTCTTGGCGGAGCCGAAGGCTTTGAACTGTTAAAGAAACTGGCAGATAAGCTGGGCGGTGTGGTTGCAGCAAGCCGTGCAGCCGTAGACGCAGGCTGGATCGACCATTCCTATCAGGTGGGGCAGACCGGAACCACGGTACGTCCTAAACTATATTTTGCATGCGGCATTTCCGGAGCCATTCAGCATGTGGCAGGTATGCAGAACTCAGAGCAGATCATTGCAATCAATAAAAACCCGGCAGCTCCGATCTTTGAAGTGGCCGATTACGGCATCGTAGGAGATTATAATCAGGTGATCCCTGCGCTTATAGAAGCACTGGACAAATAAAGGAGAGAATTAATATGGGAAAGAAACTGTTAGAAGGAATCAAAGTAGTGGAACTGGCAACCTTTATTGCGGCTGCAGGTGCAGGACGTTTTCTTGCAGACTGCGGAGCAGATGTCATTAAGATCGAATCTGCCAAGGGAGATCCGTTAAGACATACGGCTCCATCCGAAGGAAGGCCTTTGGATATGTATGAAAATACGACCTGGGATTTAGAAAATGGAAACAAGCGCTGTATTTCTCTTAATATGAAGGCACCTGAGGGCAAAGAGGCATTTTTTAAGCTTCTGGAGGATGCGGATGTGCTGATCACCAACTGGAGAGTCCAGGCTCTCGAACGGGCGGGGCTTGATTATGAAACATTAAAGGTGAAATATCCCAAACTGGTTTATGCCATGGTTACCGGCTATGGTGAATACGGCCCGGATAAAGACCTTCCGGGATTTGATTTCACGGCATTCTTTGCAAGAGGCGGTTATCTCCATTCCCTTCGCCAGAGAGGAACGGTTCCAATGAATGTGGTTCCCGGAGTTGGGGATCATAACGTAGCCATGAACCTTGCAGCAGGTATCCTTGCGGCATTATACCATGCAAAAGAAACCGGACAGGGAGAGAAAGTAGAGACCAGTCTGTTTGAGACGGCTGTCTATAACATGGGAATGATGATCCAGGCAGCCAATTATGATGGCCCGGCGAGGGAATACCCCATTAATATAAGGGAGAGTGCCAACCCCTTTAATGCGGCATGGAGAACAAAGGATGACAGATTCATTCAGACCTGTATGCCTGATTATAACACCTACTATAAGCAGTTCATGAAAGCTCTGGGAAGAGATGATTTGATGGAAAATGAGAATTACTTCCCAATCCAGAACCTTCAGACCAAAGGCTTGGGCACGGAGGTCTATGATATCTGCATGGAAGCAATGGAAAAGAAAACAGCCAAGGAATGGGTACCGGTTTTAAAGGAACACGACATAGCTTTCAGCGTTGCCCAGTCCTGGGAAGAAATTCTGGAAGATGAGCAGGCATGGGCCAATGATTGCTTTTATAAAATGCAGTACGACAATGGAAATGTACGCACACTGGTAAGACCGCCGGTCAAATTCCAGGAGATGGGTGTTCCAGAGTACAAGGGCGGTCCTCTGATCGGTGAGCAGGGGCCGGAGATCCTGGAAAATCTGGGGTACAGCAAAGAGGAAATCAAGGAGTATCAGGAGAAGGGAATCCTTTATGTATGGAAGGATGAACGGAAAAACTAGATTTGCCTTCGGATATTCATTTGCTCTTTCCAGACTATCAAAAAAGCGGCCATAGAGCATCTGTACCGCTAATACCGTCAGTTTCAGTAAACATGAGCTGGGCGTGCATGACTTTTCTTTTCTGCTCGCTGCTCATTGTTATATTGGAATCTTATTTCACAATCCAGAACTTCAGACTAAAGAAAAATTAATCCGTCTTTGAATAAATAAAAGCAGAAAAGGGCTGGTACGCCTTTTCTGCTTTTATAAGATTCTTTGAGAATATCGTAAAAGCTTTTTGCTATGGGTATGTATAAACCATTTTATCAGTAGTTTATGTCGGAAACCCATTTAACCCTGAAAATCAGGATGGTAGTAATAATGGCGGCCATGTAATTGGAAAACAGATTGCCCCAGAATACGGAATAAAAGCTTAGAAATTGCTCCGTTGCCAATATAAATATGTACCGCAGGAGCCATACCCGCAGCAAGCTGATGAAGAGAGTGATCCGGGTCTTTCCCAGTCCGATAAAAGCCCCCTGCTGGACCATGCAGATGCCAAATCCAATCACGGAATAGGTATAAATATGAAGCGCCTGGTTTGCCACGGCCAGAACAGAGGCGTCCCTGGTAAATAACACCGTAAGCTTAGAAGACAGAGGAACGACCAGGGCGATCAAAAGGGCAGCAGTGATTGCACTTATGACACAGCCCACCAAACAAGCCTTTTTTGCCTTTTCCGGCTGGTTTGCTCCCACGTTCATGCTGACCATGGTAGTGACGGCGGAACCGAAGGATGAAGGCAGTATGAAGCATATTGAGGTAATGTTATTGGCAATTCCCTGCCCGTTTAAAACAACGGCCCCGTACTTTTCCACTTCATTGTTGATGAGGAAGAATCCCAGGTTTAGCATCAGGCTGGAAAGCATGGCAGGAAAGCCTATGCGCATAAGGGTGTTGATGATGGTCCAGTCAAACCGGAAGCCTTTCAGGACAAAGCGCTCTCCTGTTTTCTTTAAAAATAATTCATAGTACATCCATCCGGTAATTAAAAAGTTAGATGCCAGGGAGGCCATGACAGAACCTACAAGACCCCAGTGGAAAACAACGATAAAGAGGGCACTGAAAATAATTTTTAAAATCAGCATGATCACCATTCTGACAAAGGTATCCTCCGGCTTGCCATTGGCATTCTTTATGGAATTATAAATAGATTCCATGAAGGAAAACGGTGTCACACAGGCGCTCAATGCAAGATAGACAAAGACATCGTGGGAAATCTCTTCATTTACATGGGCAGATATGGGAAAGGCAAGGGCAATCAGCAGTGGTGCCAGGAGAAAACCCAGTAAAAAGGTAAAAACAATGATTTGAGTGGAAATCTTCCGGCTATGTTTAAAGTTGCCGTTTCCATTAGACTGCCCGATGATGGCCATTCCAGCCACACTCACTCCCTGAGCCAGGGCAGAGATCATATTTACAATGGGGGTACAGTAAGTAACAGCGCTTGCTGCCTGGGTTCCTACGAGATTGTTGAGAAACAGACCGTCGATGACCGGTATGGCAGATTGGATGAGACCCATCATGAGAGTGGGGACGGAAAGAAATAATATGGTCGCGGAAACAGAGCCGTTAAGAATTAAATCCCTCCGTTGCTCGTTGCTTTGTTTTAAAAAATTTGATTGCATGGTCGATTCACCTGATTAGTAGATTTGCGGTAGAGTTTTCGGTCAATACCGTACAATTTTTAAATATACACTTGGAGAAAAAGAAAGTCAAGTAAACTTTTGCTATGTTTTTTATTTTGTAGTATTAAGGAAGCAACAGGCTGCGGAGTTTTTAACCTGTGGCTCCGATAAAATTGTAAAATCGAATTAAATATCCAGAAGAATGAATAATTAATAAATGATAGGGTCGATTTCAAAACATGCATATCGTTTTATGTAAAAATAGATTATTTGTTTCATAGAATGGAATGTCCTTTTTTTACAAAATGCGGAAAATAAGGTATAATATAGGGCAGATTAATCAGTCCGGTCTGGCTGGCTGCATCAAGTACTTCAGGCGTAATTATCGGTAAAATTATATCCCCTCAGAGCATAGATAGTGGCGCTGGGGCAGCCGATTCGTTGGGCTGTGAGAACAAGTCATTAAATCAAACAGTGAAATTCAGCGCTGCTTTCATTATAATTGCCGGCTGTATCACGTATTTTGGAAGTAGGGTTTATTAGGAAAGGAAGAAAAAGAATGAAGATCCTTGTTTGTATCAAACAGGTACCTGACAGCAATAAAGTTGAGGTGGATCCTGTTACAGGCGTGTTAAAAAGAGACGGAGCGGCTTCAAAGATGAATCCCTATGACTTGTATGCCATAGAAACTGCCCTTCGGATCAAAGAGAAAACCGGAGGCCTTGTTGACGTTATTTCCATGGGGCCTCCGCAGGCCATGCAGGTCATTAAAGAAGCATTTTCCATGGGGGCAGACCATGGAACGCTTTTGTCAGACAGACGTTTTGGAGGAGCCGATGTCCTTGCGACCAGCTATACCCTGGCACAGGGAATTAAGTCAATGGGAGAGTATGATTTAATTCTCTGCGGCAAGCAGACCACTGACGGGGATACCGCACAGGTTGGCCCGGAAATAGCGGAATGGTTAAACCTTCCAAGTGTATCCAATGTCGTGAGAATCCGGAAGTTGGAAGAAGATGGAATTACGGTAGATATGGATCTTCCCGATGAGGTAGAGGTGGCTAAAGTAAAATTTCCATGTCTGTTAGCAGTGGATAAAGATATCTTTCAGCCAAGACTTCCGTCATATGTAAAAAAATTAAAAACCAAGGACAGAAAAATTCAGGTTCTTACCCTTGATGATATGAAGGATAAGGACGAAATGAATTATGGACTTAACGGATCGCCCACTCAGGTACAGAAGATCTTCCCGCCGGAAACAAACGATAAAAAGGAAGTGTGGGATGAGTCGGAAGATGTGCTTGCGAAAAAGCTGTTTGACAAAATGGAAGAGCTGAAGTTTGTTTAGGAGGTGAAGCAATGGCTAGGTTAATCATACATCAGGAGAGAATTTCTGATCGTCAGGAATTGATAAAAATCTGTCCCTTTGGAGCGCTGGAGGAGCAGGATGGAAAGGTTATCGTAAATGCTGCCTGCAAGATGTGCCGCCTTTGTGTAAAAAAGGGGCCTGAGGGTGCAGTAGAGTATGTGGAGGACGTGAAAAAAACCGGGATCAATAAAGACAAATGGAAGGGAATTGCTGTTTATGCAGACCATGTAGACAGCGCCGTTCATCCGGTCACCTATGAACTGATTGGAAAGGCAAAGGAGATGGCGGCAGTTACCGGGCAGGAGGTATATGTTCTGTTCATGGGAAAGGATATCCGTGAAAAAAGTGAAGAAATACTTCATTATGGAGCTGATAAAGTCTTCCTATATGATAAGGAGGAGCTGTCCCGTTTTAAAATAGAGCCCTATACAGCTGTCTTTGAAGATTTTATCAATAAAGTCAGACCCTCTTCCATTCTGGTAGGAGCAACCACCGTAGGGCGTCAACTTGCGCCTAGAGTAGCTGCCAGAATGAAAACCGGTCTGACTGCGGACTGTACTATTTTGGAAATGAATCAAAATACGGATTTATCCCAGATCCGGCCAGCCTTTGGCGGCAACATTATGGCTCATATCAAGACCCCAAACCATCGTCCACAGATCGCTACCGTCCGGTATAAAATCATGAATGCCCCTGCCCGCTCGGAAGTAACATCGGGAGAAATCGTGAATTGTGATATCGATAAGGGAAAGCTTGTCTGTCATGTGGAGGTCATTGATATTCTGCCAAAGGAGAAGGAGACCTTTATTGAAAATTCTGAAGTTCTTGTGGTTGCCGGAAGAGGAGTGAAAAAAGAAGAGGATTTAAGCATGCTCCGGGAGCTGGCAGATCTTATGGGAGGCCAGGTAGCATGCACCAGACCGATGGCAGAATCCGGCTGGATGGATGCAAAATATCAGATTGGCTTAAGTGGACGTACGGTCAGGCCGAAGCTGATCATCACCTGTGGAGTTTCCGGTGCCATCCAGTTTGTGGCCGGCATGAACCATTCAGATACCATATTTGCAATCAACAAAGACCCCAAGGCGCCGATCTTCAAATCAGCTCATTATTGTCTGGTAGGCGATCTCTATGAAATTCTCCCTGAACTGATTGCAAGGATTAAAGACAAGAAAGGAGTATAATCATGGAATATAAAAAACTGGACAAAGATGATATTGCTTACATAAAAAGTATCATTCCGGACGAGGAGCGTATTCTGATCGGTGATTTTATTAATGAAGAGTACAGTCATGATGAATTAAGCGGTACCAGCAGCTATCCTGACATTGTAGTGAAAGCAAAATCAGCAGAAGAGATATCTGAAATCATGAAGTATGCCTATGAAAATGTCATCCCCGTGACCCCGAGAGGTGCAGGTACCGGTCTGGTAGGGTCATCCGTAGCCATGGAACACGGAATCATGATAGATACCACGCTGATGAATCATGTACTTGAACTGGATGAGGATAATCTGACAATTACGGTGGAGCCAGGTGTTCTGCTGATGGAGCTTTCTGCTTACGTGGAAGATCATGATCTGTTCTACCCGCCGGATCCAGGCGAAAAATCTGCTACCATTGGTGGTAACATCAGCACCAATGCAGGAGGCATGCGCGCCGTGAAATATGGAGTGACACGTGACTATGTAAGAGGTCTGGAAGTTGTCCTTCCAAATGGTGAGATTACGGAATTCGGAGGCAAGGTCGTAAAAAACAGCTCCGGGTATGCCCTTAAGGATTTAATGGTTGGAGCTGAGGGAACTCTTGGTTTTATTACAAAGGCCACGTTAAAGCTGATTCCCCGCCCTAAGATGGTGATCAGCCTGCTGATTCCGTTCCCTACCCTGGATGATGCAATCAATACGGTTCCTTTAATTGTCAAATCAAAGACCATTCCTACAGCCATTGAATTCATGCAGAGGGAAGTTATTATTGATGCAGAGCAGTATTTAGGAAAGGCATTTCCGGATAAGCAGTCAGACGCTTATCTGCTTTTGAAATTTGACGGAAATTCGGCAGAAGAAATTGAACAGGCATATGACAGTGTTGCAAAGCTCTGTCTGGAACAGGGTGCCTTAGATGTTCTGATCTCTGATACGGAGGAGAGAGAAGATTCCATCTGGAAGGCCAGGGGAGCTTTCCTGGAAGCCATCAAAGGTTCAACCACCTACATGGATGAGGTCGATATGGTCGTTCCAAGAAGCTCAGTCAATGAAATGGTCACTTATCTGCATGGACTGCAAAAAGAGTGTGAGTTAAGGATTAAGTGTTTCGGACATGCGGGAGACGGGAACCTCCATGCCTATATGCTGAAAGATGATCTAAGCGACGAGGAATGGGAAAAACGTATGAGCAAAGCTATGGAGAAAGTTTATGAAAAGGCCAGAAAGCTGGGAGGTCAGGTTTCCGGTGAACATGGCATTGGCTATGCAAAGAAGCCTTACCTTAGGGAATCTCTCCCGGAGGTGAATCTAATTCTGATGAACGGAATTAAAAAGGTGTTTGACCCTAATAATATTTTAAATCCTCACAAGATTGCCCAGATGTAATGGATTGAAATAAAGGAGCTTTAGCCTTATGGTTCAATATAATTCCATAAGGTTAAGACTCCTTTTTAAAAAAATTTATTCTTCTTCTCATACAAAGCAATCCCTTGATACAAAATCGCCGATACAATACACAGTGATGCTCATTACCACCAGATCCATATTAAAAAGCTGTGGATACGAAATGATATGGTTGACGTTCCAGCTATATTACCAGTCCTTCCCGTATTTTTCCCGTGTTTGTCGTATCCGTTCGTACAATCCTGTAAGTTCTTTATCAACGTCAGCCTTTTTTCTCCATTGAAATATGTTAAGATTCATATTGACTTTTTCAAGTTCTTTTATTCGTTCTCTCAACGAGTTCATGGTATCTGTGTACTCTTGTTCAAAGCGTTCTTTTTCCTCTTTGGCACGTTCTTTTGCAATGCGCTTTTCATTTATCTTTTTAAATGGTGGTTTCCTTTTAAATGAATCAATTTATGAATCTATGACAAATCCACTTTTTGTTTATGAAGTTAAAATTACATAATTGATAACATATATATATGAAGAAAACTCTCAGTATTAGTTATACATTATGTTGTTAAATGATTCAATATATAAAGGGGAACTTAAACAAAAATAAACCATTACGATATCGATATAAAATAGACAAATAATACATTTTGATATAGTATATAAACAATAGTTATTTTAAAAGAAAGGTTTATAAATAAGATAAGGTTATATTTTCGGGAGATAAAGTGCATGGCAGAGAGATTTGTAATATTGACAAAATATTTATCACAGCTTGCAAAAACTGAGTACGGTAATTGGATAATTGATAAAGAAAATAAAGGAATCGTAGAAAATCCTATTCGAATGTCATTTGTTAATTATTCAGATTTTGTCAGTGCATTCATACAAGATGTATATAAAACCATAGATGACAATGAAGATATGGATTTAAATCATTATGGAGAAATTCTGGATAAGAATGGTCTTGAGTGGGGAATTATATCTATGAAAGATGCAGAGGTGTCGTCATTAGATGCTCAGTGTGTCATGGCTCTCATTACAGGAGCTGTCCGTGCTGAACGGTTTTGTGATGGAGCGTTACTGGATTTCTTTAAAAGCGGCTGTATTGCAAAATGGCTGAATAGATTAAAGGAAATAGATTCCCGTATGTGTTATTGAGCAAATATAATTATCGGTAAAGTCAACCATTTGGCTGTTGGAAAAATCATGGGGATAGAGTAGGATATGGATAAAAGGAACTTCTGCAGCATAGTTAATTAATATACTGTGAAAGTTCCTTTTATCAAGTGAAAAAGTTAAAACTTAATCTTCTTTTCCAGCAAAGCAATCCCCTGATACAATATCGCCGATACAATACACAGGATCACGATGCTCATTACCACCAGATCCATCTTAAATACCTGGCTTCCATAGATGATCAAATATCCCAGTCCTTTATTTGCCGCCAAAAATTCTCCAATGATTACACCAACCAGACAAAGCCCGATATTGACCTTTGTATTGCTGATGATAAGAGGCACAGAACCAGGAAGAAGTACCTTGAAAAGGACATCCTTTTTCTTACCGCCCAGGGAATAGATCAGCTTGATCATGTCAGGATCTACCTGGGAAAAACCGGTATGGAGCGTCATAATGCATCCAAAAACGGCCACAGAAATGGAAGCAACAATGATGGTCTTAATATTATTACCCAGCCATACAATTAAGATGGGAGCAAGGGCGGATTTTGGAAGGCTGTTAAGCATGACAAGATAAGGCTCCAACACTTCCGATACACTGCGGCTGGACCATAAAAGAACAGCGATCAGCAGGCCTGAGACGGTGACCAGGGCAAAGCTTATGAGGGTTTCCATTACGGTTACCCCGATGTGCATAAAAATGCTTTTGTCCACAACCATAGTAAGAAAGCAGATGGTCACACGGGAAGGCGAGCTGAATATGAAGTCATTGATCATGCCCAGTCTTGCACACAGCTCCCAAAGAGAAAGAAGCAGTACCAGCAGCATGGTACGCCACACTCTGACGTTGCGGCGGTGCAGCTTTTCCTTTTCAATAAACTCCTGTTGGGCTAAGGTGGGATGAGTCTCAATCATGATTCTGCAGCTCCTTCCATACCTGATTAAAGTAAACAGAAAATTCCGGCATATTCCGCCGTGTCAAGGGCCGTATATCATCTCCTCCGAAGGAAACCGGTACGATGGCTTTTATTTTGCCGGGCCTGCTTGTCAGTACAATGACTCTGTCGGCAACACTGATAGCTTCGGAAAGGTCATGTGTGATAAGAATCGCAGTTTTATGAGTGCTTTTTATAATGGAACTGATGTCATCACAGACGGAAAGCCTGGTTTGATAGTCCAATGCGGAAAATGGTTCGTCTAATAAAAGAAGGTCCGGTTCCAGGGCCAGGGTGCGGACCAGTGCGGCACGCTGCCGCATACCTCCGGACAGTTCAGACGGCTTTGCCTGCTCAAAGCTTCCAAGGCCGTAAGTATGGAGCATCTGATGCAGCTTTTCTTTGGAGCTTTTGTTTCGCTTTTTCTGAATTTCCAGCCCCAGTTCGGCATTTCCCATAATAGTACGCCATTCAAAAAGGTGATCCCGTTGCAGCATGTAACCGATATTGACGCCGGATTTTGCCTGGGAGACGCCGTCAATTAAGATTTCACCTTCGTCAGGTTCTAATAATCCGCTAAGAAGAGATAGAAGGGTAGATTTCCCGCAGCCGGATGGGCCGACGATTGCAAGAAATTCTCCGTTATCTGCAGTAAATGATATATTGGAAAGGGCCAGTGTCTCACCCTCAAGGGAATGATAGGAGTAACTGATCCCGCGAACTTCCAGTTTTGGCTTCATGGGTCCTCCTTATATGACAGATTTGATCTGATATAGTGTTATGATATGTACAAAAAAAAGGAGTGTGAAGGACCAGACCTTCTTCCCTATGATATAAAATGCCGGATTGCTGTTTTTTTCTTTTTTTCACAGCCTGATGATTGGCCACTACAGGAAAAGCCAATAAAATGGTGGAATAGATGGCGGAAATGCTGGAAAAATAAGAAAAAACCCTTGCAATGGAGTATAAACGGTGTTATACTGTCTACGATAACATGACAGTTAGCGGATAAAGAGTGGGCGAAAGTCCACTCTTTCAATTTGTTTGGAAAGGTGGGAGAAAGATGGCGAAGAGAGAAGAGTACGAGGCAAAGACAGAAAGCTTTTTGCTGCCCCTTATGGAAGAAAATAATTTCGAACTGGTAGATGTAGAGTACGTAAAAGAAGCAGGAAACTGGTATCTGCGGGCTTATATAGATAAAGAAGGCGGGATTACGGTAGATGATTGCGAAACCATAAGCCGCAGGCTGGGAGACTGGCTGGATGAAAAGGATTTTATTGCGGACAGTTACATTTTAGAGGTAAGCTCTCCGGGGCTTGGAAGACCGCTAAAAAAAGATAAAGACTTTGATAGAAGTATCGGAAAAGATGTGGATATTAAGTTATATAAGCCTTTAAACAAACAGAAGGATTTTACAGGAACGCTTACATCCTATGACAGGGAAACAGTGACCATTACCCAGGAAGACGGAATAGAGCTTGTGTTGAACCGCCCGGAAATCGCTTTGATCCGGCTGGCATTTGATTTCTAAACAGTAAGAGATATTAGGAGGATAAAAAAATGAATAAGGAACTGTTAGAAGCACTGAATATTCTGGAGAAGGAGAATAATATCAGCAAGGATACCCTGTTAGAGGCAATCGAAAATTCTCTCCTTACGGCGTGCAAGAACCATTTCGGAAAAGCGGATAATATCAAGGTCAGCATCAATCGTGAAACCTGTGATTTCAATGTATTTGCAGAAAAAGAAGTGGTGGAAACAGTTGAAGATCCCCTGTTGCAGATCAGCCTGGCAGATGCAAAGATGGCAGATCCAAAGTACGATATCGGCGATGTGATCCATTGCCAGATCGACTCAAAGAAGTTTGGAAGAATCGCTACACAAAATGCAAAGAACGTGATCCTGCAGAAAATCCGTGAGGAAGGCAGAAAATCTCTCTTTAACGACTGGTACTGCCAGGAGAGGGAAGTTGTCACAGGAATTGTGCAGAGATATCTGGGCAGGAATGTAAGCATTAATCTGGGCAAAGTAGATGCCATTCTGAATGAAACAGAAATGGTAAAAGGAGAAGTGTTTAAAGCCACAGAGAGAATCAAAGTGTTCGTTCTGGAAGTAAAGGATACTCCCAAAGGCCCAAGGATTTCCGTATCCAGAACTCATCCGGACCTTGTAAAACGCCTGTTTGAATCCGAGGTTGCAGAGGTGAAAGACGGAACCGTGGAAATCAAGGCAATTGCAAGAGAAGCAGGTTCCAGAACAAAAATTGCTGTTAAATCCAATGATGCCAATGTAGATCCGGTAGGTGCATGCGTAGGCTTAAACGGTGCAAGGGTTAACTCCATAGTAAATGAGTTAAGAGGAGAGAAAATCGATATCATCAACTGGGATGAGAATCCGGCCTATTTGATTGAAAATGCATTAAGCCCGGCAAAGGTTATCTGTGTTGTTGCAGACGAGGAATCAAAGGAAGCTCAGGTTATTGTTCCGGATTATCAATTATCACTGGCCATCGGCAAGGAAGGACAGAACGCAAGGCTTGCAGCACGTCTTACCGGATATAAGATTGACATTAAGAGTGAGACGCAGGCAAGAGAACTCGGTCTGTTTGAGGAGCTGGGGCTTGATTATCAGGAAGCTGGATCTGGATTTGAAAGTTTTGGAAATGAAAACCATGACAGTGGAAACAGCGAAACGCAGTACTACCAGGAAGAGTATCAGGACGACTACCAGGAATAAGACCTGGCTGGTGATTACCAGTATAAAAAACAGGAAGTGATGGAAACGTGAGTACAAAGAAATTACCGCTCAGACAGTGCATCGGCTGTGGTGAGATGAAAAATAAAAAAGAAATGATTCGTGTTCTGAAAACCTCAGAGGATGAGATCCTACTTGATACAACCGGACGTAAAAACGGACGGGGAGCTTATCTCTGCCCTTCTATGGAATGTTTTAAGAAGGCAGTAAAAAGCAAGGGGCTTGAGCGTTCCTTCAAGATGGCGATTCCGAAAGAAGTCTACGAAGCATTGGAAAAGGAGATGGAACAGTTTGGATGACAGACAAAAGATCCTTAATCTGATTGGTCTGGCCACTAAAGCAGGAAAGACTGTAAGCGGAGAATTCATGACAGAAAAGACCGTAAAAACTGGGAAAGCATCATTAGTAATCATATCTGAGGAGGCCTCGGAGAATACTAAGAAAATGTTTACCAATATGTGTACTTACTATGAGGTTCCAATCTACTTTTTAGGGGGAAAAGATGAACTGGGCCACGCTATGGGGAAAGAGATGAGAGCATCCCTTGCTATCGTGGATCATGGGTTTGCAAAGGCAGTCGTGAAACTGATGAATACAAAGGTCGGTAGTGAATGTGAAGAGGACCTTTCACATCTACCGGTATGTGCTGCAGAGCGCGCACAGAATGGAGGAAAGCATGAGAGTATATGATCTGGCAAAAGAACTGGGAAAAGACAGTAGTAAGGAGATACTGGATATCTTGGAAAAACATAATATAAATTTAAAGAGCTCTTCCAACGTTACGGATGAGCAGGCGGCAATCGTGAAAAAAGAAGTAGGCGGCCACAACCGGGGAACCGCTCCGGTACAATCCAATTCACCGGATGGAGATGATTCCGATGCGCCGAAGAAAAAAATTGCGGCAGTATTCAGACCGCAGAATGCACAGATGAAGCCTCAGGGACAGCATTCCCAGGGAGGAAGATCTTTTCAGTCGGACCGACAGAACGGAGATTCAAGAAATCGTCAGGTTTCAGAGCAGTCTTTATCAGGAGCTGCTGAATTAACAAGAGAGCAGAATACAGAAAACGTGGAAGGTGGAAGACCCCAGGGAGGCTACCAGGGAAACCGCGATAACCGGGAAGGAAGACCTCAGGGAGGCTATCAGGGTAACCGTGACAACCGTGAAGGAAGACCCCAGGGAGGCTACCAGGGAAACCGTGACGGAAGACCTCAGGGAGGCTATCAGGGAAACCGTGATGGAAGACCACAGGGCCAGGGAGGCTACCAGGGAAACCGTGACGGAAGACCACAGGGCCAGGGAGGCTACCAGGGAAACCGTGACGGAAGACCACAGGGCCAGGGAGGTTACCAGGGCAATCGTGATGGAAGACCACAGGGCCAGGGAGGCTACCAGGGCAACCGTGACGGAAGACCACAGGGCCAGGGAGGCTATCAGGGCAACCGTGACGGAAGACCACAGGGTCAGGGAGGCTATCAGGGCAACCGTGACGGAAGACCACAGGGTCAGGGAGGCTATCAGGGCAACCGTGACGGAAGACCACAGGGTCAGGGAGGCTACCAGGGTAACCGTGACGGAAGACCACAGGGCCAGGGAGGCTACCAGGGCAACCGCGACGGAAGACCGCAGGGCGGTGGTTACCAGGGCAACCGTGACGGAAGACCACAGGGCCAGGGAGGCTACCAGGGCAACCGCGACGGAAGACCACAGGGCGGAGGCTACCAGGGAAACCGTGACGGAAGACCGCAGGGCCAGGGAGGCTATCAGGGCAACCGTGACGGAAGACCGCAGGGCCAGGGAGGCTACCAGGGCAACCGTGACGGAAGACCGCAGGGCCAGGGAGGCTACCAGGGCAACCGTGATGGAAGACCACAGGGACAACGTACAGGCAGAGATGCTGGTCCTAAGACAGGTTCCTTTGATACTCCAATCCAGGCAAAGCCTACCAGCAACAGGGCTGCAAAGAACACTTATAAAAATGACAGATTTGATAAGAGAGATAAAGATGACGAGGCTAAGAAAAGAGCACAGGGCAAAGGCGGAAAACCGTTAAAAGTTCCGGTTCAGCCTCCGGTGCATGTAGAGCCTAAGGTAGAAGAGATAAAGACCATAACTCTCCCGGATATCATGACGATTAAGGAACTGGCTGAGAAGATGAAGCTTCAGCCGTCTGCCATTGTAAAGAAGCTGTTCTTACAGGGTAAAATCGTTACTCTTAATACGGAAATCGATTATGACCAGGCGGAAGAGATCGCTTTGGGATATGATGTTCTCTGCGAGAAAGAAATAAAAATAGATGTTATTGAAGAACTGCTGAAAGAGGCTGATGAAAATGAGGCAGATATGGTTTCCAGACCGCCGGTAGTCTGCGTAATGGGCCATGTTGACCATGGTAAAACATCCCTTCTTGATGCGATCCGCCAAAGCCATGTAACCTCCAGAGAGGCAGGCGGGATCACGCAGCATATTGGTGCTTATACCGTTGAAGTAAACGGAGAAAAGATCACATTTTTAGATACTCCGGGACACGAGGCCTTTACCGCTATGCGTATGAGAGGTGCTCAGTCTACTGATATCGCAATTCTTGTAGTAGCAGCTGATGACGGTGTGATGCCTCAGACTGTGGAGGCAATCAACCATGCCAAGGCAGCTGAAGTGGAGATCATTGTAGCCATTAATAAGATTGATAAACCAAGTGCCAATATTGACAAGGTAAAGCAGGAATTATCTGAATATGAACTGATTCCTGAGGACTGGGGCGGAAGTACCATATTTGTTCCGGTTTCTGCCCATACAAAGGACGGTATCAAAGAACTTCTGGAAATGATCCTTCTAACCGCAGAAGTAAAGGAATTAAAGGCAAATCCGAACCGCCGGGCAAGAGGTCTTATTATTGAGGCTGAGCTTGATAAGGGTAAAGGACCGGTAGCTACTGTACTGGTACAGAAGGGAACCCTTCGGGTAGGTGATACGGTTTCCGCTGGTTCCTGTTACGGAAAAGTCCGTGCCATGATGGATGATAAGGGCCGCAGAGTAAAAGAAGCAGGTCCATCCACCCCGGTTGAGATTTTAGGACTTAATGACGTTCCAAATGCAGGCGAAGTCCTGGTTGGAACCGAAAATGAAAAAGAAGCAAGAACCTTTGCTGAGACATTTATTTCCGAAGGTAAGAATAAATTACTGGAAGATACAAAGGCTAAGTTATCACTGGATGATTTATTCAGTCAGATCAAAGCCGGCAACATCAAGGAGCTTCCGCTTATCGTGAAAGCAGATGTACAGGGTTCCGTGGAAGCGGTAAAGCAGAGCCTTGTGAAGCTGTCTAACGAAGAGGTTATGGTAAAGGTGATTCACGGAGGCGTAGGCGCAATTAATGAGTCTGACGTTTCCCTGGCTTCCGCATCCAATGCGATCATCATCGGCTTTAACGTAAGGCCTGATGTAACTGCAAAATCCATTGCAGACCGGGAAAAAGTGGATATGAGACTTTACAAGGTAATCTATCAGGCTATTGAGGATGTAGAGGCAGCGATGAAGGGCATGCTTGATCCGGTATTTGAAGAGAAGATCATCGGCCACGCTATCGTGCGCCAGACCTTTAAGGCATCCGGAGTAGGTACCATTGCAGGCTCCTATGTAATGGACGGTAAGTTCCAGAGAGGCTGCAGCGTCCGCATCACACGTGCCGGAGAGCAGATCTACGATGGTCCTCTGGCTTCCTTAAAGAGATTTAAGGATGATGTGAAGGAAGTTGCAACCGGTTATGAGTGCGGCCTAGTATTTGAGAAATTTAATGATATTCAGGAAGACGATATGATTGAAGCATATGCCATGGTGGAGGTTCCCCGCTAGGAACCTGCATCCTGGAATTTTGAAAAGATGAGCCCGTAATGCGGGCTGGTCTTTTTGAAACTGCGGACAAAAAGCGAAAGGAATAACATGCGTAAAAACAGTATAAAGAATACCAGAATCAACATGGAGGTCCAGAGGGAGTTAAGTGAGATCATCCGTCTGGAAATCAAAGATCCAAGAATCCATCCCATGACTACCGTGGTTGACGTTTCCGTCACCCCGGATTTAAAATACTGTAAGGCATTCATCAGTATTCTGGGAGACGAGGAGGCCGGTAAGGCTACCATTGAAGGATTAAAAAGTGCAGAAGGTTACATCCGCCGTGAATTGGCAAGGAGAGTAAACCTTCGCAACACGCCGGAGATCAAGTTTATTTTGGACCAGTCCATTGAGTATGGAGTAAATATGTCCAAATTAATAGACGAGGTAACAAAAGATATCAGAGATTAGGGAGGTGCCCTTGTGAGTTTTTTTGACACAGTGCTTGAAGATGTGAAAACGGTAGCAATCATGGGTCATGTCCGTCCGGACGGGGACTGCGTTGGTTCCTGTCTGGCGGCTTACAACTATCTGGAACAGCATCATCCGCAAGTGGAGGCGGTGGTTTATCTTGAGACCCCTCCTTCCAAATTTGATTATCTCAGGAATTTTGACCGCATTGTCAGTGACTTTTCAGAGGATAAGGAATATGATCTCTGTGTTTGCCTTGACAGCAGTGATACGCTCCGGTTAGGGGAGGCAGCAAAGTTCTTAAATACCGCAAAAAAAAGTCTCTGTGTGGATCACCACGTTACCAATTTAAGATATGCAAAAGAGAATATTGTACAGGATGATTCAAGTTCGACCTGCGAGGTGCTTTACGGCCTCTTAGATGAAAATAAGATTACCAGGGAAATAGCAGAATGCATTTATACCGGAATTATCCATGATACCGGAGTGTTTAAATACGACTGCACTTCAAAAAGGACGATGGAGATTGCAGGGAAGCTGATGGAAAAGGGAATCGACTTTTCAAAGATCATCGATGACAGTTTTTACCGGAAGACCTATATCCAGAATCAGATTCTGGGAAGGGCTTTATTAGAGAGCATAGCCTTTCACGACAACCGTTGCATTTTCAGTGCCATCAGCAAAAAGGAAATGGATTTCTACGGTGTTACCGGTGCTGATATGGATGGAATCATTGATCAGCTTCGAATCACAGAGGGTGTGGAATGTGCCATATTCATGTATGAAATCTCATGCAGGGAGTATAAGGTGAGTCTGCGCTCTACCACGGATCTTGATGTGAGCAAAATTGCCGTTTATTTCGGGGGCGGCGGTCATAAGAAAGCGGCCGGCTGTACCATGGCAGGAAGTGTTCATGATGTGATCAACAATCTGTCGAATCAGATTGCAAAACAGCTTAACTAGGAGACGGATCTATGGCAGACGGCATCATCAATGTATACAAGGAAAAAGGATTTACCTCTCATGACGTTGTGGCGAAAATGAGAGGTATTTTAAAGCAGAAAAAGATAGGACATACAGGAACCCTGGATCCTATGGCAGAGGGAGTATTACCCGTATGCCTGGGAAAGGCGACGAAGCTTTGCGATATGCTGACGGATAAGACCAAAACCTATGAGGCGGTCCTGCTTCTGGGCAGGGAAACTGATACCCAGGATACTACGGGAGAAATTCTTAAGGAATATCCGGTCAAGGCAGATGAGGCCCAGGTGAAGGAAGCCGTACTCAGCTTTCTTGGTCATTACGATCAGATACCTCCCATGTATTCTGCTTTAAAGGTGGATGGAAAAAAGCTTTATGAGCTGGCCAGGGCCGGAAAAGAAGTGGAGCGGAAAGCCAGGCCTGTGGAGATTTTGGAGATCACTGTAGACCGGATCCTGCTCCCACGGGTTACTATGACAGTAACCTGTTCCAAGGGAACTTATATCAGGACCCTTTGCTATGACATCGGGAGAAAACTTGGCTGCGGAGGGTGCATGGAATCCCTTCTCCGCACCCAGGTTTCCGGGTTTTGTTTAGAGGACAGCCTGACTCTGGCACAGATCGAGGAACTTCGGGATGATGGAACCCTGGAGAATCATATCCTTGCTGTGGACAAGGTGTTTTCGGATTATCCGGCACTTAAGATGAAACAGGATTTTGACAAGCTGGTGCACAATGGAAACCCCTTTTACAGGAACCAGGCAGAGGGAGATACTCTGTTACCTGACGGACCTGTAAGAGTCTATGACAGCAGGAACCAGTTTATTGGAGTTTACGTACCTGACAGGAAGAAGGAACTTCTTAAGCCTCAAAAGGTATTTCTGGGAGGAACGCCTTAAGGCATGCCTTTATGCCCGGAAAGCAGGGCAAGAGAGAGGAAACCCCTTCCAGGGATCCCTATATGCCCTGAGAAGTCGGGCAGGAAAGAGGAAATGAATCATGGAATATATAACCGGAACCAGAGAATTTCAGATTGAAGAGCCTGCAATCGTAACTCTGGGAAAATTCGATGGACGCCACAGAGGCCACCAGAAGCTGTTAAAGCGGATGGGAGAGCTAAAGGCAGCCAAAGGGTATAAAACGGCTGTCCTTACCTTTGATATGGCCCCCATTACCCTCATGACAGGAAGCCCCCAAAAGGCCATCACTACTAATCTGGAGAGAAAAAACAATCTGGAGAAGATCGGCATCGATTATCTGGTGGAATACCCCTTTACAGAGGAAACCTCGCATATGGAGCCAGAGGAATTCGTAGAGCGTGTTCTGGCAGGCCAGATGAATGCCAGGATCATCGTAGTTGGTACGGATTGTTCCTTTGGATACCAGGGAGCGGGAAATGCAGACAGCCTATACCAGTGGAAAGACCGGTATGGTTATGAACTGATCGTTATCCCGAAAGAGCAGGATGACCACCGGGATATCAGCAGTACTTACATCAGGGAGCAGCTGGATGCCGGAAATATGGAAAAGGCCAACGAGCTTTTGGGAGAGCCATATGCCATACATGGAACCGTGGTCCACGGCAACCATATCGGAGGAGCGGTTCTTGGATTCCCCACGGCCAATATTCTGCCTTCGCCGGAGAAACACCTTCCTTTATTCGGCGTGTATGTGTCCAAAGTATATGTGGACGGTACTTATTATGGGGGTATTACGAATATCGGAAGAAAGCCAACGGTGGAGGGAAATTCACCTGTTGTAGCAGAAACCTTTATTTATGGTATAAATGAGGATATATATGGAAAGACTATAGAAGTACAGCTTTTGCATTTTGTCCGTCCTGAACGGAAATTTGAAGGGCTGGAACAATTAAAAGCACAGATCGGGAAGGATAGAGAATACGGGATGCGGTATTTAAAAGACCTTTCAGATCAGCAAATCACTCATTTGTAAAGGAAAGGCCATAACTTGCGAAGGAAAGTGCATATGACTGACAAAGCATGGAAGGTACTAGGCTTTGCTATAGCATGCGGCAGTGCCGTATGGATAGGAACAGCAGATGTACAGGCCGCAAAATCAGAACCTAACCTTAAGACCGGTTCGCCAGTAGCAGGCATTTCGGTCTACATGGATCAATATCAGGAATCCATGAAACAGGAAGGTGGGGAAACGCCGGCCGGTCTTACGCAGGAAAAAATGAGGTATGGAACCTTCAACTCAATCTTTCAGAATCTTGGGGTGAGTGTGGTGGAGGATTCCTTGAACATCAGAAAAGAACCAAAGAATGATGCGGAAATCGTGGGGAAATTGAGAAACCATGCCGGCAGCAGTGTGCTGTCAGAAGAAAATGGCTGGTATAAAATAAAGTCAGGACAGGTAACCGGATATGTATACGGAAAATATCTGGCCACCGGACAAGATGCCAGAGCAATTGCCTACTATAACATGAAGCTGATGCTCCGGGTAGACACTGAAACCCTTCGGGTCCGCAGCAAACCGAATACGGATTCTGAAGTACTGGGCAAGATTCATGAGGGTGAAACATATCCTTTTATCTCCCATAACGGGGGATGGGCAAAAATCCAATATAATGGTCAGACAGCCTATGCCTATGTACCAGAAAATGCCACAATCGCATTTACCATACCTGAAGCGGAAAAAAGCAGTGACCTTCGCAATCAGGTTGTAAACTATGCGGTCGGGTTCGTGGGGAACCCATATCGATGGGGCGGCACCAATCCTAATACAGGGGCGGACTGCTCCGGTTTTGTCCAGTATGTGATGGAGCATGCCGCAGGAGTTCATTTAGACCGTACCTCCAGGCAGCAGGCCGAAGAGGGAGAAGTCATACCAGCGTCCAGCATGGAGCCTGGCGACTTGCTGTTCTATGCAAGCGGAAGGCAAATCGACCATGTGGCCATGTATATTGGAAAGGGAAAAATCGTCCATGCGGCAAACCGCAGGAGCGGGATCAAAATCTCCACCTGGAATTACAGAAAGCCAGTCACCATACGGCGGGTGATTCCATGACAATGATATTAAAAAATAAAAATAAAGGTTGCAGATTGGCGCCCCGTATAAAAGGGGCTTCCTGTCTGCAACCTTTGTTTTTAATTCTTCTTTTTTCCAAGATAAGCTGCTTTTACCGATTCATCGGCCAACAGCTTTTTCCCGGACCCTGTCAAGGTGATCCGCCCAGTTTCCAGAACGTAGCCGATATCAGCCGTGTGAAGGGCCATATTGGCATTTTGTTCGATGAGAAGAACGGTTACCCCCTTTTTGTTGATCTCCCGGATAATAGAGAAGATATCCTTTACAATCAGCGGAGCAAGACCCAGTGAAGGTTCATCCATCATGAGGATCTTTGGCTGGCTCATAAGAGCCCTGGCAACTGCCAGCATCTGCTGTTCGCCTCCTGAAAGGGTACCGGAAAGCTGCCAGCTCCTTTCTTTTAACCGGGGAAATAAATCATAAATCCAGTCGATATCCTCCTTAAGATCGTCATTTCTTAAATAGGCTCCGATCTTGATATTTTCAATAACGGTCATATCCGGAAATACATGACGTCCTTCCGGTACCAGGGCAATTCCCCTGGATATAATATCCGGAGTATCCTTGCCGATCAGTTCCTCCCCATCCAGGGTGATGCTGCTTCCGGCTGACGGCTTTACCAGACCGACAATGGATTTTAAGGTCGTGCTTTTTCCGGCTCCATTGGCTCCGATCAGGGTCACAATGCTCTTATCTGGTACTTCAAAGGAAATTCCCTTAACGGCTTCAATTCCGCCGTAATTCACTCGCAAGTTATCAATCTTCAGCATCGTCGCTCACCCCCAGATATGCTTCAATTACCCGTTCATTGTTCTGGATATCCTCCGGCGTTCCCTGTGCGATCAGTTTCCCGAAATCCAATACATAGATACGGTCGGAAATCTGCATGACCAGATCCATATGGTGCTCGATCATGAATACGGTAAGATGGTAAGAATCCCGGATCTGTTTAATAAAATCTGTTAATTCCTGGGTTTCCTGGGGATTCATGCCTGCAGCCGGCTCGTCAAGCAGCAGAAGTTTTGGTTCCGTTGCAAGGGCTCTGGCGATTTCTAAGCGCCTCTGTAAGCCATAGGGAAGAGAGGTTGCAATTTCATCCTTTAAATGAAGCAGGTTTTGTTCCTCTAAAAGGGCAGCGGTTTCCGCACGCATCCGTTCCTCTTCCCTGCGGTTTAACCGAAGAGTTGCGGAAAATACATTCTGTTTGGCACGCATGTGCTTTGCGATGAGCACATTGTCAAATACGGTCAGCTGTCCGAAAAGGCGGATATTCTGGAAGGTACGTGCAATGCCTCCTTTTGTAATCACATCAGGCGTGCTGCTGATCACTGAGATTGGACCTGGCGTTACTTCTCCCAGATAGTTTTTTTTCATTTTTCCCTTCGGGGTATTGGAAAGAATGGTTTCTCCCATAAAGTCCACCTGCCCGTAGGTTGGCTCATAAATACCGGTAACACAGTTAAATGCGGTTGTTTTTCCAGCGCCGTTGGGACCGATTAAGGCCACGATTTCTCCCTGGTTTACGTCAAGGGTCAGACCGTTTACGGCCACAACGCCGCCGAACTGCATGGTAATGTCCTGCATGTGGAGCACGTTAATTGGAGTCTTTGCCGTGTTTGACATTATGCGTTATCTCCCTTCTGTGCTTTGCTTTTTCTCTTCAGCCTGGATGGAATACTTCGGATAAGCCGGCCAAGCCCCTCCCAGGAAAATTCATTGCTGCCCATGATCCCGCGGCGGTAGAAGAGCACCACCATCATCAATAAAATAGAAAAGATGACCATACGGAAACCGGAACGGAACAGGGGTACTTCAAATCCTCCGATAACCAGCGGATTATCAAAGAAACGAAGCCATTCCCTTCCTGCGGTGACCAGAAAGGCGCCGATGACGCTTCCTGTAATGCTTCCGATTCCTCCAAGGACTACGATTAACAGGATATCGTAGGTTAAGTTGATGGAAAAGGTCTTCGAATCAATGGAGCGCATGAATATGGCCAGAAGCCCTCCGCCTACGCCTGTGAAAAAGGAAGAGATGACAAAGGCCAGCTCCTTATAACGGAATAGGTTAAGTCCCATGGCCTGAGCAGCCACTTCATCTTCGCGGAGGGCCTTAAATGCGCGTCCGTAAGAGGAATTAATGAGTAGGACCATTAAAAGGATGCAAAGGGCCGGGAGCCCAAAGGCTGTAAAAAGGTTAGGAAACCCGGGAATACTTTTTAATCCGTAAGAACCGTTGGTGATCTTGTCTAGCTGGGGAGCCGCAATGACAGCCCGAATGATCTCGGAAAAGCCCAGGGTTGCAATAGCCAGATAATCACTTTTTAACCGGAGAACAGGAATGCCGATAAGGGCGGCCATGGCTGCGGCTAGGAGCCCTGCGATAATTAAGGCCAGCCAATAAGGGCAGTGTAAGTTCGCGATAGCATGAGAGATGCCGTTTACATAGTAAACGCTGGCCCTGCTTTCCACCGGAATGGTAAGGATGGCTACGGTATAGGCTCCGATCGCCATAAAACCGGCCTGGCCTAAGGAGAATAATCCCGTAAAGCCGGTAAGCAGGTTCATGGAGACGGCAACCACCGCGTAGATGGCACTTCGCTCCAGGATGGAGATCTGATAGCTGTACTGGGCGCTGTTAGCCTGTAAAAAAGCAAGCAGGACGATGATGACTAAAAGAGCGGCCAGAGTATAAAGTTTGTTTTTGGAAACTGCATTTTTCTTCATAGGGGGCACCTCACACTTTATCGGTGGTCTTCTCGCCGAACAGTCCCGTAGGCTTGATCAGGAGAATGATGATTAGCAGAACAAAGGTAAATGCGTCGCTGAAGGTGGAATATCCCATAGCTACCAGGGCTGTTTCGCCAAGGCCAAGGATAAAGCCTCCGATCACGGCGCCTGGAATGCTGCCGATACCGCCGAATACTGCGGCAACAAAGCATTTTAAGCCAGGCAGGGAGCCGGAGAACGGGAATACGGTCATTCGGTCCGTAAAATAAAGCACGGAGCCGACGGCGGCTAAAAGGGAGCCAATGGCAAAGGTAATGGTGATGATGCGGTTGATCTTGATTCCCATAAGGGCGGCAGTATCATAATCCTTTGCGACTGCGCGCATGGCCATGCCGATTTTTGTCTTATTGATCAGGGTGATAAGCCCATAAACAACGACAAGTGTCAGGACCGGCGTTAAGAATGTTACAAAGGATGCGGAAAGACCGCCGATCTGGTAGATCTTCTTAAGAAACGGAATTTCCGGATATCCCTTTGGCAGGGCTGTGAACAGATAGGTAGCCAGATTCTGCAAAAGGTAGGAGACACCGATAGCAGAAATCATGACGGACATTCTGGGTGCGGTACGTAAGGGGCGGTAAGCCACCCGTTCGATGGATACGCCTAATAATACGGTGACCAGTAAAACCACTGGAATGGAAATGTACCATGGAAAACTTGCCATGGCAAATATCATAAAATAACCGGCCATCATGAAAATATCGCCGTGGGCGAAGTTGATGAGCCGCAGGATACCGTAAACCAGGGTATAACCAATGGCAATCAGCGCATAAGCGCCGCCCAGGGAGATACCGGTCAGGCACTGCTGTAAAAAGGTTGTAAGACTCATGTGGCGAAATGCCTCCTATCTGTTGAGTATGTAATATGTAATATGTAATGAATCATGCGGCATTCACCGAATATATTTTTATTCAGCTCATTGATCCCGCAAATGGAACGAGTGGGGAAGGAAATACGTCCCCACTCATCTGGTAATGACTGCATTGTCACGGTATCTTAGTTATTATTTAACCGTAGTAGTCGTCAAGAATTTAAATTTGCCGTTATCAATGGTCTTTATGAACGCCATGTCTTTCTTGGCATCTCCATTTTCATCAAAGGATATGCTTCCGGTAACGCCGTCAATGGATACGCCCTTTAATGCATCACGGATGGCGGTGCCGTCTGTGGAGCCAGCGGTTTCAATGGCCTTTATTGCGCAGAGGTAAGAATCATAGCCGAGTGCAGATACAGCCGGGATGATTTCGTCCTGCTTATTTTCCTTTAAGTAAGCCTTAAAGCCGGAGATAAAGGCAGCAGCCTCCTCGTTGGCTGGTTCTGCTTCGTCAAAGAAGGTAGAAAGGACAACGCCTTGTGCAGAGCTGCCTGCATTTTCGATGATGGTGGAGTTCTCCCAGGTATCACCGGCAGCGATGGTAGCTGTAATTCCAAGTTCACGGGCCTGCTTGATGATAAGAGGAGCCGTAGTAATGGAAGATGGTGCAAAAATGATATCAGGATTCTGAGCCTTGATGTTTGTAAGGATTGCCTTAAAATCGGTCTGATTGGTCTGGAACTGTTCTTCGCTGACAATATTTCCGCCTAAGCCTGTGAATGCTGTTTTGAAGAAGGATCCAAGGCCGGAGGAATAATCATCTCCTAACTGGGTGATGACGGCAGCCGTCTTTGCCCCGTTGTCATTGGCGTAGTTGGCCATGACCGTACCCTGGAACGGATCCAGGAAACATACCCGGAAATAGAAATCATTTCCCTGGGTTACCTGAGGGTTGGTACAGGAGGCGCCTATGGCAGGAATTTTGGCATCTGCAAATATCTGTCCTGCTGCAATGGAAACACCGGAACCATAGCTTCCAAGCACAACGGAAACCTTTTCGCTCACAAGCTTCTGTGCAGCGTTAACTGCTTCTGTTTTATCGGATTTGTTATCCACTTCCACCAGTTCCACCTTATACTCTTCCCCTCCGATTTTAACCGTTGGATGGGTCTGCTTTGCATAGCGCATTCCCAGGAGCTCCTGGAACCCACCCCCTCCGTTTTCTCCGGTGGTAGGTTCGAACACGCCGATCTTAACGACCTTTTCGCCGCCAGAGGCAGAAGACGAGGAACCAGTGCTGCAGCCGGCGACCATGCTGGCACTCAAACATGCTGCAAGAGTGATTGCAAATACTTTTTTCAATTTCATAAATGATATCCTCCTTTATGTGTATCTCATACAAACACAACTGTCTCTCGTGCAGATACACGTTGCATTATATTATATACAGAAGATTGAAAAAGTGCAAGAAAAAAATGAAAGAAAATTATAATTTAAAGAAAAATATTATTTTAACAATAAAACAAGGAGTCCGGATCCTTAATAAGTGTCCGTACTCCCAATTTTATGTTATAATCTAATAGTTAACTGTTTTCAATGGCCGCACGTATGAAATCCCGAAACAGCGGATGAGGTCTGTTAGGCCTTGATTTAAACTCCGGATGTGCCTGTGTGGCGATGAACCAGGGATGAGATGGAATTTCTATCATTTCCACGATCCGTCCATCCGGGGAGATACCGGAAAGCTTCATCCCGGCGTTTACCAGATCATCGCGGTAATCATTGTTTACCTCATAGCGGTGTCTGTGACGCTCATGGATCAGCTCTTCCCCATATACTTCATATGCCTTGGAGGATTTGTCCAGCATACAGGGATAGGAGCCAAGTCTCAGTGTGCCTCCGATGTCCTCGATGCCGTTCTGGTCCGGCATTAAGTGGATGACCGGATGCGTAGTTTCTTCATCGAGCTCTGAGGTGTGTGCGTCGCCAAAGCCCGCTACGTGGCGTGCAAATTCCACGATGGCCATCTGCATTCCAAGGCAGAGGCCAAGGAATGGAATGTTGTTTTCCCGGGCATAACGGATGGATGAGATCTTTCCTTCAATGCCGCGGCTGCCAAAACCGCCGGGGACCAGAATTCCGTTCACATCACTGAAAAGGCTGGCCGCGTTTTCATCGGTAACAAGTTCTGAATCGATCCATTTAATATGAACCTTCGCCCGGTGGAAGACACTTCCGTGTTTTAATGCTTCCACTACGGAAATATAGGCATCGTGAAGCTGGATGTATTTGCCAACCAAGGCGACCGTCACCTCTTTTTCCGGATGCTTCCAGTTTTCGATCATTAAGGTCCAGTCCGCTAAGTCTGGTTTGGGGCAGGGAAGATTTAAGCTTTCACATGCGACTTCAGCTAAATGTTCTTCCTCCATGGCAAGAGGAAGCTCATACAATACTTCCACATCCAGGTTTTGGAGTACATGGGTTTTGGGAACGTTACAGAATTGTGCGATTTTACTTCGGATTCCGTCATCAAGGGGCAGTTCGGAACGGCATACAATGATGTCGGGTTGGATCCCCATCCCCTGTAAGTCTTTTACACTGGACTGGGTGGGTTTGGTTTTCAGTTCTCCGGAAACCTTTAGATATGGAACCAGGGTCACGTGGATGAGAATGACGTTCTCGTGGCCTGCTTCGTGTTGGAATTGTCGGATCGCCTCAAGGAATGGCTGGCTTTCGATGTCGCCTACCGTTCCGCCTACTTCTATGATGGCGATCTCTGTTTCAGAGGAGTTGCTGTTGCTGCAGTGAAAACGGCTTTTGATTTCGTCGGTAATGTGAGGGATAACCTGTACGGTGCCTCCCCCGAAGTCCCCGCGCCGTTCACGGGTCAGTACGGTCCAGTAGACCTTACCGGTAGTAACGTTGGAATTTTGAGTCAGATTTTCGTCGATAAATCGTTCGTAATGGCCAAGGTCGAGATCGGTTTCAGCACCGTCCTCGGTGACGAAAACCTCACCATGCTGCACTGGATTCATGGTGCCCGGATCAATGTTGATGTACGGATCAAATTTCTGCATGGTGACCTTATAGCCTCTGGCCTTAAGCAGACGTCCAAGAGATGCTGCGGTAATACCTTTGCCAAGCCCGGACACAACTCCTCCGGTGACAAATACGTATTTCACTGACATAACAGTGTAACCTCCTTTTGTAATGGTATGGGAATATTTTTAAAAAAGAAATTATACAGCTATTCTTTGAAAAAATCCAGTGTCTTATAAAAAAACTAAGAATATAAAGTATAAAATATTGTATGAAAGCATTATTATGGTAAAAATTCATGGCTGTTAAATAAAACCAGCCCAGGTGTTTATAAGGATTTAATAATTCTTTTCTTGATTTATGGGGAAACTGACACTATAATGATAGAGGTATAAAATGGGTAGAAACTATCCGGATTGGAGAATTCACACAGATGGATAACAAGAATCAAAATAATAATAATAAGATGCCGAAGAATACCCAAGCCATCGCCATATGGGTCATCGCGTTTCTTATTGCGGTAGCAGGGATTTCTTATCTGCACGGCGCGATTACGACGAGGACCAATAAAGAACTGAGCTACGATACCTTTATGAATATGGTAGATCAAAAGCAGGTGGAGTCGGTTAATGTAGAAGATACGAAGATTACCATAAACCCCAAGAAGACCTGGGAAGGATATAAACCTGGCGTTACCTATTATACGGTAAGGATGGACAACGATTTAAATCTGGCGGAGCGCCTTCGCACTGCCGGAGTGGAAACCCTTAGAACCCGCCGTGACGGCAATTTTTTCATTCAGACCATTGTCAGCTATCTGCTCTTGTTTGCAGCCATGGGATTCCTTTTAAACTTCATGATGCGCAGGGTCGGTGGTGGCGGACTTATGGGCGTTGGGAAGAGCAATGCCAAGGTTTATGTGCAGAAGGAAACAGGCATTACCTTTAAAGATGTGGCGGGGGAAGATGAGGCTAAGGAATCCTTAACTGAAATCGTGGATTTCCTCCATAATCCGGGAAAATATACAAAGATCGGTGCAAAGCTTCCTAAGGGAGCGCTTCTTGTAGGACCTCCAGGAACGGGAAAAACCCTGCTTGCCAAGGCGGTTGCAGGAGAGGCCCATGTTCCCTTTTATTCTCTGTCCGGTTCTGATTTTGTAGAGATGTTTGTAGGTGTGGGAGCTTCCCGTGTCCGGGATTTATTTAAGCAGGCCCAGGAATCTGCTCCCTGTATTATATTTATAGACGAGGTAGATGCCATCGGTAAGAGCCGTGATTCCAGATTCGGCGGAGGAAACGATGAGAGAGAGCAGACCTTAAACCAGCTGCTTTCTGAGATGGATGGTTTTGATTCCTCTAAGGGACTTTTAGTGCTTGCAGCAACCAACCGGCCTGAAATCCTGGACCCTGCGCTTCTCCGCCCAGGCCGTTTTGACCGGCGGATCATCGTGGATAAGCCGGATTTAAAAGGCCGTGTGGATATCTTAAAGGTTCATGCCCGGGATGTACTTCTTGACGATACGGTTGATTTAGATGCCATTGCTCTGGCAACCTCAGGAGCCGTTGGTTCCGATCTTGCCAACATGATCAATGAATCCGCCATCCTTGCGGTGAAAAACGGCCGCCATGCGGTGGCACAGAAGGACTTATTTGAGGCTGTGGAAGTGGTGCTTGTAGGTAAAGAGAAAAAGGACCGTGTTCTTAACAAAGAGGAACGGCGCATTGTTTCTTATCATGAAGTGGGACACGCCCTGGTCAGCGCCCTTCAAAAGGATTCGGAGCCTGTGCAGAAGATCACCATTGTTCCAAGAACCATGGGTGCTTTGGGATATGTAATGCATGTACCGGAAGAAGAAAAATTCTTAAACTCCAGGAAAGAACTTCACGCCATGCTGGTAGGCTATCTGGCCGGCCGTGCGGCAGAGGAGATCGTCTTTGACACCGTTACCACCGGTGCGGCGAATGATATTGAACAGGCTACCAAGGTAGCTCGTGCTATGATCACCCAGTACGGTATGTCGGAGAAATTCGGACTTATGGGCCTGGCATCAAGGGAAGACCAGTACTTAAGCGGACGTACTGTAATGAACTGTGCGGAAGCCACTGCTTCCCAGGTGGATGATGAAGTCATGAAGATGCTGAAAGAAGCATATGAAGAGGCCAAGAGCCTTCTCTCAGAAAACCGGGATGTAATGGATAAGATCGCGGAATTCCTGATCGAGAGAGAGACCATTACCGGTAAGGAATTCATGAAGATATTCCGGGAGGCAAAGGGAATTCCGGAGCCGAAGGTAGAGAATAAGGATTCTGAAAATGGGGAAGTGTCAAAGGAAGAGGAAGACGGCCTTTCCGATTGGACAGAAGAAAAGAAGGAAATGAAAGAATCCGTTATTGATGTTGGAAACGTTAAAGATTAATGGTTGAGAATCGTCAGGCAGCTGATGCATGGATAGAGCCGTGCAGCAGCTGCTTTTTTTACCCTTGTTGTATGAATAATGTATTTATAAATGGTAATTTACTCAATTTTATATTATTATATAATCTAAGTTTATTATTTTTTAATCCAAAGGGCATTGCTTAAGGAAGATATAAAAGCATCTAAAGGAACAACCATTAGGTGTTTTTTTAGTTCACCCACCAATAACTATCCGAAGGTATACCGTGTTAATATGGCAGATGGATGAAGGAGAGATCAAAAGATTGAGGAGTATGGGAGTTGAGAGTGCCGATGGTATATTGCTTGAATATACAATTTTTATATAATGGCAATTAAAAAACAGCTAGTTAAATGCATAATAACGAAAGAAGTGTAAGTGCAAAACGAAAGAAATGTAAATTTATCATATAAAATATAATTATTTGCGCTTTATTATATAATAATTGCTTAAACCTATAAAAAAATGAACATTTAAGATATTAAAATAATCTGCTAAGATAAGAGTGCTTACGAAGCAGTAACAAGAGGAGAACAGAGAATAGGAGAGCGAGCTTATGAAAGCAAAAAAAGTATTGGGTGTATTGTTGGTTACGGCAATGACGAGTATTTCTCTATTGGGGTGCGGAAAAGGAGAAAATGGAGAGACAAGTGCAGCGGCTAGCAGTGTGAGCAGTGATGCAGACAGCACAAAAGGAGCTGATAAAGGGGAGAAGGCTAATCTTCTGTTATGGATGCCTCCATTTGGAACAGGAGATTCCCTGGATAAGGAATTCTGGACTAAGACATTAGAGCCGTGGGCGGAAGAGAACAATGTGAAACTTTCGATTGAAATTACGCCTTGGGGAAATTATGAAGAAAAGTATCTGACAGGCTTCTCCTCTGGCGAAGGCCCGGATGTAGGCTATATGTATCTGGAGATGTTCAATGATTTTATTGAGATGGGGACGCTGGCAGATGTAGATAGTTATTTTACTCAGGAAGAGAAGGATAATTATCTCTACTTCGATCAGGGGAATATGAAAGGTGGACAGTATGCAATTCCATTTATTGTAGGGAATGCGAGAATTCCATATTTTAACATGGACATTTTGAAGGCAGCAGGAATAACAGAGCTGCCGAAGACATGGGATGAACTGACCCAGGTTCTGGTGCAGGTGAAAGAAGCCAATCTGGGAAATGTAATACCGTTTGCACAGGAATGGGCGGATCCGGCAATCGGGGCATTAAATAATATCTATTATCCATATTTATGGCAGGCCGGCGGGGATATCTATAATAAAGACGGCAGTAAGGTTGCACTGATGGACAATGGAGCAGCTGTGGAGGCGGCGCAGTTCCTTTATGATTTGAAATTCAAATATGGTGTGCTTACAGATGAAAGTTTGGCGTTGTCCGGAGATGATGTGAGAACCCAGTTTTGTGAAGACCGTATAGCAGTAGCTTCTATGGATGCAAAATCAGCAGGTGTATTAACTGATGCTGGCATCAACTGGTCATTTATCCCTAGTTTTGAGAAAGAGACAAAGGCTACATGGGTAGCATCCGATGCACTGATTGTAAGCAATGTATGTAAAAATAAAGAATTAGCAGTGAAACTTATTAAGTACATGACGTCTGCACCGGTGATGTCAAGCTTCCATAAAGAGATTGCCGGGTTCCCTCCGATTACTAAGGATGAGGAATATAATGATAACCCAGTGTTTAAGGACATGTATGAGACTCAGAATGAATATTTACATACCCTGCCTGTTGCAAATGGTTCCTTTAAAGTCATGGATACTTTATACAAGAATTTACAGCTGATGATGTTAGGAGATTTAACGCCGGAAGAGGCGATTCAGAAAACAGTAGAATATTCAGAAAGTATTAATTAGTGGTCCATGATCTGCCTGACAGAATCTGATTCGTCAGGCAGAACTTTATACAGGTAAAAGGAAAGGAAATTCTATGAAGCGCAAACAAAAAGAGGCTTTAACCGGTATCGCATATGTGCTGCCCAGCTTTATACTGATTATGGTCTTTTCTTTAGTCCCCATTATTATGAATGTTTATTTCAGCTTTACAAAATATAATGTTTTGCAGCCAGCCCAGTTTGTGGGTCTTAAAAATTATGCCAGGATGCTAAAGGATTCTTATATCTGGGCGTCGTTGAAGAATACAGCTATATTTACACTCATCACAGTGCCTGTGCAGACGATGCTTTCGTTGATATTTGCGGCAGTTATTGCAGAGCGGTTCCAAACCAGATTTGGGAATTTTGTTAAGAGTTCGTTGTTCATTCCCGTTATCGCTTCCGCGATCCTGGTTGGTACTTTATGGTCGATTCTGTTAAGTCCCACAGGTGTTGTGAACCATGTGCTGGGTCTTTTCGGTATTCCGCATATCAACTGGCTGGGCGGAAAGTCCACTTCGCTGATCAGCATCTGCATTACCAGCATCTGGAAGAATGTAGGATACTTTCTGGTGATTTATTATGCGGGAATCATAAACATTCCACGGAGTCTATATGAAGCGGCTGAGGTAGATGGTGCATCAACCGTACAGAGCTTTATATATATTACACTTCCCAGCCTGTCCAGCGTGACGTTCCTGGTAGTGACTCTGGGTACGATCTGGTCATTTCAGGTATTCGATCTGGTGTATACCATGACAGGCGGTGGTCCTGGTATGAGCACGGTTACATTGGTGCTGACAATTTATAATACGGCATTTAAGGAATATAACATGGGATATGCAAGTGCCATCGCCCTGCTCATGTTTGTATTTGTACTGTTTATATCGTTTATGCAGAAAATTTTATTAAGGGACAGTGAGGAGGAGGCGGCATGAGGAAAGCGGACAAGAAAGGCTGGTTATTAAAAATTACCATCGGGGCGGTTCTTTTATCCGCTGCGCTTCTGGCTATGGCTCCTTTTATCTATATGATGCTGGTATCATTGACACAGAAAACAGTGCTGGATTTAAACTTTGAAAATGCAGAATTCAGTTTTATTAACTATAACCGCGTATTCCGAAATTTCAATCTGGCTACCAATCTGGCCAACAGTATCATTGTGACAGTTTCAGCCTGTGTGCTCAACTGCGTCATCTCTTCAATGGCTGCTTATGCTTTTGCCAAGAAGAAGTTTCCGTTCCGCGACCAGTTGTTTAACATTTATCTTGCCACATTGATGATTCCAGGGCAGGTAACTCTGATTCCTGTATTTACCATCATGAAAAAGCTGGGGCTCATGAATACTTACCCTGCGCTTTTTTTACCAATTATCAATGCTTTTGGCGTTTTTTTGATCAGGCAGTTTATGGTGACCATACCGGATGAGCTTCTGGAAGCAGCCAGTATTGATGGATGTGGTGAGAATCGGATATTTATTTCTATCGTGATACCGCTGATTAAGTCGGTTATGGTATCTTTGATGATTTTTACTTTTATCACCTGCTGGAATGATTTCCTCTGGCCGCTGGTAATCGTGACGAAACCGGAGAGGCAAACATTGACACTTGCGATTTCTGCGCTGAAGGGAAGTTATTCAACGAACTATGGCCTGGTTATGGCAGGCTCTACATTGACTTTTTTGCCACCATTTCTTCTGTATATCTTCCTTCAGAAACAGTTTGTGGAAGGAATTGCGATGAGTGGAATCAAAGGATAAGAAAAAAAGGAGGATTTTTATCGATGGTACGCTATGAGTTTTTTTTGACACATTCCCTGGAGAAGGTATTTCCGGATTGTATGCCGGAAACATGGAAGCCGGGCTGGAATCTGGAGGGATTCCGGAATGAAATAGTATCTTTTCAGCTGATATACACTGCCCTGGATGGAGAGCGGGGGATGCCGCAGCAGAAATTTCGCATCCAGGTATCCGGCGCAAAGGCGAGAATGAGAAAGGTGGGACTGGTACCTTCGGATTATCCCTGCTATGCAGAATATGATACGAATTATATTACTACTAAGGCGGGCATGTTTCCCGATGTGCTGTTACCTTTTGATGGCACGGTGATACCTGTTCCCGGTCAGATGAGAAGCATCTGGATTGATATTGATCTACGGAACCTGGAGACGGGGAGCCATGAGATAACAATTACAGCAGAAGCGGAAGAGGTAACAACCTGTGCAAACGGCGTGATGATCCATAATCCCTATGCAGTGGAACAGAACTGGAAGCAGACCTTGCAGCTGCAGGTACTTCCGGCGGTCCTACCAGAGCAGAGGCTTCTGCATACAGAGTGGTTTCATGCGGATTGTCTGGCAGACTATTACAATGTTGAAGCTTTTGGCGAGGAGCATTGGCAAATTGTTGAGAACTATATCCGTTTTGCAGGAGAAGAGTGCGGGATTAATCTGCTGCTAACGCCTGTTTTTACACAGCCGCTGGATACAGCAGTGGGAGGGGACCGAACAACCGTCCAGCTGGTGGAGGTGATACGGAAAAAAGGGCAGTACCGATTTGGATTTGATAAGCTGGAGCGGTGGTGTAAGCTATGCAGGAAATATGGGATTGAGAATCTGGAAATCGCTCATTTCTTTACCCAGTGGGGAGCATATGCCACACCAAAGATCATTGCTGAAACAGAGAACGGTAAGGAGCAGATCTTTGGCTGGGAGGTGGAAGCTGTTTCCGCAGAGTACCGGTATTTTCTGGAAAGCTTTGTACCAGCGCTTCTTGGGAAGCTGGCAGATCTCGGATATGAAAAGAATCAGCTGTTTTTCCATATTTCGGATGAGCCTGGGGAAGAACATCTGGAGAGTTATCTGGCTGCCAAAAAACAAGTTACTGATCTGCTAGAGGGATATACCATTGTGGATGCGCTCAGCAGCTACGAATTTTACAAGCAGGGTATCGTCGAGCACCCCATTCCGGCTGATGACCATATCCAGCCATTTATTGACCATGGTGTGGAGGATCTGTGGGTGTATTATTGCTGCGTACAATGCGTGGATGTGCCAAACCGGTTCTATGCGATGCCAAGTGCGAGAAACCGGATTATGGGAGTGCTGATGTACCTGTACCGCATCAAGGGATTCCTGCACTGGGGTTATAATTTTTATAATTCTGCTTTTTCCCTCCGGCATATCGATCCTTATGCGGAAACCCATGCAGGCTTTGCATTTCCTTCCGGAGACCCCTATCTGGTGTATCCGGGAGAGGGAGGCAGTGTAGTTTCCTCCATCAGGAATCAGGTGCAGATGGAAGCTTTTTATGACCTGCGGGCCATGGATTTACTGGAAAGCCTGTCAAACCGGGAAACGGTGGAGTCTTTGATTCTGGAAGGAGAGATGGAAAAAATGACATTTAAATCATACCCCTCCAGCAGCAATTATCTATTTGAGCTGCGCCGGAAGATAAACCGGGAAATTATTAAGAGGATATAGTTATTTCTGGTTCTTTCTCAGAGTATTCGGCGTCTGCAGTTCGTAGCGTTTGAATACTCTGATAAAGGATGCATCACTGGAAAATCCTACGGCTAATGCGATCTCTCGGATACTTAAATCTGTGTCGCAGATTAATTTTTTGGCCTGTTCGATCCGCAGGGAATTGATATACTGTACCACACCGATACCAAAGGCGGTTTTGAAGGTAGTAGACAGATAAGAGTCACTGATATTCAGTTCTGCCGAAATCCGGTAAAGCCCCAGCATCGGATCAGAAAAATCCCTTAGAATGATGGTTTTGGCGCGTTCAGCGATGCTGGACGTGCCATTTTTGGTACCTTGTGAAGGAGTTGATAGTTCTTTTAAAATACACTGCGTATACTCGCGCAGCTGTGCAGGGGAAGTGCAGGACAGAATCTGAGCTGTATGAATACTGCATCCGGAAGTCTGAATCTCCTGTTTGACTTTCTGCTTGGCATTTAGTAAAAGATTCTGTATCGCCCTGAATTTTACTTTCGTAATTTCTGATGAATCCTCTTCCGAAAAATAGTTGTCAAAAACAGCGGGTACCAGTACCAGTGCGGCTCTATAATCGTTCTGGATCATATTCTTTGAGAAATTTTCAAAAGTATCAATATAGGATAAACCTGGTGATGTAATATTTTCCATGTAGTTGTTATAACAGATGACAGAGGATTCCGGTTTTATCTGGTAATGCAGAGCCGTGACAGCCTGGGCATAGCTGTATTGTATATTGACAAGACCATCATAATCTAAACCAAGGGCAATGACCCATTTGTCTTCTCCGAACACCTCTGCCTTCATTTCTTTTATAAGCTTTGAAATCGTATTCTGTGAAATGGTTTCCTCAATATTAAAAAGAATCACAATATTCCCTTCATGGAAGGAAGATATCACATCAAAATGGTGTGTTTCCCAATATTTGTGGATTGTTATTAGCAGGTCTTCATCCAACTGAGGCCTTGCGGAAACGGGTTCGGCTATGGCGATCAGATAACGTGGATTCTCAAATAAGATATTGCATCTTTTGGCAACATTAAAAATAGCATATTCACTATGCATGTCGCCGTAAAGTACTGTTTTTAAGAAGAAGTTATTAATCAGGGACTGCTGTTCCTGTACTTTCTCGGTATTGTCCGAGTAATCTTTGATTAACTGGTCGAATCGTTTATGGATGGTCGCATATTCATCATTTTCTTTATCCGGAGTGCCTCCGATTTTATCCAGCAGGTTGATGAGGGGCCTGATATTCTTCCGGCTGATGAGTACAGAAGCAAGGATGCCTGATATTCCGCATACGATAATGCCCAAGATGCAGATTCCCAGAGTGATATAAACCGGCTGTAAGTTTTTCTTATGAAAATATACGTTTAAATAACACAGATTCTTTAAAGAGGAGGGTCTGGCATACAGCAGGGAGGCGGGTTCCTCCAGAACAACAGGAGCATCCAGTGTGTCGGGCAGCAATGCGGCAAGCCGGGTCAGTTCCTCGCTGTTTCCGGTGTAGGCAATCAGCTTGCCATCCAGTAAAATACCAAGAGATGAATGAGGATCGCCGGAGTTTTCCGTCATAAGGGAAGTATTTAGCAGCTCATCTGCATTCAACTCAAAAACAAGATAACCTGCAAGCTCCTCTGAGTTTTTAATTTTCCGGATATAACAGAACTGGTTCCGGCTGTCTGACTGCAGGTAGGCAAAGTCGCTGTCTGATTCCATGGTAAGAGTGTCCAGCCATTGTTCATAACCATTTAACAACAGGAGATTATCCAGGGCATAATAAGAGTCTGCATCATAGCAGCCTAAATTGCCCACAATTTTATGCAAATTTGGGTAATAGATGAATATACTGTCAATTAATTTATTGGAATAATTATAATTTAACATCTGATCACTGAACTGATAGACTTTCGCTGGGATGGTTTTAGGAGCTGTTTTTAATTTCTTAAGATAAATGTTGGCAGGATGGAGTTCGAGAGAGGAGGAGTATTTATACAGCTCAAACAGGCGGGAATCAATATTTGTCTGGATATACTGGGTCAGATTGCCGCTCATCTGGATGGTATTGTTCCGGAGCAGAACGAGCATGTAGCCGCACAGAATAGAACACAACAATAAAATCGCTGCCACAACCAGCAAGATTGATTTAAACCATTTAAAAAATGTTGGATTGTTAAATTTCATATTCGGGAACTCTCCTAACCAAATATCATATGTATTTTCTTTCCATGATACCATATGGAATGTGGGCGGGCAATGATAGTTTTCGGGTGCGTCCGGGCTGTTTGAGCAGAAGAATGAAAGCCTGGTTCCATAATTTTATTGTAAGAGACAGGGATTTTTGCTATAATATAAAGAAAGAGGCCTTGGGTTATAAGAAAAACCCGTGAAAACGAAGATTATCGGCTGTCAAAATGGTGATAGCCGTTTCTTTTTGTCTGCTTTTATAAGATAAGGCCGGTACTTCATGGTTTTAGTCAAAAGAAGCAGAAAAAACAGGAGATGAGGCAGAATCAAATGATATTAATGAATGAAATACCGGACCGGTTCTGGGGATTGTTCCGTTCCATTAACCGGTCTACTTACATAGAAGCTTTGTTAAAAATCAATGAGGAATATGAATACAGCAACTACTTTTTAAGCCGGGAGGTGTGTATTCAGGTTCTGGAGGAATATTTTACGGCAAAACGGCTGGTCATCTGGCAGGACGAGCTGGAAGATGAGGCGGATGCCTTAGAGCCGACCGCGGTCAGGGTATTAAACTGGCTGTTAAGGGCAGGCTGGCTTCGGAAAGTGGATGACTATGCCTCCATGACGGTCAATATCGTAATTCCTGATTACGCTGCCGTCATGATCGAGGCGTTTTTTAAACTTGCAAGTGATGAAGAGGATGAGACCCAGATTTATATCCAGAACGTTTATGCAATCCTCTTCTCTTTGAAAAATGATCCAAGGGCCGGTGTAAGCCTTTTGAATACGGCTTACATTAATACAAAGCGGCTTAACAAGACTTTGCAGGACATGCTTCACAACATGGACAAATTCTTTGCAAGCCTTTTGGAGAAGAGAGCATATGGGGAACTGTTAAAGGAACATCTGGAAGGATATGTGGAAGAAATCGTAAAAAAGAAGTACCATATGTTGAAAACTTCAGATAATTTCTATCTTTACAAAAATGATATTAAGCGGTGGATCAGCTCCATGCGGGAAGATACCGAATGGATCGAGCAGATGAGCCGCCGCAGCGGCCAGAAGGTAACGGCAGGGGATATTGTAGAAAAACTGGATCAGATCGAACGGGGATTTGACGATATCGAGCACCGCATTGCCAACATGGACAAGGAGCATTCCCGTTACATCCGCGCTACGGTTACAAGGCTTAACTATCTATTAAATCAGGAAGACAGCATGAAGGGGCTTGTTATCAGGCTTTTAAATCATCTTTCTGAAACAGAGGATCCGGATGAGGCTATAAAGGAAGTGGGAGGCCTCATGAATTTATCCCAGGTATCCATCCTCTCTGAAAAATCCCTCTATAAAAAGAGAAGGACCAGGACAGGCTTTAAGGAAAATTTAATGCCGGAGGAAGAGCCTGCTGAGCTAACCATGGAGGAGATCCTGAATCTAAACCGTTTAAAAAGCCGCTACAGCCGGAAGGAGATCGAAAGCTATATCGAAGCCCATCTGGAGAATGGACGTATGGAGGTAAAGGAAGATACGGTGAGTTCTCCTGATGAATTTGAAAAGCTGATCCTGGCCTATGATTACTCTACCAGAAGGAAAAGCATGTATCAGGTGGAGGAGCAGGAGGCGGAGCTCATTGACAACGGCAGATACCGCTATCCAAAGCTGGTATTTGTAAGGAGGAACGAATCATGACCTATGAAGAAAGTGCTGGCATCATCAGCCAGATTCCATATTTTGACGCTTTGGGACAGGGAGAAAAGGAAGAGGTAAGAGCAGGTTTAAGGCTTCTTCTGCAGCAGACCTTTGTTCTGGAGCATAAGTACGACAAGCGTACCAACCGGTTTGCCTATAATCCGGAATTTAAAATCTGCAATAAGCATCTGGAATTTATCCGGGCCTATCTGGCAGTCAGCGGAGTGTCTGTTCTGGAAAACAGCCAGCTGGGCATTATTTATATCCAGGGAGAGAACACGGTGGGAGACAAGCTTCCCAAACTGGCTACCCTTTATTTACTGATCTTAAAACTGATCTATGATGAGCAGATGGCGGCAGTTTCCACCAGTGTCAACATCTACACCACATTAAGTGAGATTCATGAAAAGCTGGGAAATTACCGCTTATTTAAGAAACAGCCTTCACCGACGGAAATCCGCCGGGCTATTACATTGTTAAAAAAGTATCAAATTTTAGAGCCTCTGGATATTTTGGAGGACTTGGATGGGGACAGCCGCATGATCATCTATCCCAGCATCAATGTGGTATTGTTTGGAGATGACGTGCGGGCCCTGTTAGAAGCACTTGGAGAAGGAGACGATGACGATGACGAATCAGAAATTTGAAGCCCTGTCCCGGATACTCCTTAATAACTGGCATTATATCAGCCGGAAAACCTTATCCTTTAACCAGGGGATCAACTTCTTTACCGGACATTCCGGCAGCGGAAAGTCTACGGTTATTGATGCCATGCAGATTCTCCTTTATGCCAATACCGACGGCCGGGGATTCTTTAATAAAGCAGCGGCCGATGATTCCGACCGGAGTCTGATCGAATATTTGCGCGGTATGGTGAATATCGGTGAGAATAATGAATTTGCCTATTTGCGGAACCAGAATTTCTCCACTACCATTGTGCTGGAACTGAAACGGACGGATACGGGAGAATACCAGTGCGTTGGAATTGTTTTTGATGTGGAGACAACCACCAATGAAATATCCAGAAAATTCTTCTGGCACAAAGGCCCTCTTTGGGAAAACGGATACCGTACCGGTTCCAGGACCATGACCATTCAGGAAGTGTCTGCTTATTTGCAGACCATTTACCCCAAAGAAGATTATTTTGCAACCTCCCATAACGAGCGGTTCCGCAGGCAGCTGTATGATGTATACTTAGGCGGTCTTGATTCGGAAAAGTTCCCCCTTTTATTCAAACGTGCCATTCCGTTCCGCATGAACATCAAGCTGGAGGATTTTGTAAAGGAATACATCTGCATGGAGCAGGACATCCACATTGAGGACATGCAGGAAAGCGTCATGCAGTACGGGCGGATGCGAAAAAAGATTGAAGACACGGTTATTGAGATTGGTTATTTAAATGGAATGAGTGAAAAGTTCTCAGCAGTTCGTGAAAAAGAAGAGGAGATAAGACAAAATACATATTTCTTCCGCAGGATGGAAATTCTGGATTATCAGGCAAGGATCCAGGCATTAACGGATAAGTCCAGGCTTGCCAGGGAGGATTTAGACCGTCAGGAAGGCCAGCGGACAGCATTAGAAGGGCAGATGGAAGATCTGACCAGACAGGGAAATGAGCTGCTTGGACGGATTTCCTCCTCTGGCTATGAGGATCTTAAGAATCAGCTGGAATCTGCGAAGGAACTATCAAACCACTTAAATAAGAGCTTAACCAAATGGTCTCAGACAGGGGAGCGGCTGAAGGAATGGATAGACGAAGAGGCTACTTCCAACCAGACCATATGGGACATAGAAGAATTTGAAAAGAATACCATTGATGAGGAGAAGTTAAACCGCCTGAAAAAATCCATTGCCGAGATGAGAAAGGAAACAGAAGAAGCTCAAAAAGAGGCAGAAGGAATTCTCCGGGATATCCGGAAAAAAGAGCGCCAGACAAGTGAAGAGCTGGCCCAGTTAAAGGCTGGAAATAAGGCATATCCAAAATATTTGGAACGCGCCCGGTCCCTGATCCAGCAGCGGCTTTTAGAGGAAACCGGCAAGGCGGTGGAGGTCCATGTGCTTGCAGACCTTTTGGACATCAGGGATGAGACCTGGAGAAATGCGGTGGAAGGCTATCTGGGCAATAATAAGCTGTCCCTGGTAGTGGCTCCGGCTTATGCGGAAGCAGCCATGGCTGCTTACGGGGAACTGGACAGGGCGGAATATTTTAATGTGGCAGTTCTGGATACGGAAAAGGTAGGGCAGAACTCCTATGAAGTGATGAAAGACGGCCTTGCTGAAGAGATTACGGTGAGGGAGTCTTATTTACAGCCGTATATTGACCTGCTTTTGGGCAGGGTCGTCAAGTGCAGGAACTTGGAAGAACTGCGCCGCAGCCGCATTGGAGTGACCCCTGACTGCATGCTTTACCATACGTTCCGCCTGCAGCATATGAATCCCGATAATTATACCAAATTTGCTTATATCGGCAAGGACAGCGTCAGGAGAAGGATCCGGCTTCTGGAAAAGAATCTGGTTTCCATGGAAGAGGAGAAAAAGCCCCAGGAACAGTTGTTAAAGGAATGCAAGCGTATCTTATCCATGGAAGGCTTAGGAGAAGAAACGGGCGTTTACCTGGAATGGCAGCAGGATATGGAGGCTTTTAAGGAAAAGGAAAAAGAAATCAGACGGCTGGAACAGAAGTTTGAAAAGCTGAAGGCCCAGGATGTAGAAGAATGGGTGAAGGAAAGGGAAGCCATCTTACAGCTCTGCGATAGAAAGAGGGCGGAGCAGAGTGCAGTTGCAGAGCTTATTTTTGGCATCAACAGCGAGATCGAACGGTTCCGCAGAGAATCCCTGCAGCTGCAGGAAGAACTGATTTCAAAGGAACGGGAATTTGAACCGGTTGAGGAGCTGGAGACCAAGGTGAAAGAAATTTTGGAAAGCAGAGAAAACTGCCGGTACGACCGCATTAAGAATGAATTTTTCGGAGAATGCAGGAAGTCAGAAGAAGCCCGTGATCAGGCATTCCAGGCACTTGTAGGCTCCAGAGGAGAGTATGCAAGAAAATATCCCAACCGGAACTTTTCCCTCACAGCAAAGGATAATGGGGAATATGACCGCCTTCTTGAGACCATGGAGTGCGGAAATCTGGAGGAATATAAAACGATGGCCGCCGAGCAGGCAAAGTCTGCTGTCCTACATTTTAAGGATGACTTTATGTTCAAGATCCGAAGCTCCATAAGGGATGCCCTTTTACGAAAAGATGAGCTGAACAAGATCATCAGCAGGCTGGATTTCGGCAAGGATAAGTATCAGTTTGTCATTGGAAGGAATAAAGGGCCGGATGGGAGATATTATGACATGTTCATGGATAACTCCCTGGAGGTTAATCCCGCCTGTCTTACGGATTCCCTGGATAACCAGATGAACTTATTCACCATGGAGCATGAAAACCAGTACGGAGAAATCATCAATGACTTGATAAACATTTTCATTCCGCCGGAAAACGCCACACCGGAGGAGATGGAAGAGGCCAAGCGGAACATGGATAAGTATGCGGATTACCGGACGTATCTGTCCTTTGATATGCAGCAGATCATTCAGAACGAGGATGAGGTCATTAAGATCCGTTTAAGCAAGATGATCAAAAAGAATTCCGGCGGGGAGGGGCAGAACCCTCTTTATGTAGCCTTATTGGCCAGCTTTGCCCAGGCTTACCGGATCAGCATGTCTCCAAAGATACAGAGAAATCCCACCCTCCGCCTGGTGGTGCTTGATGAGGCATTTTCCAAGATGGATGCGGAGAAGGTGGCAAGCTGCATTGAGCTGATCCGGGGGCTGGGCTTCCAGGCCATTATCAGCGCTACCAATGATAAGATTCAGAATTATGTGGAGAATGTGGACAAGACCTTTGTATTCGCCAATCCTAATAAGAAGTCCATATCCATTCAGGAATTTGAGCGGGAAAGCTTTCCGGAGCTGATGCGGGAGCTTGATGAAGGGGATACCGGCGAGGAGGAACTTGATGATAACCTTGATTTGCAGGATTCCTGAGAAAATAACAGGGCAGCTGCTTCGGTGATTTCAGAATCGTAATTGTTTTTATATATAAAGAGGGTTCCTGAAAGTCATTCTACGACTTTTGGGAACCCTCTTTGCTATTTCACCGATCATGGCAATCTAATGGCTTTCGTTCAGATAGTTATAGATGCTGTATCTGGATAATCCCAAAAAATCAGCCAGCTTTTCAGCCGCTTTTTTTATCAGGAAAAATCCCTTGTCGTCTAAGGTGTGGACAACAGACACCTTCTCTTCTTTTGTCAAATTCCCCACGGATTTTCCGGTCATGTTTACGGCATCTTTCATCATGATTTCCAGCAGTTCATCAACATTTCCCACAAACAGTTCAGGAGTCTGGGTAAGAGCCTGGGAGCTGGAACAGGTAAAGGTCCGTAAAGTGTTTTCACATTTAATCATATCTGTAATATCTAAATTAATGCACAAGCTTCCGTTCACTTTTCCATATTCGTCACGGAAGTACTTGCTGGAAGAACGTAAGATCCGGCCGGTAGGTGTGGCGTTAACATAGCTGTACTGGTCTTCCGGTGATGCGGATCCCTTTAAAATCTCTAATCCGGCATTGGTGCCTCCATCTCCGACCTTTCTTCCGGTCACATGTCCATTCCAGATTGCGACGATTGTCTGGTCATATGGCAGGGTAAGGTCATGTAAAACCACTTCACAGTTTTCTCCGAATTGCATCGCAATGCATTTTGCAATGTCAGACAACAGGTTCAGGTTATCAGAAACATATCCCATAGTAATATTTTATCCTTTCAACAAAATGTCTAAGTAAATTATAAATGAAATGTGAGATAAAGTCCAGCAATAATCCGGTATTTGTTGAATAAAAAAACTAACATTATAAAAAACAAACAAAAAAATAAAAAGAATCTCTTGATTATTGTTGACAAAACACATGAAGTATAGTATATATTGATTATGAGTTAAACAAAATGTTGAAAGCAAATCAACAAAAAGTTCAAACCATATTTTTAAAAGGAGGTATTTTATGAAAAGAGCAATTGGTATTATCATGGCTGCAGGTATGGCAGCAATGGCGGTCACAGGCTGCGGAAGCGGTTCCCAGACACAGGCCACCACCGCACAGACGACTGCGGCCGGCGGGGAGACAACCAGCGGGGAAACATCTGCTCCGGCAGAAAACAAGGAAGCACAGGTGATCACTTTCTGGTACAACAACACAGGGGATGAAGCGGCTGTCTATGAGAAGGCGATCAGTGAGTACAATGCTTCCCAAAGCAATTATAAGGTGGAAGGGTTAAGCGTTACGGATGCCCAGAAAGTAATCGTAGCTATGAGCAGCAACGAATCACCTGATGTAATCAAAATAAGCAACCAGACCGTGGTGCAGTATCAGAAGAATGGCTTGCTGGAAAATCTGCAGCCATATGCAGACAAGGAATCCTTTGATTCCTCCATTTATTCAGAGCAGGCTATGAATGCAAATACCATTGACAGAAACATTTATGCCCTTCCCCTTGATGCATACACCATTCAGATGTATTACAACAAGGAACTGTTGAAGGAAGCCGGATACACCGAGCCGCCAAAAACCATGGAAGAGATGTATGAGATGGCAGTAAAGGCTACGAAGGTAGATGGCAGCGGAAATATTGAGGTGCTTGGATATCCCTTATTCCCATATGCCTCTGCCAGACAGGAGCTGATCTACGGCTTTGGCGGAAGATGGTGGGATGAGGATTCTAATGTCACTCCTGATAACGCAGGCATTTTAGACAGTCTTAATATGAACATAAAATACAGAAATCAGTTTGGCGGAAAAGCCCTTGATGGGTTTATCGGTACAGCAAATACAAACCGTTATACAGAACAGGATATGTTCTTCCAGGGCAAGCAGTTGTTCCGTCTTGACGGCTCCTGGCTGCCGACCATGATGAAGAATTTTAATTCCACCGTTGATTACGGCATTACCCTGATTCCCGGTACACAGGCAAATCCGGAGCTGAGAGGAACCAGCCGCTATGAGACTGACTCTGTAGCAGTACCGGCAATGGCTAAGAATAAAGATGGAGCCTGGGATTTTACAAAATGGCTCTGCAGTCAGGAAGGCGCTAAGATCATTGATCTTGGAACCGGAAATCTTCCTGCTGTAAAAGCTTTATACGATGATGCTGATATTAAGGCAGTTCCTGGATTTACAGAATTTATCGACGCTCTGAAGCAGGAAAAAGGCATTCAGTATCCGGTAATGGCAGATTATGATGAATACATATCCATGATCAATGCAGCACTTGATACCGTCTACTCAGGGTCAAAGACTCCTGAAGATGCATTGAAAGCTCTTGCAGCACAAAGCGCAAATTTAAAATAACAATTCACTAATAAAGGGTGCTGCAGGCAGAAATCTGCATTATGCAGTGCCCTGATCTTCATGTTTGAGAGGGGAAAAGGAATGAAGGGACGAAACGCGACACAGCGGGATTTTATAAATGGGCTGCTGTTTTCATCTCCGTGGATTCTGGGCTTTCTGGCTTTTAGTGTATATCCACTGATAAGCTCTCTGTATTACAGCCTTACAAAGTTCAATGCCGTAACAGCTCCGCAGTGGGTAGGACTTGAAAATTTTAAAGACATCTTTAGTGATCCCCTTGTTTGGAAGAGCTTGGGAAATACCTTATTTATGGCCTTTGTATCTACGCCCATCAACCTGTTCGTAGCGCTGCTTCTGGCCAGCATCGTATGCGCCGATTTTAAGGGGCGGGGGTTTGTCAGGACAGCATTTTTCCTGCCTTCCGTAATCCCAATGGTTGCGGCGACTATGGTATGGATCTGGATGTTTGACCCTACCTACGGCTACATCAATAACGTATTAAGCTGGTTTGGAATCAGCGGGCCGGCATGGCTTATGGATGCCCATTATACCAAGTGGGCGCTGGTCCTCATGGGTACGTGGAACACCGGAACCATGATGCTGGTCTGCATGTCAGCTTTACAGTCTGTACCAAAAAGCTATTATGAATCCGCCGAAATTGACGGAGCCGGAAAGGTTTCCAGATTTTTCTATATAACGGTACCATGCATTGCTCATGTTCTTGTGTATCAGGCCATACTAAGCACCATAAATGCATTCCAGTATTTCCAGCAGGTATACATCATTATTACTGCTAATGCCGGAGTAAAAGGCGGAAGTGCCGCCGGCGGCCCTGAGAATTCCATTCTCATGTATCCGCTGTATGTATTCCATAATGCATTTACCTATTTAAAGATGGGTAAGGCTTCGGCAATGGCGTGGCTGCTCTTTGTCGTTGTTGCTGTTCTGACGGTCATTATGACAAAGGTAACGAGAAAAGCAACAGAAAATGCCGGAGGTGAATAAGGATGAAGAAATATATAAGCAAAGTTTTATTTTTTGCTATGGTTGCTGTGCTGGCTTTGATTTTCATATCACCCTTTATGGTAATGCTGCTCACTTCGTTCAAAACCAACAACGATGCGTTCACCATTCCGGTAAGGCTGTTTCCCCGTGAATGGGTGAAAGAAAACTATCCGGCAGCCTTTGCAGCGATCCCATATTTTAAGTACATGGGAAATACGGTGTTTATCACGGCCATTTCACTCATAGGGCAGCTTCTGGTCACGCCTATGGTTGCATATTCCCTGGTGAAAATCAGATGGAAGGGTGCAGACATCATCTCAGGCCTGGTCATGGCGACGATGATGATACCCATAACGGTCACTATGGTGCCATTATATAAGATTTATTCAAAGCTGGGTCTTACCAATACATACGTTCCCTTAATCCTGCCTGCATTTTTTGGAAAGGCATATTATATTGTTATTGTCCGGCAGTTTTTTGCAGGTATTCCGAACAGCCTGATTGAGGCGGGGAAAATCGACGGGGCTACAGAATTCCAGCGTTATTATAAAATTGCACTTCCTCTTTGCAAACCGGTTTTGACCACGATAGGAATATACGCCTTTTTGGATGCGTGGAGTGATTATTTGTATCCTTTGATTTTTATAACAAAGCCAGGTATGTATACCCTTTCTCTGGGACTCCAGCAGTATATGAGTGAGTATTCCATAGACTGGTCAAGGCTGATGGCGGCAGCAGTTGTATTTGTTCTTCCGGTCATTGTATGCTTTGCGGTTTTCCAGAAAAACTTTGTGGAAGGAATTGCAACCAGTGGCTTAAAGGCGTAATGAGCAGGTGAAACTATGCGAAAAACACAATCATTAAATGGAGTTTGGGAATGGCATTCCGAAGGAGCCTCCCACAATGCCGTATACACGGGAGAAGTGCCTGGAACGGTGATCAGCCATATGCTGAAACATAAGCTGATCGAGGATCCTTATTGGAGATGCAATGAATATGCTGTCCGGGAATTAATGGCAAATGATTATCTTTATAAAAGAAGCTTTACGGTGTCAGGAGAGGATCTGGAACTTTCCCATGCAGAACTTGTCTGCGCCGGAATTGATACCATTGCCTCCATCCGTATGAATGGCTGTCTGGTTGCAGAAACCAGGGATATGCACAGAACTTACCGTTTCCCGGTAAAGGAATTTTTGCAGGAAGGAGAAAACCGGATAGAGGTTTTATTTCACTCCCCGCTGAATTTTGTAAGGAAAGAGGATGAGGGAAATGATATCTTCTATGCCTCCACCGGATGTATCCCCGGGAATGCGGCACTTCGCAAGGCTCATTATATGTTTGGATGGGACTGGGGCCCGCAGCTTCCGGATATGGGAATCTTCCGGGATATAGCCATCGAATATTTCAGCGAAGAAAAAATCCAGGATGTCCATATCAGGCAGGAGCATGAGAGCAGTGGCAGAGTCGGACTGAAATTTGAAGTAAAAACAAAGCAGCCTCTCTCTTTTGAAGAAAGGCAGGAAAACAGGCAGACATGGCTTACCGAGACTGTAATAACAGATCCGGAAGGCAGGCTTGTATCCAGGACAGTCCGAAACAGCGGAGAGTGGCAGTATGAAGAAACCATACCACAGCCCCGGATATGGTGGCCCAACGGTTTGGGAGAGCATCCCTTATATAGGGTGAATATCCGCCTGCTTGATGAGGCGGGAACCTGTCATGATGCCTATGAGTGCCGGATCGGCCTTCGGACCGTGACCGTCAGCACGGATAAAAATGAATACGGAAATGAGTTTGCCATTACGGTGAACGGAATAAAAATATTTACCATGGGAGCGAATTATATCCCGGAAGATAATATTTTAACAAGGGTGTCGAAGGAGAGGACTGCACGGCTGATCGAAGACTGTGCTGCCGCAAACTTCAATTGCTTAAGAGTCTGGGGCGGAGGTTATTACCCTGATGACTATTTCTATGATAAATGCGATGAAGAAGGAATATTAATCTGGCAGGACCTGATGTTTGGATGCAATGTCTATGCATTAAACGAACCTTTTGAAGAGGATATTATAGAAGAAACAAAGGACAATGTCCGCCGTTTAAGGCACCATGCTTGTCTGGCCCTGTGGTGCGGAAATAATGAAATGGAATGGGGCTGGGCAGATGAGTGGGCAAGGCTGAAAGGCCATCACCCCAGATATAAAGCGGACTATACAAAAATCTTTGAATATATTCTTCCCCGGGCAATTAAGGACTGTGATGACACTTCCTTTTTCTGGCCATCTTCTCCGTCCTCAGGAGGAGCCTTTGACAATCCCAACGCGACCAACCGGGGGGATCAGCATTACTGGGAGGTCTGGCATTCAGGAAAGCCGTTTACGGAATATGGAGATTTCAGCTTTTGCTCAGAATACGGTTTCCAATCCTTCCCACACAGCAAAACCATAGCCTCCTTTACCCTGCCGGAGGACCGGAATATTTTCAGCAGGGTCATGGAATCCCACCAGAAAAACCCGGCGGCTAACGGGAAGATTTTAAACTACATAGCAGATTACTTCCTTTATCCCAAGGATACGGATTCTCTGGCATATATCTCTCAGATTCTTCAGTTAAAGGCTATTGAGTATGGCGTAGAACATTGGAGAAGAAAGAGGGGGCAATGCATGGGTTCTCTCTACTGGCAGCTTAATGACTGCTGGCCGGTAGCCTCCTGGGCGAGCATTGACTATTATGGACGCTGGAAAGCGCTCCATTACGGAGCACGCAGGTTTTATGCGCCCTTTACCATTTCCATCGGTGAAGAGAAGGAACTCTCTCCTCATGTTTCCTATTACGTTCATAATGATACCAGGGAGGAACAGCAGTGCAGGGCGGAAATTCTCCTTAAGGATCATAAGTTCCGGGTGTTGTGGAAAGAGGCATGGGAAGGGGAACTGCCTGCGTTGTCGGTGTTAAAGTGCATGGAAACAGATTTTTCCCTATGGACCGATGATGAAGCTCTTTGTTCTTCTGTTTTTTCTGTATTCCGGCTATACAGGGGAGAAGAACTTCTTACGGAACGGACGGTTCTGTTTGTAAAACCAAAGCATTTTGATTATAATGACCCGGCTTATGATGTTTCGGTTTCAGAGTCAGAGCATAGCTTTGATATTACGGTGAAAGCTTCCTGTTTCTGCCAGTATGTAGAGCTTTACTTTAAAGATTTTGACGTTATTTTCTCTGATAACTTTTTTGATATTACTTCGCCGGAAGGAGTTACGGTTCACGTAAGCAAAAAAGACTTTAAAGACCAGATGAGCCCAGACCTGGTGAAAGAAAACCTGGTGGTGCGGAGTGTGGCTGACAGTTATGAAAGCTGAGAAGGGAGGAGATAAAGATGGGACTTACACAGGAACAGATACAACAGTTAGAGACACCCTGTCTGGTTATTGATGTGGATCTGGCGGAAAAAAATATAAGAAGGATGCAGGAAGCAGCGGTTCAAGCCGGCTGCCTGCTGCGCCCTCATATCAAGACCCATAAAATGCCATTATTTGCCGAAATGCAGATGAAGGCCGGTGCAAGCGGGATCACCTGTGCCAAGGTAAGCGAAGCTGAGGTCATGGCTGACGGAGGCATGGAGGATATTTTCATTGCTTATCCTATGGTGGGAAATTTCCGTATCCAGAGGGCGATTTCGTTGGCAAAAAGGATCAAAAGGCTTATTTTGACCATTGACAGTCTGGAAGGTGCCAAGGCACTGAATCAGGCAGCTTCTGATCAGGATATGATCCTGGAAGTCCGTATGGAGATCGATACGGGAGCCGGACGCACGGGAGTGCCCATGGACCGGGCGGTGGAGCTGGCTCTTGCTCTTAAGCAGATGAAGTATTTAAACCTTACAGGTATATTTACGTTTAAGAGCCTGATCCTGTCCGGTAAGCCAACGGAGGACAATTTGCTGGCTGCCGAGGAAGAAGGAAACATGATGGCTGAAACTGCCAGACTGTTGAAAGATGCGGGAGTAGAGATACAGGACATCAGCGCTGGTTCATCCCCCACCGGTATTAAAGTTGCACAGACGGGAATGGTAAATGAGATCCGCCCTGGTACCTATATTTTTGATGATTTTATGCTGACCAAAGAAAAGGTAGCCGATATCAGTGAGATCGCTGTCCGGTTCTATGCGACGGTAGTCAGCTGCCAGCATTCGGAATATGCCGTGGTGGACGGAGGAACCAAGTGCTTTCCAACGGATGTGGTTCCAGGGCAGCCTCCGTTTTACTATCCCGGATATGCAGTGGTGGAAGGGGATGACAATCTTAAGCTGTCACGGATGAATGAAGAACATGGGATCATCACGGCCATTAATGGGGAGACCGGGCTGCATGTGGGTCAGGTTCTGTCTCTGATCCCCATTCATGTATGTACGGCTGTCAATATGCAGAATTCTGTTTACATTCTGGAGAATGGTTCTCTCAGAAAACAAAAAGTAGATGCAAGAGGGATGCTGATATGAGTTATATTCTGATCAAAAACGGACTGATTTATGACGGAAGCGGAGAACTGCCGTATCAGAGCGATATCCTGATAGAGGGGAAAAAAATTATTGAAATTGCCCCGGATATTGAACAGGAAGGAGCCCGGGTAATCGATGCTTCCGGGAAGGCGGTAACTCCCGGTTTCATTGACATACACCGGCATTGCGACATTGCACCTTTCACCAATCCTCATTTTGGGGAAATAGAGCTGGCCCAGGGGATCACCACCACCTTTGTGGGAAACTGCGGACTTGCACCCGTGCCATCGGTTCCTTCGCGGAGGAAGGAATTATATGATTACCTGGAGCCGGTAATCGGAAGACTTCCTGATGATCTGGCCTTTGAAACCTATGAAGATTACAGGAAAGCCCTGGAAGCAGCAGACCTACCGCTCAACATGGGATTTTTTGCGGCTTCAGACAGCATCAAGGTAGCTTTAAAGGGGTTTGGAAGCAAGGAATATACGGAAGAAGAACTCAAAAAGGCTCAGGAGTATGTAAAAGATGCATTGGCCCAGGGAGCCTTTGGGATTACGCTGGGAATCATGTATCAGCCGGAATGCTATTCAAACAGGGAAGAGCTTACGGCAGTTGTAAAGGCAGTTGCCGGAAATGGCGGCATTCTCTGTACCCATATCCGGGGAGAGGGAGACAGCCTTGTGGAGTCGGTGGAAGAAGTGATCGATGTGGCGGCAAAGGCAGGGGTTCCCTTAAATATCAGCCATTTGAAATCAACGGGAATCAAGAACTGGAACCGCAAGATATTTGAGGCGATTCAGAGGATTGAACAGGCCAGGGAATCAGGTCAGGATGTTACTGCAGATTTTTATCCCTATGACGGCGGCTCTACCACCCTCCAGTCCCTGCTTCCGCCAACCATTATGGAGGAATCCTTCGAGGCTCTGGTAAAAGGCTTATCAGGCACAAAAGGGAAGCAGAGGCTGCGCTCGGAGTTACATAAGGTTCATCAGGGCTGGGATAATATGTCGGAAAGCATTGGCTGGGACCGGATCATCATCAGCTCCGTCACCCTTGAGAAAAATGCATTTATGCAGGGACAGACAATCGGAGCGCTGGCGGAAACGCTGGGATATGAAGAGCCTTCCGATCTTGTGGCAGACTTACTTGTGGAGGAAAATGGAAAAGTGGGAATTATTGTGTTAAGCATGTCCCAGCAGGATGTGGATGCAGTGGCCCGACTCCCCTTTACCTTATTGATTTCTGACTCCCTGTACGGCGGTGACGGAAAGAACGCCCATCCCCGCCTCCTCGGGACGACTGCCAGATTTTTAAATGATTTTGTCATAAAGCGAAAGGTACTGTCCATGGAGCAGGCCATCAGTAAGATGACCTATCAGCCTGCAAAACGGATGGGCCTGGAGGACAGGGGGCTTTTAAGGCCCGGATACCAGGCAGATGTGCTGGTATTTCAGCCGGAGAGTTTCTTAGATCATGCAGATTACACCGGAAAGCATGGCCCGTGTACGGGCATGGACCTGGTGCTGGTTGGAGGAAAACAGGTGCTGACAGACGGCATTCTTGTGGACCGCACCAGTGGGAAGCTGTTAAGAAAGGGCTTTAAATAAATAGAAGGAACCCCCTTCCAGGCATACTTATATGCCCTGAGAAGCCGGGCAAAAAAAGGAAAGAAGGAAACAGACATGAATATTTATGAAAAACTGAAAGAACTTAATTTGGAGATCCCGGCAGCTCCGCCTAAAGGAGGAGTATATGCCCCGTGCCAGGAATTTGGAAACAACCTGGTATACATATCAGGCTGCGGGCCGGTGATCGGAGAAGAAGGGATTCGTGGAAAGCTTGGAAATGAATTTACCACAGAAGAAGGAAAAACCTTTTCCAGAGATGCCATGTTAAATGTCCTTGCAGTGTTACAGGATAAAATCGGGGATTTGAACCGGGTAAAGCGTGCAATTAAAATTCTTACCTTTGTGGCAAGTGCGGATACCTTTTATGAGCAGCCGGCTGTGGCTAATGGAGGAAGTGAATTACTGTTACAGCTTTTAGGCCAGGAGAATGTACCGGCCCGTTCAGCCATAGGCGTCAACGTTTTGCCTGGAAATATTCCTGTTGAGACGGAAGCTATATTTGAAATTGAAGAATAATCTTTTGGTGAGGGATAAAAATGGATCGTCAATTTGAAAAAAATTTAATAGAGTCATTATACGTACATTACCCTTTAAAACCGGAGTACGATAAAAGCATGGAGACCTATCATTTGAAAAAGCCGGTTTTGTCCTCTGTAAATTTATGGGATGGAACCAGCCTGGAGCCATGGAGCTTTGACGGTGAGGGAGAAGTTCAGGTAAAGGATGGGAACATATTGTGCCTGGAAACAAAGTCACGGGCGGACCACTGGCCGGATAATGAAGTCAGGGCAAACGATGCGGCAGCAGGACTTTATGCCACCTTTGGAAGCTATATTGCAAGGCTGAATGTGAAGGGGCTGGAACTTGGAAAAGGAAACCGGATATGGTTTAAAATCCGTCCTATTTGCCCCGGCCTTCACAGTCCAATCGTGCGTGTAGGGTTCGTCAATAATGGGATAACCAAGATACCGGATGTCTATTCGAGAGAAGGCTTTAATGCCATCAATCTGAAAAATAATGAATGGAATACCTGTACCTGGGAGATCGATTCCATTGCCCATGATGCAATCGAGGAAATTTCATTTAACATTCACCGTTATGGCAAGGAAGTGAGCACTGGCGATGACATGAGATTTGAACTCTGTGATATCCAGCTTCAGGAGGTAAAACCAGGAGTCGTTCATGGTTGGCAGTGTGAGGAAGAGGAAGTAGTATATTCTACAACCGGTTACTTTACAGACGGGAGAAAAACAGCAATTGCCAATACCTCAGCCAAAGAGTTTGAAATCGTGAAAGAAGAAGACGGTTTAGAGGAAGTAGCGGTATACCGTGGGCAGATTGAGAAGGTGGAAAACCACCTGGGAAGCTTCAGGGTATTGGATTTCTCGGACTTAAAAACCGAAGGTACATACAGAATCCGGTTTGGAAATACGGTAAGTGAGCGGTTTATCATAGGAAATGACGTCCTGGAAAGTACTCTGTGGAAGCTGACCAATTTCATGTACTGTGAGCGGTGCGGCTACCCGGTTCCTAACTGCCATGGAACCTGCCATCAGGATGTGATCGCAGAACACAACGGGGTGAAATTGGTGTATGCAGGTGGCTGGCACGACGCAGCAGATGTTTCCCAGCAGACCATGCAGACAGCAGAGATCTTAGATGCCATGATCGCTTCCGCAGGGAAGGTGAAGGATTCTGATCCTATGTTGTTTGGCAGAATGATGGAAGAAGCAAACTGGGGACTGGACTTTGTGCTTCGTATGCGATTTGGAGACGGCTACCGTGCATCCCATGCGGCCATCCGCAGGTGGACCGACAACTTCATCGGAAATATGGACGATTGTGAAGCAGATGTTCACAACAGGTCCTTTGAAAACTTTGTTTTTGCTGCGGTAGAAGCCGGTGCCGGAGAAGCCTTTAAGGAACTGGACCGGGAGCTGGCATGGAAGTGCGTAGATGCAGCGAAAGAAGACTTCCGTTTTGCCGATGAGAGGTTCCGGGAAGTTGGGGTGGAAGGACCGTATCATCTACTGGAACATACGGCAGGCTCCAGCCTTTCCCAATACTATGCTGTTGCAGCATGGGCTGCGGCCAGGATATACAAAATTACCGGAGACAGCTATTTTTATGATAAGGCTGCCGAGTATGCAGATAAGGTGATCTCCTGCCAGGAAACCAGGAATGACCTGCCCATGAGGGGATTCTTCTGCAGGGATGAAAGCAAATCCCATATTGTCCATTTCTCCCATCAGGCGAGGGATCAGGTTTTTGCCATGGCACTGGCAGAGGTATGCGGTGCGCTTGCAGAGCATGAAAATAAGACTGTGTGGGAAGAAGGCTTAAAGCTCCATGGGGAGTATTTAAAAGGCCTTCAGAAATATACGGCTCCCTATGGCATGCTGCCGGCCGGAATCCATCACATCAGCGAGGCAGAGGACCAGGAAGCCTTCCATGTGGTGCACCCAAAGGTTGATTATGAAAGAGAACGGGTCAATTACGTGGAGCAGCTGAAGCAAGGCATTGATCTGGGAGACGGATACTATATAAGAACATTCCCGGTGTGGTTTTCTTACCGTGGAAATTCGGCGATCCAGCTGTCTATGGGAAAAGCAGCTTCCATCATAGGAACGTATTTCAGTGATGGGGAGTTAATTGAAATTGCCAGAGAGCAGCTTTACTGGACCCTTGGAAAGAACCCCTTCGGCCAGTCTCTGATCTACGGGGAAGGAAACCATTACGGCCAGGAATATACGGCTCTGCTTGGAGAAACCGTTGGAGAGATGCCGGTAGGCGTTCAGACCAGAGGGAATGAAGACCTTCCTTATTGGCCGCCTGCCAATATTGCCACCTATAGAGAAGTGTGGACAACGCCGCCGGGCCGCTTTATGTGGGTAGCAGCTGATTTGATTTAAGCAGAAGACGATTGCTTGCGGCCAGTTATTTCTATATGGAGATCAGAGTCCCGGAATGGCGGGCAATTGATTTGGCAGTATAGATGGAAGAAAGCTAATAAAAGAAGTGTAAACGGAAAAACTTCCGGAGGATGTCTCAGAAGTGATTTTAAAACTCATTACAATATCTGCATTATCATTGTATGAAGTTGAAATTCGCTTTTGAGGCCTCCTCTTTCTTTGTGTATGGACTTAGTAATAAGTCGGGCTATCCCTTCCTCCCATCTTGGGTTAATATATGATAATCAGAGAGGAAGGGAGAGGTATGGAGAGCTACATCCGGAAGTCCCTGCCTTACTCTATCTATTTCTTCTCAGTATATTAAAAAGGGAAAGGCTATAAAACACAATTGCAGTACAAAGTAAGATCACAACGCTGGTAGTCGGTGTTACCTCATACCCTCCAAATCGGAAAGACACTCCCAAGTACTCCTTAAACTCCTCTAAATAGATGGAAGGTATTCCGCCAAAGGAGTTTCGCATAGGAATCTCCATTAACACCTGGCGAAACAGCGATGCGCCATGGGAAACTGGAAATGCTTTTATAACCGTTTGTACCGATTCAGGCAAAGTTCCTATGGGAAGATATATGCCGGTCAGGAACCCAATCAGAGTACCCAGAATAGAACTGGCTGTGCTGAATGCGCTATGGCTCTTGAAGAAAGACACGACAAAACAAACCAGAGAAGTATTGGTTAAAGTCGTAAGAAGAATTAATAAAAAGACCTTGATGCAGGCCATAGGAGTAAGCCATTCTCCGCCGCTATGCACAATATAAATTTCCGCGACTACAGCCATAACAAGAGACATGATCACACCAATAAAAAAGGAGCTTCCAATATAACCGCCAGTTATGCTGCTCCTTTTGATGGGAGAAGAATCAAAATCTTTATTGATTTTTTGGACTTTATCATCGATCATGATCCCAAACGCACCCATTGTGGTAGTAATGGAAGTCACTGTAAGAAGTCCTGACACCAGCCAGCTGTTCATCAAAGCCTGGGCGTATTTAAGTTCCTTCATGGAATCGTTCATCCAGACATCTCCTAAAAACAATGCGTAAAGCCCGATTATAATGAAAACGGACATCAGAGAAAAAAATACTGCAAGTCTGTCACGAAAAAACAACTTTAAATTACGTTCTATAAAAACTTTCATTGCCGCAGCTCCTTTCCTGTAATGCCGATAAAGGCCTCATCCATAGTGCCCTGCAGGACCTGAAAGCTGTTGATATAGCTTTGGCATTTTCCCAATATTGGAATAGCCGCCATAGTATCCGGCAGCTTTACAACAAGCTCGCCTGCCGAAACGGTGAAATCCAGCTTTAGTTCCTCCAAGGTTTGCCGCAGGGCTGTTTCATTCAGAATGGACATTCTCAAGGTGTCTGTGGTATACCGAGTCTTTAATGCAGCAGGTGTACCCTTGGCTGCGATTTTTCCATGATCGATGACAATCACATAATCCGATTCAGCGGCTTCCTCCATGTAATGGGTCGTCAGAAAAACCGTCATACCTGTTTTTCTTTGAAGCTGTCTGATTGTATTCCAAATGCTTTTCCTGGTTTGTGGATCAAGGCCAGTAGTAGGCTCGTCAAGGAACAGGATTTGAGGCGTATGGATCAGCGCACGGGCAATGTCTGCCCTGCGCCGCTGACCACCTGAAAGTTTCCCGTAAGGCCGGTTTGCTAATTCACTCAATTCTGTTGCTACCACAGCTTCATTTACGGCATTTTTTATCCTGGCTTTATCCGAAGTGTATAGGCCTGCCCGGATGGTCAGATTTTCTCTAACAGTGAGTAACGTGTCCAGTACGCTGTCCTGAAATACTACACCGATCATTTCCCGGATAGCCTGACTATCGTGCCGAAGGTCAAGTCCGTTGATGGTAATTTTCCCTTTATCAAAATCCAATAAGGTACATAAAATATCAATGGTAGTGGATTTTCCTGCGCCATTAGGACCAAGAAAGGAAAACAGCTTCCCCTGCTCTACATAAAAACTGATATCCTTTACCGCATTTATTTTGCCGTAATTTTTTCTTAAGTTGACTACCTCTATAATTTTGTTCATAGCATGATCCCCCCCCTTATTTCTACTATATAAAAGCCTATGAGGCTTCAAAAAATGGAAACTTTTTATTCAATACATAAGGTAAAGAATGTTATAAAAAGGACGGAAAGCTTTAATCAGCAAACCGTCCAGGCATTATAATTATAATTGATAATGTCGTTTCAGACTTTCATTTAACTGGCATGCCAGTGATTTCCAGACCCTCGATTTTCTTCAAGGAACAGGAATAACTTAACATAATTACTTGCCATAAACCGTTGCTTTTATGCTAAAGGACATTGGGAACTTATCCGTATTATAATCATAATTGAAAAGACCATCTCCTATATTGTGCAAGCCCCCAGCATCAAAAAAGTTTTCCTTAAATTCATTGAAATGCTCGATATGCAGTCCCGCAGAAGCAAGGGAATTGATTAAATCAGAAACCGTATACATCCAAAAATATGCCTTAACACCATGCTTTTGCTCGGAGGCATATCCGCCGATAGAATCTTCAATGTCGGGATCTTTCCCGAAATAAGGATACTTTACTTCCATCAAATTATCGGCAAGCTTCTGTTCATCCATTGCCAGAAAGAACGGGTGGCTGTCAAAAACGTAGAAAAATCCATCATCCTTGAGTAAATGCCGTATGGTTTCTCCCCATTTTTTAAGGTCAGGAAGCCAGCCGATTGCTCCCTCGGATACGAATACGACATCATATTTTTCGTTATGACAATCCATAAATTTCATGATGTCGGATTCTATAAAATCAATATTTGTAATATTCAGATCTTCTGCCAGCTTTTTTGCATAATGGATATTATCCGGCACCAGATCAACGCCTGTTGCACTGGCCCCCATTCTGGCAAGCAATATCGTATCTGCGCCGGTATTACATTGTAAATGTATGATCTTTTTGCCGCTCAAATCTCCAAGTTCACTTTGAATATATTTATTGAATTTATGACTGCCATCCAAAAGAGATTTCTTAAAAGTAAAATAGTGGTCTTGTGAAACCTGGCTCCATGCATGTTTGTTTGAATCAATCTCGTTCATATTCCCACCTCCGTAATTATTAAAATTGAAAATTTCATTCATGGATCTTCAATGCTGTAAATACCTTGTGACCGGACTGGTTGGCTAAAAGTCCTGATTCCATATTATACCATTCCTTGTATGACAGAACAAGCTTTGCCTGATTATCCATTATAAAAAATTATAGCAGGGACCGGACAAAGAAAAAAGGCGGATATGCAGCAACCATGGGAAGAATGGGCAGTTAAACGAACAAGAACCGGTTTTTTATGCTGATTGTAGTTTCATATTATTTGGCAAGAAGGCAGGAGTCGGTCCGGTCACAATTCCTGGATGAAAATAAGGATTCCTCGAACAAATGTTTGCAATAAGAAAAAAGGTATGATATAATAGAAAAAATCAGTTACTAAGTAATTCAGGTGCGGGCTAGATACGGTCCGCATTCTATTGTTCTCATATTCAGAATTTTAGTTTATTACAGGAGTATATTATGGCAAAACAGTATATCAAGATAAGAGGTGCCAATGAGCACAACTTAAAGAATATTTCCGTGGATATTCCAAGAAATGAGCTGGTTGTCTTAACCGGCCTCAGTGGTTCGGGAAAGTCTTCCCTGGCTTTTGATACCATCTATGCCGAAGGGCAGAGACGATATATGGAGTCTCTTTCCTCCTATGCCCGGCAGTTCTTAGGGCAGATGGAAAAGCCGGATGTGGAAAGCATCGAAGGACTTTCACCAGCTATTTCCATTGACCAGAAGTCTACCAACCGCAACCCCCGTTCGACAGTGGGCACAGTTACGGAGATTTATGATTATATGAGGCTTTTGTACGCCAGAATCGGCATTCCTCACTGTCCCAAGTGCGGGAGGGAGATCCGCAAGCAGACCATTGATCAGATGGTGGATCAGATCATGGAGCTGCCGGAACGGACGAAGATCCAGCTTTTGGCCCCTGTTGTCCGTGGACGGAAAGGGGAGCATGTTAAGGTTTTGGAGCACGCCCGGAGAAGTGGATACGTGAGGGTGCGCATTGACGGAAGTTTATATGAGCTTTCCGAGGAAATCAAGCTGGATAAGAATATCAAACACAGCATCGAAGTGGTAGTGGATCGTCTTGCGATTCGGGAAGGGATCGAAAAGCGTCTGACCGACTCCATTGAGACAGTTTTGGATCTGGCAGGCGGACTGATGACCGTAGATGTAGTGGATGGACAGCCCATAAATTTCAGCCAGAGCTTTTCCTGTCCTGACTGCGGTATCAGCATTGATGAGGTGGAGCCCAGAAGCTTTTCCTTTAACAATCCATTTGGTGCCTGTCCGGACTGTTTTGGGCTTGGATATAAGATGGAATTTGACGAGGATCTGATGATTCCGGATAAGAGTTTAAGTATTGACCAGGGAGCCATTGTGGTGCTGGGCTGGCAGTCCTGTACGGATAAGGGAAGCTATACCCGGGCTGTTTTGGAGGCCCTTGCAAAAGAATATAATTTCCGGCTGGATACTCCTTTTGAGGATTATCCCAAGGAAATCCATGATGTTCTTATCAATGGAACCAATGGTAAGGAAGTCAAGGTTCACTACAAGGGACAGCGGGGAGAGGGCATTTACGACGTTGCATTTGAAGGCCTTGTTCAAAATGTTGCCCGGAGATATCGGGAGACTTACTCCGAGTCTTCTAAGGCGGAGTATGAATCCTTTATGCGTATCACTCCCTGTCCCTCCTGCGGCGGCATGAGGCTTAAGAAGGAGTCCCTGGCTGTAACAGTCGGAGATAAGAACATTTATGAAGCTACCAACATGTCCATTGTTAAGTTCCGGAATTTTATGGACGAGATGGAGCTGACCCCTATGCAGCATGCCATTGGAGACCTGATTTTAAAGGAAATACGGGCCAGAATTTCGTTCCTTATTGATGTTGGACTTGACTATCTGACCCTGACCCGTGCTACCGGAACCTTATCCGGCGGCGAAGCTCAGAGAATCCGTCTGGCGACCCAGATCGGATCCGGCCTGGTAGGCGTTGCTTACATTCTGGACGAGCCAAGCATCGGACTTCATCAGAGAGACAATGACAAATTGTTAAAGACCCTTTTGCATCTCCGGGATTTAGGAAACAGCGTGATCGTGGTGGAGCATGATGAGGATACCATGATGGCGGCAGATTACATTGTGGATATCGGCCCTGGAGCCGGGGAACACGGTGGAAATGTGGTGGCTACGGGGAATGCCAAGCAGATCATGAAGAATAAGGATTCCATTACAGGCGCGTACTTGAGCGGACGGATTCAAATCCCCATTCCAAAGGAGAGAAGACAGCCTGCCGGTTATCTTACCGTAAAGGGAGCTGCGGAGAACAATCTGAAAAATATTGATGTGACCTTCCCGCTGGGAGTCATGACCTGCGTAACCGGTGTGTCTGGTTCGGGGAAGAGTTCTCTGGTCAATGAGATCCTTTATAAATCCCTGGCGAAAAAATTGAACCGTGCCAGGATCATTCCGGGAAAACATAAGGCAATAGAGGGAACGGAGCAGCTGGATAAGATTATTGCCATCGACCAGTCCCCTATTGGACGGACGCCAAGGTCCAATCCGGCTACTTATACGGGAGTATTTGATTTGATCCGCGACTTGTTTGCTTCCACTTCGGATGCAAAGGCAAAGGGATATTCCAAGGGACGTTTCAGTTTTAACGTAAAAGGCGGACGATGTGAAGCCTGCAGCGGCGATGGAATCATTAAAATAGAGATGCATTTCCTTCCGGATGTTTATGTTCCCTGCGAGGTCTGCGGCGGAAAGCGGTATAACCGTGAAACATTGGATGTAAAATACAAAGGAAAAAATATTTATGACGTCTTAAACATGACAGTAGAGGAAGCACTGAAGTTTTTTGAAAATGTTCCTTCTATTGCAAGGAAGATCGCCACGCTCAATGATGTGGGACTTTCCTATATCAGGCTTGGGCAGCCGTCTACGGAGCTTTCCGGAGGTGAAGCCCAGAGAATCAAACTGGCTACAGAATTGAGCAAGCGGGGAACCGGAAAGACCATTTACATTCTGGACGAGCCTACGACCGGTCTTCATTTTGCAGATGTCCATAAGCTGATCGAGATTTTACGCAAGCTTTCGGAAGGCGGCAATACGGTGGTTGTTATCGAACACAACCTGGATGTGATCAAGACTGCTGATTACCTCATTGACATCGGACCGGAGGGCGGCGAAAAGGGCGGTACGATCATTGCCCAGGGTACGCCGGAAGAGGTTGCAGAATGTCCTTCCTCATACACAGGATATTATGTAAAAAGGTATTTGGAATAGGTTGCTGGCTGAATGTGATAGGGCCTGAAAGAATTTCTTTTAGCTTTAAGTTTATGAATCAAGTAGATGTGCAAGCATGTCTGCTTGATTCATTCGTTTATAATAATGTTAAAAAGATGGAACAATAGAGCAGGGAAGATTTCAAGAAAATGCTTGTCAAGCAAGTGGAAGTAGAATATAATGTAACCCAAAGCTTTATTTGTTAAAGATGAAATTAGGAGGAATACCGTGGAGAGAGAAATGATTATCGTTCTGGATTTCGGTGGACAATACAACCAGTTGATTGCCAGAAGAGTCAGAGAATGCAATGTTTACTGTGAGGTTCATCCCTACACACTGTCACTGGATAAGATTAAGGAAATGAATCCGAAAGGAATCATTTTTACAGGCGGTCCAAACAGCGTGTATAAGGAGGATTCCCCACTCTGTTCAAAGGAAATCTTTGATATGGGAATACCGATCCTGGGAATCTGCTACGGCACCCAGGTTATGGCATATATGCTGGGCGGTAAAGTTGCTACAGCACCTGTCAGTGAATTCGGAAAGACAGAAGTTGACGTGGAGACTGACAGTAAAATTTTAGAAAATATAAGTTCCAAGACGGTTTGCTGGATGAGCCATACGGATTACGTAGAGAAAGCGCCGGAAGGGTTCCATGTTACAGCTCATACACCGGTATGCCCGGTAGCTGGTATGGAATGCGAAGAACGCGGTCTTTATGCCGTACAGTTCCATCCTGAGGTTATGCATACCCAGGAAGGCACCAAGATGCTTTCCAATTTTATTTATAATGTCTGCAAGTGTTCCGGTGACTGGAAGATGGACTCCTTTGTGGAGGCTTCCATTGAGACAATCAGAGAAAAGGTTGGAGACGGCAAGGTGCTTTGCGCCTTATCCGGCGGTGTAGACTCTTCCGTAGCTGCAGTTATGCTGGCTAAAGCTGTCGGAAAACAGCTTACCTGTGTATTTGTTGACCACGGTCTTCTTCGTAAGAACGAGGGAGATGAAGTTGAGGCCGTATTTGGACCCGAAGGACCTTACGACTTGAATTTTATCCGTGTTAACGCACAGGAACGCTTCTATGGCAAGCTGGCAGGAGTGGAAGATCCTGAGACAAAGCGCAAGATCATTGGCGAGGAATTTATCCGCGTATTTGAAGAAGAAGCTAAGAAGATCGGAACAGTGGATTTCTTTGTACAGGGAACCATTTATCCTGACGTGATCGAGTCCGGTCTTGGTAAGTCTGCTGTGATCAAGTCCCATCACAATGTGGGAGGACTTCCTGAGCATGTGGATTTTAAAGAGATCATTGAACCTTTAAGACTTCTGTTTAAGGATGAAGTGAGAAGAGCCGGTCTGGAGCTTGGTATTCCGGAATACCTGGTTTACCGTCAGCCTTTCCCAGGTCCGGGACTTGGTGTCCGTATCATCGGTGCAATCACTCCTGAGAAGGTAAAAATCGTACAGGAGGCTGATGCAATCTATAGAGAAGAGATTGCCAAGGCTGGTGTTGATAAGGAGCTGGGACAGTACTTTGCAGCATTGACCAATATGCGTTCTGTTGGCTGCATGGGAGATGAAAGAACCTACGATTATGCCATTGCATTAAGAGCGGTGCTTACCTCTGACTTTATGACGGCTGAATCTGCGGAACTGCCTTGGGAAGTTTTGGGAACAGTGACCAGACGAATTGTGAATGAAGTGAAGGGCGTGAACCGGGTGCTTTATGATTGCACGGGGAAACCGCCGGCTACAATTGAATTCGAATAATAAACAGTTTCGGGAACCCTTAGTGTTTATACGGGTTCCCGGACTTTTTTTATGGCAAGTGACACCCAAATGACACCCCAAATGTCAAAGAACCAGTATATTTGATCCAGTTATTTGTGAAATAATATATAAATGGTTCTATGTAGATGGGGGAAGTATTATCGATCCATTTGCTGGAGGTTCGGTTCGTGGGATTGTAGCAGCAATAACTGGCCATGGATATATGGGGATTGACCTGAGGGAAGAACAGGTTAAAAGCAACTTTGAGAATGCACAGGAAATTGGGATCGGATCTGATTCACTAAAGTGGATATGCGATAACAGCCTGAATGTGGATAAATATGCTGAAGATAAACAGTATGATATGCTCTTTACTTGCCCTCCGTACTATGATTTAGAAGTATATAGTGATAATCCAGAAGATATTAGTAATATGGAATATCAGGAGTTTGTGAAAACATATTCTGAAATACTTATAAAGAGTGCTAAGAAAGTAAAAGATAATCGTTTTGCTGCAGTGGTAATATCGGATGTACGGGATAAAAAAGGCTTTTATAGAGATTTAACTGGATTAACAAAAGCAGCCATGGAAAAAAACGGTTTTTATTTCTATAATGAGATCATCATATTAAATACTGTGGGGTCTGGGGCATGGCGATGTAGGGAAAACATGAGGAACCGAAAGGTAGTAAGAATTCATCAGAATTTATTGGTATTTTATAAAGGCGATCCCCAAGAAATTAAAATAGTCTTCCCGGAATTAAAGGCCGAAGACGAGAAGATGGAAGAGGCAGAAGAATGTCGGTGATAATCCTGGACAATAGTATACTGTTTTGGTAAGATACTGGAAATCCAAGGAGGATACTAATATGACAGAACAAATGGTGACTTTACGGGCTGTAGCAATTAATGCAAAGACATTGTATCTAAGAGGAATGATTTCTCGCGAAGAGGCAAAGCAGCGGATACAACCCTATTGTGATGAGTATAACAGGATTGGTCGAGAGAAGGCCAAAAAGTACAATCAAAAATTTAAATTATTCTCTTTTGTGGCATACATGAGGTCAAGTTACTGACCTCTTTTTTTATTGGATTACAAAACATACAAAATCGTGAGGTGGTGGTAATGAATGAGGCAAGGGCACCTACAAATGAAAACGTAAAAGAACAGATATTAGCTGAATATCGAACAGGTGTCAAACCTAATGAATTATCCGAAAAAACAGGTGTTTCCATTAATACTATTAAATCATGGATAAAGCGTGAAAAAACCAAAAGGTCTGAAGTCGAAGAGGGTGCACCCGCAAGCAAAAAGGATGCACCCTTCAAAAGTAAAAAGGGTGCACCTCCTGGCAATCAAAATGCTAAAGGAGCCGGGGCTCCGGATCGTAATAAAAATGCGGAGAAACAAGGGGCCTATTCTAAGATATACTGGGATACACTTGATGAAACGGAATTGGAGCTTTTGGGAGATATTCCCACCGGAGAGGAATTACAGCTCAGATAGCAGGTAGCAATGTACACCATCCGGGAACGGAGAATGCTTCACCAAATTGATGAGTTTAAAAGTAACTCTAAAAAGGGTTTTATATCAGGAGTATAAAAAGGAAAAAGCGTGTTGCCTGTGACGATAAAGGAGAGAAGCATGATGTATATGAGGATACGAACACTGACACCCAGAATACACTGAAATCTCTTACAACCCTTGAATCAGAGTTGACAAAGATTCAGAGAGCAAAGACGAAGTGTCTGGACTCTCTTATACATTTGAAAGCAGCTCAATCACACGGATGGGGCCTACGCCACTGGTACCTGGAGTAACTAATAAGAACACGATCAATATTAAAATCTGTGTGAATCCGGATTCCAATTACGCTACTGCCCGATTAAATTGTATTGATTTGGTAAAGTACTTGATCCAGACAACGGGCAGCCCTGCGAGTAAGGTAATCCATCATTATGATGCGAAAAAGAAGTGGTGTCCCTGAATATGATGGACTTGCCGGTTTTGTGGACAGAGTTTAAGGCTGCCCTGGAGGTTCAGCAACTCGGCTGGATACAGGAAGGTCAGGTATGGAAATACTACCGTGAATTGGGTAAGCCTGTCTGTAATGAATGGCAGTTGTTCGGGGATAAGTGGTATTGGTTTGACGGTTCTGGTCGAATGGTTACGAACGTCTGGTATCAATACGAAGGATATTGGTATTACTTAGGTGCAGATGGAGCTATGTGTGTATCACAGCTTGTTGAAAGCTCTGGAAAGATCTATGCCGAAGATAGTAACGGTAAGATGATCACGGAGCCAGTATCTCTCACTCCGGATCAGGATGGGGCGCTGCAGTATCCGGGATTAGCAGAATAAATAAAAATACTTAAATTATATTGGCAATAAGAAAAAGTTACGCTTAGGAAGAAAAGAGTGACGAAAATTTCAAAAATATAGATTTGAGTGATATTGTTATATACTATATGTATAGATAAGTATGATGAGTATATAGTTACCATGTGTGTAAGTGTTGCTTAGGATAAACATTGGGGGGTGAGGCCATTGGTTTTAATAAGTTAAGGTACCTTATAAATTGAATATTTTATGGTTATATCATTAGATTACAAAAGGAGGATTTCTATGAAAATAAAAAAAATCGTTAGTTTTTTACTATCAATTGTAATGATTTTATCATCCGCAACATATGCTTTTGCTCAAGAGCAGAATGAAAAAAATCTAATCTTCATTTTGAAAAAGGCAGTATAGAGGATTTATTAAATCCTACAACTACCAGAAGTAGCTTAAAGGAATTAATTTATACCTATGATCAGAATGGTGAAAGTTATCGAGTATATGATCAAGCTAATAATGATTTAACCTACACCTATTCGTCAATTTTTAAAATTGGAAAAAATCAAGAGGAAACCCTTGTTCGGCGTGAAATAGTCAATGTAGATAATAATGTGGTAACTACTACTATTATTGAAGATGGCCAGGAAACAATTCACGTTTTAGACCTTAATAACAGTAATATACCTGAGCTAGTGAATACACTTACTCCAAGAGGAACATGGGATGGCTGGCCAGTAAGTGATACTTATGAGCATTATGGAACTTTTAAATATTCTTACAGTATAGGTGGAACAACCGTTATGGCTGTTACAGCAACAATTAGTGCTATAGTAGGTGCTGCTAACATTCATCCATATGCTAAAATAGCTACTACTGCAATATCTGCAATAGTAAGATATATTGTTAATAATAGTCTTAAATGGACTTATGTAATAGAAGATGTCTCTTTCAGATGGACTAAAATACCAAATGTAACGTTGCAGCAACGCGCAGTTGAACTCACTATGCGTAAGTTTTATGCCGATAGTAATTACGCAACAGTAATTGGAAGTGCTAAAACTACTGTATATGCAAAAAATTATAAGGATTAGGTGATAATATCAAAAAATACATTATAAACAATTTGGCATATATTGCATTCATTTCTTCAATAATTATTGAAGAAAGAATTAAAACTAACGCTTCTTGGTTAAATATTATAAAAGCCAGATTTGGAACTATCGTTCTTCTTATCTTGATTGTAATTATTGTAAATGTAGTGATGACTATTTTTAAGGATTAGTTGATAACAAATTATAGTGCTTTTATGTTTGATTATAGAGAGTGTAAATTATGCTGATACAAGGCGGGGCTCTGGTGTATTCCGGGCCCGCCTTTTTGTTACCTCTCGACATGATACGTATGGAGCAGGAAAACGGCAAGGTGGCGGGAGTGCTGTTTTTGTGCATTGGGACCGACACCGCTCTACGTAAGACAGCCTTGGACCGCTCATTGGCTACAATCTGAAGGAAAAGGAGCTGGAATATTTAGAAGTTCTGGGGACACTGGAACGTCCGGTCCATGCCATGAATCTGGAGACTTATCAGACCATTTTAAAGCTTCGCTATCCGAATCACGTGGTGGTGGCAGTGCATCAGTTTTTTGTACGGTGCAAAAGGTTATTGATTATTTAGATGTTACCCCATATTAAATGGAAAACATAGTTCCACAACATCCCATATGATTTATGATTAAGATAGGCGGGCATCCCGGTAAATACACTTCGGGCCCGCCTAATAAAGTACTATGCAATCTACTTTTATCATGTTATTATAATTACGTAGGGTGGCAGAAAGGAAAGCCACATCATGGATTGCTATGCGGAATTGAATTCGAATAACAAACAGTTTCGGGAACCCCTAGTGTTTATGCGGGTTCCCGGACTTTTTTTATGGCAAGTGGTATCCGAATGGTACCCCAAATGCCAGATAGAGGATTTTTATATGTATTCGATAGGCATACCACGTCTGAAGATTGCTTCACCGGAAACCATAGCAAAACGATGATTATGGGGATCTTCTTCGCGTTCTCCTATCTTTACGCTGCCTTGAATTAGCAAATTGTTAGTGATAGTTTAATTAATATAGCGGGCCCGGAATACCGAAGCCCGCTTTTATTATTAACATCTTTTGCTGTCCTTTAAGCCTTACCAGTAGGTTTTTATTATTTCTTATATTCACCATTCACGTTCATGTTCGCATTCACATTCACGTTCATGTTCGCATTCACATTCACGTTCATGTTCGCATTCACATTCGCGTTCGCGTTCGCATTCACATTCGCATTTTGGTTTGCATTCGCATTCACATTTTGGCTTGCATTCGCATTTTAGTTTGCATTCGCATTTTGGCTTGCACTCGCATTCACATTTTGGTTTGCGCTCGCGTTTGCATTCGCATTCACATTTTGGTTTGCACTCGCATTCACATTTTGGTTTGCATTCGCATTCACGTTTTGGTTTGCATTCGCATTCACACTCACGTTTGGGTTTACAACTTATTCTGCATTTAAATTCTTCGTTTCTCATATTTATTGACTCCTTTCATACCGTTCTACATTAATAGTATATGGGACAGGCAGGCAAGGTGTGAATTTTAAGAATGGCTTACTGTTAGCACCTGAAGGCAGTCGAAAAATGATATGATTCAATGTAAAGGCGAACCAGTTTCCGGATATCCGCCTTATAACGTTTTTTTTATCTGCTATAAAGGTATTTACATTAAATCTGTGATTACATCTAAAACGTCTATTAAAGCAGCACATATATTATGTATGGTCCACGGTAAAATCGTACTATAATGTATGAACTAAATAGACAAAGTGTGTTAATAGCAGTTTGCCCGTAATAATTCAACCGGTCCTGAATAATTTGAAGCTCAGACCTGATCCGGTGTGAGCGTCATCGATACCAATCGATACCACAACTATTTTAGCTTTACTGTCGAGGAAAAAATACTTAGAGTCAGAAGCCCTTGTAAATTCAAGGAAATCCGGCTCTTTTCTTTATGATATGAAATTATAATGGAAAATGAGCCATAATAAAATCGAAAGACCACTCCTCGAAAGGAACGGTCTTTCATTTGGCCTCCACCATGCCGAATTCAAGTAAATATTATATAATAGAAAGGCTTGTCAAACTCAAAAATTAGCAAAATTATATAACTTTACCACTGTATAATGCAAGTGTTTTCACCAGATTATGCTAAAATAAATACAAGAAAGCAAAATCAAAAGAGGTGAACCTGTGAATCATTTAATTTATCCTTTAGATCAACAAAAAACAATCAACCGTTTTCTTACGACGGGCACATACTGCCAGCCTCAGGAATTTAAAAAAGCGGTTCTAAAAGGCAATATCAATGAATGGCTAAAATATGGTTTTTCTATTCACGAAAACCCTTGCCGAGGTGAATTTCTCGAAAAAAGAAGGGCGCTGACACCAGAATACATCGATATCAGTCAATACAAGCTTCATGATACCATAACAGTATTTGACCAGGAGAGAACGCTTCAGGTCTACTACCCCTTCGGAAATGCAGGCCTTGATTTTTCTGAGTTTTATTTTAACCCTACCTATCTGCGCAGTTACAGCTACTGCTGTCTGTTTTCCGACACTCAGAGCAGCGAAGATTTTTTACTGGAGACTTGCGGAGGTGTCACCTTATGGCTTAATGATGTACTGATCACCGATTTTATCCCGTTCACCCGGAATATGGTTAAGCAGCAGAAAGTGACTCTTCCGCTAAAACAAGGCTTTAATAAACTGGTAATATGCTTAGATGACTTAGCTGAGAGAGATACTGACTATTATTTCCATCTGATCTACTTAGGTGATGAAAAAATACGGATGTGTATTCCGGTACCGGCTGAGATTGAAGCGGACAAAATCTATCAGATCGAACATATGATGGATGATATCTCTTTTGAAAAGGAGGTATACATAAGCGAACCCGTAGAACTTCAGATACATAATCCATTTCATGAACCGTTGCAGATGACAGCTTTTTATAAACCGGTGGCGGACAAGATGACTGACGCCGGAAGCCTGATAGAAAAACGGACCTATGAACTGACAAATGACAAGACAGAAGTGCGGCTGTTTGAGGCAGATGATGTAAAGCCCGGATTTTATTACTTTCAAATAGAAGTTTTATTCGAAGGTATTGCAGTAGGGCGCAGGATCGGTACCCAGGTATTTCATCACAAACTCTTAGAACCTAAAACATACATGATCAAGGAGCGTAAGCAGGAAGCACTTGCATACCTGCGGGATGTGGAAGTAGAGAATGTGTACAAGGCCGCCGCCATGCTTCATCTGGACGGAAATGCAAGAGCAGCTAACCAAATATTGTTGGAAGAGTTAAAAGGAATCGAGCTACGCAAAGATTGCAGTGATTTCCATCTTGTCATTGTTATACAGATTTATATTCGGTTTTCTGGTCTTTTATGGGATGAAACGAAGAGACGGATCGAAGAAGTATTGCTTAACTTCCGGTACTGGTTTGATGAACCGGGGAATGATGTTATGTGGTTTTTCAGCGAAAACCATGCATTATTATTTCATATCTGTCAATACGCCGCAGGAAGATTGTTTCCGGATCAAATATTTACAAACAGCGGTTTGACTGGAGCCCAGCTGGTGGCAAAGGCGGAAATACTGTTAGATAAATGGTTTGCCGGATTCTTGGGAGAATATATAACCGAATGGAATTCCAATGCCTATATTCCGGTAGATGTACTGGGGCTTTGTTCCTTATATAATCTGACAGAAGCTGGAAACCAGTGGAAGGAAGCCGCCAGGAAGGCCCTTGACCATATCTTCTATGACATGGCGTTACTGGAGCATAAGGGAACGGTCATGACTACCTTTGGCCGCAGTTATGAAAAGGAATTGAAAGGCAATTATACGGCAGGTACCACCTCTTTACTTTATATTGCATATAATAAAGGCTGCTTAAACCGTGCAGCTCTGGCCTACACATCCTTTGCCCTGGGAGAATATGAGCCGCCCGCAGAGTATAGGCAATTTATGGAACTTCCGGAGGGTGAGGCAATCATATATAAAAAGACCCAGGGGTACGAAGGTTATGTAAACCTATATATGTATAAAGACTCAACGGTACAATTATCGACAGCAGTAGATTTTTATCCCTTTACACCGGGATATCAGGAGCATATTATGCAGGCGACCATCAACCCCACGGCCCAGGTATTCGTCAATCATCCGGGAGAAGTACAGCCTTACGGCAATGGACGGCCTAACTTTTTTGCAGGTAATGGAAGCAGGCCAAGAGGTGCACAATACCGTGATTTAGGGATACTGCAATATAAGATTCCTCAGGAACACCCGGTTTCTTACACCCATGCCTATATTCCGCTCAGTGAATTTAAAGGATATATCGGTGATGATCATGTGGTAACTGTGGAGCAGGAGGACGGATATATCGGTGTGATTGCCCTTAACGGTCTGCATATGCAGCAGGAGGGCCCTTGCAAATACCGGGAATTTATAAGCCCCGGGCGGGAAAATGTATGGCTGATCAAGATGGGCAGAAAAGATGTATATGGAAGCTTACAAGCATTTTATCAGAAGATTAAGAAGATTCAAATGATAAAACAGGAGGATCGTGAGGTTTGGAATATTGTAGGAACCGAATATGGTGATGTGGTTCTTGCTGAGGAAGGACTTTTGATTGGCGGCAAAAAAGCTGCAAATTATCCCTATACCTATCAAGGGGTTATGGAAAAAACATGCAGCTAATGTAAATGGAGGAATCAAGGTGATTAGCAAGAATGAAATCGAAGGAATATTAGGCAAAGTAAGCGACAAAATGATGCATCTGAAAAATCCGGGAGTAAAAGAGAAGTTTCCGGTCAGCCTTATTGATATGAACTGTTGGGAGTGGCCTCAGGGAGTAGGCTTGTTTGGACTTTATAAGTATTATTGCAAATCTCAGGAACAAGAAGTGCTGGATTTTTTGATCCGTTGGTTTGACGAGCGGATTTCAGAGGGAATATCGGAGCGGAATGTGAATACGACAGCTCCCATGTTAACACTGACTTATATTTATGAGATTACCCAAAAAGAATCTTACTTGGAATTGATACGTTCCTGGGCTGATTGGGTGATGGATGAAAATGGCCTGTTAAAAACAAAGGACGGATGCTTTCAGCACATGATAACCGGAGATCCCAATGACGGAGAAATCCTGATTGATACCTTATTTATGACTATTTTATTCTTAAGCCGGGCTGGAAAATTGCTTAACAGGCCAGACTATGCAGAAGAGGCAGATTATCAGATTGTCAATCATATCAAGTATTTATACAATAAAGAAGAAGGCCTGTTTTATCATGGCTGGAACTTTAATTATAACCACAATTATGGCAAGGTTTTATGGGGAAGAGGAAATAGCTGGTATACGGTTGGTATGATGGAATATCTGGAAGAAAGAGACGTTTATACAGCCCTAAAAAGACATTATTTAAGCGTGTACCGCTACCAATGCCAGGCGATTAAACGTTATCAGGACAAGGCTCACGGATTGTGGCATACGGTGATCAATGATGCGGGCACTTATATTGAAATTTCCGCCGGCGCCGGTTTCCTGGCTGGTATGATGAAAGGGGTTCGTCTGGGGTATCTGGAAGCAGAAGAATATCTTCCTGTGATTTCAGAAGGCGTCAAACATATCCTTGCGTACATACAGGAAGATGGAACAGTGGATCAGGTTTCTTATGGTACTCCCATTGGTATGAATGTATCATTTTATCAAGATATCCCCTGTTATCCCATGACTTATGGCCAGGCGCTTATGATATTAATGCTTCAGGAGATGATGGAGGATTATTGGCAGAGTTTATGAAGTAAGGAAGGAATGCCCTGAAAGGAAGAATACGGTGAAATCACGCATATTTTATGAGGAATTTGATTCATTTTACTATTATAGCGGCGGTACTCAGAATTGGAATATGCAAGGGCTCCATTTTCATAAGAATTATGAAATTATCTTGGTTATGAGTGATGGTGCCGGAATTTGTATTGACAACCGGGAATATGAGGTGGAAAAAGGGACTCTTTTTGTAATTAACAATCGGGAATATCATAAAACATCCGGTGTAAAAGGGCAGGATTATAACCGCTATGTGGTTATGTTTGATCCGGATCGTTTAAGGGCTGTATCACAGGCTATGGATTATGACTTCTTTAAATATTTCGAACACCGGCCAGAAGGATTTATTCACAAGCTGTATCTGAATAAAGAGCATCTTGGAGAAGTGATTGGGTTGTTTGAAAAGGTGGAGAAATGCAGTGTATCCACACAACAAGGGATGGACGGGGTTGTTTTAAATCTGGCTATTATGGAGCTGCTGGTTTACATTAACCGGCTGTATGATTTCTTCTCAGAAAAATCCATAGACGATGCAGAAATGGCTGCATTTGAAGGTGAGAGCGGACCGGTTCATGACAGGGATCGAATCGAATTAATTAAGAAATATATTGCTGCTCATGTGGAAGACAAGCTGGACTTAGATGGTATCGCCGAACAGTTCTATATGAATAAGTACTATTTGAGCCATTATTTTAAAAAAGAAACAGGTTTTACCATCAGCCAGTATATTACTAATCTTAAGATGACAGCGGCGAAAGGAATGTTAAAGAATGGTTTTTCCGTGACAGAAACTGCGGTGGCTCTTTCTTATAACAGCGACAGCCATTTTATCAATACCTTTAAAAAGAATACAGGAACAACGCCAAAGAAATATGCGACCGAGAAGCAGTAGATGTTTGGAACGCAAGAGGGAAACAGGGCATGGGCTATGCTCTATCTGCCGAACGTAGGGCAGGTTTTAGTATAAAAATACAAAAAAATTAAGGAGGAATTTACTATGAAAAAAGCATGGAAGAGAGTGGCAGCAGGAATGCTGGCAACCGTTATGGCTGCTTCTTTAGCCGCCTGCGGTTCTAAGGGATCGGGAACAGCGACAACAAAAGCACCGGAAACAACGGGAGCAGCGGGTGGGGCAGCCGCTGCCGGAACACTGAAAGTCCTGATGCCAGAGGAGCCGGGGGCCGAAAACTCACTGAATAATGCGCTTAAAGCCTGGAGTGAGGAAACAGGAAACCAGATTGATATGATTATCATTTCCCATGATGACCAGTTGACCAAATTCCCGGCTATGGCAAAGAATAAGGATCTGCCGGATATCATCGCAACAACCAGACTTCATCAGTTATATCCGGAAGAATTTATGGATATGGCAAAGGTAGTGGATTTAAGTTTATTTGAAGATTCTGCTTTAAAGATCGTAGGCAAGGATTATAAATCAGATAAGATATCAGGCCTGCCCAGACAGTTTACTACTACCTGCATGTATTACAATGAAGATGCATTTGCAGCCGCCGGAGTAGAGGCTCCAACGGTCGACAACCCATGGACTTGGGACGAACTGTATGAGAATGCTGCGAAGATCCAGGCCAGCGGTACTGTTAAGTATGGTTTTGCAGCAGATGTTTCGAGAGCCAGATATGATATTCTGATGTATGCCAATGGCGGTTCTTTAGTAGAAAAAGACGGAGACACTTTTAAAGTTAATGTAAATAATCCGGTAAACGTGTCTACTTTGGAGAAGTTCGTGGCTGCGAATGAAAGCGGTGTTATGCCAAAAGCCATCTGGGCCGGCGGTTCTACTGACAACCCGGTGGAGTATTTTAAGAATGGAGATGCTGCCATCCTTTTATCCGGTTCCTGGAATTATAATTCTTTGACCACAGATGTGTCTAAATTTAAGTTCGGTGTAATGCCGACTCCTAAGGGAAGTGCTTCACAGGCAGCTATTATCGGTGGTGAAGCTTTGGCAATACCGGAGAATGCAGCAGGAAAAGACCTTGCCGTTGAATTTGTAAAATGGTTCTACGATGAGAAAAATTTCAAGAATTATATTCAGGAAGACAAGGGATTATCTTCACTTAAATCAGTGATCTATGAACCGGCTGACGAAAAAGCAGCGGCAGACTTTAAGATTCTTCAGAATGAGGTTTCTTATGTGACAGACAACTTTATGGTAGATGAAAGCTCTGCATGGAGAACCTACAAGGATAATGAATACCGGGATTACATAAAACGTGCGGTAAGCGGTGAGATCACCGCAAAAGAAGCTCTGGATGCATTTACAAAAGAATTAGCTGAATCATCAGGCTGGACAACTACTCAATAAGAATAAGCAACAAAGCAAAAGGAGGAGACTTATATGGGGAAGAGAAGAAAGGCATTTTCGCATACCAGGGCATTCTGGATATTTGTGGCACCGGCAGTGCTGTTGTTTTCCGTATTTTTCATCCTTCCTCTGATCTTAAGTATTGGATTTTCCTTTACAAATTATGACGGATGGAAGACGATGGACTTTGTAGGACTAAAGAATTATACGAAACTGCTGGTCAGTAAGGATTTCTATAAGGTATTGGGTAGAACCTTTGTATATATGCTGTTTAGCCTGCCCTTTAAAGTGATTGTTCCTCTTCTTATCGCCACATTGGTTACCTCTAAGCAATTAAAGCTTACTACATTGGTCAGGACAGTGGTGTATATTCCGGTTCTATTATCAGCACTGGTAGTAGGTATTACAATTAACTGGATGTTTGGACAGGAATATGGATTGATTAATTATGTAATACAGTCCTTTGGAGGAACTCCGCTTCAGTGGGCACTGAATTCGAAACTGGCTACTTTTGTAGTCAGTTTCGCCTCCAACTGGGCTTCGACAGGATTTTATATGGTTATGTTTATCGGAGGCATCAATAATATATCCAAGGAATTATTTGAGGCTGCCAGTGTGGATGGTGCCAAACCGGTTCAGGCTTTTTTCAGAATTACCGTACCGCTTTTGTCACCTACTGTTTTTATTGTACTGCTTCTTTCTACTGTTAACTTATTGAAGGAGTACGCATTGGTACAAGGTATTACCTCTGGAGGACCCGGAACCTCCACTACTTATATCGTTCAGTACATTTTTGACCAGGGATTTACCCAGGCCCGCTATGGATATGCATCGGCAATCGGAGTGGTAGTTAGCCTTATCTTTATTGCAATTGCCATGATTCAGTTTAAGATGACCAGAGGAGGTGAGGTATGATGAACAGCGGAAAGAAAAGATTTACTTCTGTGCTTGTCACGGCTATCGGTATGGGCACAGTTTTTGTGATGATATTTCCTATTATCTGGCTGCTTATGAGTTCTTTTAAAGATTCTACGGAATTATTTGCCTATCCGCTGAACTTTTTTCCAAAGGAATTTACGTTTAAGTCTTATGAGAGTGTAATTGCAAGCGGTTTCTTCACTTATGTAAAGAACAGTTTGTTCTTAGCGGTAGTTGGGACGGCGATTACCTTAGTGATCAGTTCCATGTGCGGCTATGCCCTGGCTATTTACCGCCATGATATTCCGTATACAAATAAGGTATTTGGCATCTTTTTACTTGGTACTCTGATTCCGGGAGAGATTCTTACCATCGCTCAGTTTTCGGTAATCAGTGAACTTCATCTGTACAATAATATCTGGGGTGTTATCCTTCCGGTGGTGACCACTACAACAGGAATTTTTATGTACCGTCAGCATTATATGTCTATTCCCCTTTCTCTGGCCGAGTCAGCAAGGCTTGATGGCGCCAGTGAGTTCCAGATTTTCCGGTCGATTATGCTGCCCCTTGGATCTTCTGTGACGGTAACACTTACTATTTTCTCCTTTATGTGGAGGTGGAATGACTATATTCTTCCGCTCATGGTACTGTCAGATCAGAAGAAGTTTACAATTCAGATTGCGATAAAGAGCTACATTGGTATGATGGGCGTGAATTGGAATGCGATTTTATCTTCTTCCATTATTTCTATTTTGCCCCTCATTATTATCTTTATGTTTTTGCAGAAGTATATTACCGGGGGAATCGCAGCAACCGGTGTAAAAGGGTGATGGGAGGAATGGTCTGTGAAACGCTACATGGAACATATGGTACGGTCGGCAGAAAAGAGAACTGAAGAGTTTCTGGCCCATCAGATGAAAGACAGAGGAAACATTGCTGACGGTGCTTTTGAGACCCAGCTTTTAGAGGCAAAGCCTACGATCTATTTGCTGTCAGCTGCGGCAGCAGTTTATGTAAATCAGGAAAGCCGGTTCTATCATGAGCCGCGTTTGTATGATGCAATGAACCGAGCTCTGGATTTTGTTATCCGGTGTCAAAGGGAGGATGGAAGTTTCGACTATCCTTCCTGTAATTTTTATTCTGCGGCTGACACTTCCTTTTGTTTTAAACGTCTGATTGCTGCTTACCGGCTGCTTGAGGCCTATGAAAAAGAAGATGATGCAAAAGAATTAAAGGATAAGTATCAATGGATTATGAGAAAGGCCTTAGATGCCATCGCCACAGGAGGATTTCATACGCCCAATCACAGGTGGGGTTTGCAGCAGCACTTCTTCAGGGAAGTCATTTGTTTAAAGAGCCGGAGCTGTCTGAACGTCTGACCAAGAGAGCCATGATGTATATAAGAGAGGGAATTGACGGAAACGCAGATGGGGAATATGCTGAGCGGTCCACAGGGAATTATAATGCGGTGGTCAACAATTCTATGATGGCTCTTTATGAGGAGACCGGAAATGAAGAATATCTGGGATATGTAGAACGGAATCTGCAAATGATGCTTACCTTTATAGATCCGGATGATACGATATTTACCCAAAACTCAACCAGGCAGGATAGAGGAAAGGCAGATTATCCGGATAAATATTTCTATCAATATCTTTACATGGCAAGCCTTTCGTCTTCCTCTGAGGAGAACCGCAGAGTGTTTGAAGGAGCGGCCCATAAGATCATCAGAGACAATATGGAACGGGGAGACCTGGCACCGGATTGTCTGCATATCGTTATGCTGCATCAGAGAATGAAGAATTTTGAATTTAAGGAATATGGGTACTTGGAAAATTACCGTAAGTTTTATGAAGAATCAGGAGTGGTTCGGGTCAGGCAGGGTAACTTTGGATACAGTGTATTGAGAGGAAAGGATGAATTCCTCTATTTAAAATGGAAATCAACTCTAATTTATGTACGGATTGGAGAAAGCATAGGGGATAACAGGGATTTTCGAGCGGCTGATATGAAGGTGATGATGAAAGAGAAGGAATATGAGCTGTCTTCTACCGTGGAAAACCGCTATTACCTCCCCTGGAAAGAGGCTCCGGATACCAGCGATTGGTGGAAAATGGACCATACGGAACGAGAGGTGCTGGTGAAGGGAGCTGTGAAGCTGTGGGTTGGAGTGACAGAAGTAAAGGGCGGTGCAGAATTATCCCTAAAAGCAGAGGGGATAAGCCGTGTTCCTATTCGGCTTCAACTGTGTGTACCGTCCGGCGCAGTGTTAGAGAGTAAGAGTTTTTTCATGGATACTTATCCGGGAGCCTCAATGATTCTGCGGGATGGAGATGTTGATCTTCATCATGAGGGACAACGAATTAAGATTGGACCAGGATTTGGCCTGCATGCGTTTAAAGGACATTATAGTGGTGAAAAGGTGAATTCCCAGGGGTATACCATTTACTTAAATGAATATGTACCCTTTGAGCGTAAGGTGAGGTTAGTGCTGCAGGGAGAGGAAGGGGATATTTTAGAGTGAATACGGAGTTGAAACGCTGCAGCCTGGTATTTATGCGGGCTGCAGCGTTTTTTGAGTGGTGATTCCGGTGTTGCTTTGTTCCGTTTTGATCCAAAGTGGCTTTGGTTTATATAGTTTAGCCTCATCAAGTAGAGGCGCGGATTTCGAATATCCGATTGTCCAGTAATTTACCTTGTCCTCAAACTCAAATTTATAGGCCGGGTCAGATATGGAACTATAAAAATTCTTTTAGTATTTCAGTTAAATCATCACATTTGTATTGTAAAAACGGTCATTGATATAGTAAAGTAGAATTTGCAACCGCCAGTTGACAAATTATACAGCGCACTTGGTGGTTGTCAACCGGTAAAAATACTATAATACAGACAGTCATATATCACCAGGTGAACGCAGATATTTATTACAGGACATTTGAAGATGGAATGACATAAATAAATTTTGAAAGGATGGTGCATTGTGATATTATCAGAAAAAATTATTGCATTGCGTAAGAAGGCCGGATGGTCGCAGGAGGAGCTGGCACACCAGATGGGCGTATCGAGGCAGTCAGTATCTAAGTGGGAGTCCGGAACTTCAATTCCTGATTTGGAACGAATTTTAAAACTTAGTCAGGCATTCGATGTCAGTACGGATTATTTATTAAAGGAAGAGATGGAGGCAGATCCGGCATCTATTGCCATGGAAACTGATCGCGATGAGGTTCAGAAGACAGTTACCCTTGATATGGCCAATCAATTCATGGATATCAAGATCCGGGGGGCAAAAAAGACAGCCTCAGGTATCGCGGCTTATGTTTTGTCTCCGGTCATGCTGATTTTTCTGGGAGGATTAACAGAATTAAAAAATGTAAACATCAGTGAAAACATGGCAGGAGGATTGGGAGTGGCCATATTACTGCTGATTGTCGGAATTGTCACAGTGTTTTTTGTAATGAATGGTATGAAGATGGAATCTTACCAGTATTTGGAGAAAGAAATCTTCCGCCTGGAATATGGAGTGGAAGGGATCGTACGAAAAAGAATGGCAGAATATGAAGGAACCTATAGAATCTTTAATGTGGCAGGTGTTTTCCTGTGTATTATCTGCGCTTTGCCATTGATGACAGCCGTTGCGTTAAGCAGCTCAGACTTTGTCTATGTTATGTGTGTAGTGTTCCTGTTGATCATAGTTGCCTGTGCTGTATTTTTATTCGTAATAGCAGGAGAGAAAAAAGGCTGCTTCCAGATGCTGCTGCAGGAGGGGGATTATACGGTAGAGAAAAAACTGGAAAAGAAGCAGACAGAATACCTGCATGTGATCTATTGGAGTACCATAACCGCAGTATATCTCGGCATCAGCTTTTATACGGGAAATTGGAGCAGGACATGGATTATCTGGCCTTGCGCAGGAGTTATGTATGCGGCGGTGCAGGCGTCAGCTGCAGCATTGAAAGGTAAGAAAACGACACATTAAGCGAGTGATATTTGTTTAACGAAAATCTGCAATCAAGATCTTGTAAGTTAAAATAAAAAACAACTATGAAAAAACCAGACCCTTCCTTTTCCAAAAGCTAGGGTCTGGTTTTTAATAATCAATATTATCGTGAGAAAAGCGTGATATAGTTACGCATAATGACATACCGCCCTTCAGGCGTCAGTTTCACTAAGCCACCGGATAGCTGAACACAATCTTCACGTACTAAAGATTTGATAATTTTCGAAGTAAATTCACCAGTCCAGTGCAAATGCGTCTTTATGGTATCAATACCTGCTTCCGCATTTTCTTCTGCACTGTTTTCATGATTAGATAGGTGAAAAAGCAGGGTCGCTTTAGCAAATTCCAGTTTCTGATTCCTCCGCCTTAGAAGTGAACGGATCAGTCCTCTGCGGGGTGCAAAAACAAACACAAGGAAGAACACTAATCCGGTGACCACAGCCATACTGCCTGCTATGGACACATCCAGCATAGCCGCCGCCTGATACCCCAGGATTCCATTAACTGCTCCTATGATCCCGCTTAAAATCAGCATTCGTTTGAGATCGTCTGTCAGCAGATAAGCCGTCACCGGGGGGCCGATCATAAAGGCTACCACCAGCACAAATCCTACCGCCTGAAATGCTCCGACAGTGGTAAGGGATACCAGCGTCATCAGTCCATAATGTACCAGTGCCGGGGAAAAGCCCAGCACGGCAGCCAGCATGGGATCAAAGGTTGCTATCTTTAGTTCTTTAAAGAAAATGATGATTGCAGAAAGATTGATCAACATCAGAATCCCTGTTGTGTAAATCGCCTTTGCACCTACATCAACGCCGCCTATGACCATACGGTCAAATGGAGCAAAAGCCAGCTCTCCCAATAGTACCGAATCAGTATCCAGGTGAACGGAACCGGCATATCGGGTAATCAGGATAATGGCTATGGAAAAGAGCAAGGGGAACACCACGCCGATGGCGGCGTCTTCCGCCAGCAGCTGTGTCCGGCTTAGAAGCTCCGTCAGCCACACGGTCACCACCCCCATTAACGCGGCTCCCACAATGAGCAAAGGTGATGAGAGATCGTGGGTGCCGAAAAAAGCGAGTACAATTCCCAATAGAATCGTATGGGTAATGGAATCCGACATCATTGACATTTTACGAAGTACCAGAAACGTTCCGGGGAGAGCGCAGGCCACAGCAACAATAACGGCTATGATTTGAATTTCAATTTGTGGTGTCATCCGGCACACCTCCTTCCAGCTTATATAAAACCTTATTTTTTCTTCGTTGATATACCCTGTGCAGAACACCGCGCCCAGGAGCGAACAAGACGCTGATGATCACGATGGCACTAACGCATACCACAATAGCCGGGCCTGTCGGCAGTTTTGGAACGAGAGAACTGGCAGCCGTTCCTGCGATACCGGACGCTGCTCCGAAAAGCGCTGAGAGCGTTACCATGACCCACAGCTTATTGGTCCACTGGCGTGCGGCAACTGCAGGGGTAATCAGCATGGCGCTCATAAGAATGACGCCCACCGTCTGCAAACCGATAATGATTGCCAGTACAATCATAAATGACAGCAGAAGATTCAGCTTTTTTGGGGAAAAGCCAAGGCTCTGGGCAAAGTCGCTGTCAAAAGTGAAAAGCTTAAATTCCTTCCAGAACAGCAGCACCAGTGTCAATAATATAAGACCGCAAATTACCATCAGAATGATATCCCGCTGTAAAAGCGTGGACGCCTGACCGAAGATAAAGCGTTTCAGCCCAGCCTGATTGGAGTTTGGAATCTTCTGTACGTAAGTGAGCAGCACCAGGCCCAATCCGAAGAATACGGACATCACCAGAGCCAGCGCACTGTCAAATTTTACGCGGGTATGCCTCACAATACTGACAATAAACAGTGTTGCCAGCAAACCGGAAATAAGGGCGCCCATCAACAGAACCTCTGTATTTTTACTGCCAGACAGAACAAAGGCCATCACCACACCGGGTAGGGCGGAGTGGGATATTCCGTCACCCAGCAGGCTTTGCCTGCGAAGCACTGCAAAGCTGCCGAGTACTCCGCTGATCAGTCCCAAGAGGGCGGAACCCAGAGCCACTGTCTGGAATGTATAGTCGGAAAATAACGAAATAATACTGCTTAACATCACATCACACCCCTTAGAAGCGTACCGGAGCTTTGGTAGGTCTTTTTTAAATTATCTTCGTGGAATACTTCCTCCACAGGACCACAGGCAACCACGCGCAAATTAATCAGGGTAACCCAGTCGAAGTAATCGGGTACCGTCTGCAGATCGTGATGGACGACCACCACGGTTTTATTCTGCTCTTTCAGTTCTTTTAACAGTGCTACGATCGCCCGTTCCGTTTGAGCGTCTACTCCCTTAAAGGGTTCATCCATAAAGTAAACTTCAGCTTCCTGTGCCAGGGCGCGGGCCAGGAAAACCCGCTGCTGCTGGCCGCCGGAGAGCTGGCTGATCTGGCGGGAAGCATACTCCTGCATGCCTACTTTTGCCAGCATTTGTTTTGCCAGCTCCACATCCGGTTTACCGGGACGGCGGATCCAGCCCAACTTTCCGTAGCAGCCCATCAGCACCACATCCTGCACTGTGGCCGGGAAATCCCAGTCCACACTGCCGCTTTGAGGTACATAGCCGATGCGTTTTTTTAAGGTACGTATATCATCATTTCCGTCCAGAAACCGGACGGCTCCGGTGACTGGCTTTAAAAGTCCGAGCATAGCTTTGATTAAGGTCGTTTTACCGGCTCCGTTTGGACCGACCACCGCCATCAGTTTTCCCTTTGGGATTTTTAAGTCGATATCCCAAAGGACAGGCTTGGCGTCATAGGCTACGGTTAAATCCTCTACCTCCACTGCATAGGTTTGTTGTCTTTCCATATGATTCCCTCCTGTCACTTTAATGCATCTACAATCGTGTCAACATTTGCTTTAACGGTCAGGATATAAGTGTCGGCTCCGGACTGGGCATCGCCCAGGGAGTCAGAATAAAGCTCTCCGCCGATGGAAACATCAAAGCCCTTCGCTTTTACCGCAGCTTGAAGCGCTTCAATGGTTTTTGGCGGCACAGAAGATTCTACGAAAATTGCCTTAATCTGCCGTTCCACAATGAAATTGGCCAGATCACTTACATCGGCGGTACCTGCTTCCGCATCGGTGCTGATGCCCTGCAGACCCCGTACCTCAAAGCCATAGGCTTTGCCAAAGTATTGAAACGCATCGTGAGCGGTCACCAGCACGCGTTGTTTTTCCGGCAGCTCATCAGCCCGGCCGCGAATATACGTATCTGTCTCATCAAGTTCTTTTAAGTAAGCGTCCAGATTTGCCTCATAGTCTGCCTTTCCATTGGGATCGGCGTCTGTTAATCCTTTTGCAACGGTTTTAGCTGCATCCTTCCATAGGGAAACGTCGAACCAGATATGAGGATCGTGGATGGAGTTGTCATCCTCCCATGCCAGAAGCCTGGATTCGTCTAAGCCCTTTTCAATGCAGATGACTGCCGATCCCTGGTTTGACAGGTTCTCAAATATTTCCCCCATTTTTCCTTCCAGATGCAGGCCGTTATACACTACCACATCCGCTTTCTGCATCAGGGATACATCTCCGGCACTGGCCTGATACAAATGCGGGTCAATACCTGGCCCCATCAGGCCGTTTACCGTAACCCGTTCCCCGCCGATGGATGAAACCAGATCAGCCAGCATGGTGGTGGTAGCGACTATATTTAATTTATCTTTTGATGAGTCTTCGTTTACCGCCGGAGCAGAACAGCCCGTAAGCAGTAAGGTGAAACTCAGGATTGTACCAAGAATGCCTTTCATTTTTTGATTCATGAGAAACCTCCTTAAATTATATTTGGTGTATCCCCCTATGTCTCGTCTACATAGATTTGACAAGCGGCCTTATAACTGATTTGGACGCGTTTTCCTTCCAGGTCGAGGGTCAGCGGCCCTTCGTATGCGGCAGCTTCTATAATGCGGACAGAGCATCCGATTGTGATTCCGCTTTCCTGCAGATAGTCTAATAGTTCCTTTTCTTCCTTTACACGCCGGATATGGGAGGTCGCACCCATAGGAAGCAGGTTCAAAGTCAGCAGCGGAGCGCGGTCGATTTGGCCGTCGGGATGGGGAATTGCACTGCCGTGGGGGCAATAGGCAGGGTAATTCAGAAATTTATCCAGCCGGGCGGTCAGCCGTGACGGGGTGATATGTTCCAGCAGTTCCGCGTCTTCATGTGCCTCACTCCACGAGTAGCCAAGATGACGCATCAGGAAAACCTCCCAGAGCCGGTGGCCCCGCACCAGCGAAATGGCAACCTGAATTCCCTCAGGGGTCAGGCATGAACCTTTGTAGGGCTCATAATGAATCAGCCCCTCCCGTTTCAGCTTTCCAAGCATTTCCGTAACAGAAGCAGGAGCGATCTGCAAAGTTTCCGCAATCTGTTTATTGCTTACCAGCCCTTCCATACCGCCGAGCTTATAAATAGCTTTTAAATAATCTTCTTTGTTTGGTGTCATTTTATCTTCCTCCGTTTTAGATATATGAACCCCGCCACATGCGTGGGTAAAGAAATTGTTTGAAGAGTAAAGGTCTTTATACCGCAAATATTTTCACAATTCCCCCAATCAGCAGGATAAGGGCGGTTACTATTAAAGTAGGTATCTTGCTGCGAAAAAGCTGTTTTGTATAAGTATCCATAATTTTCCTCCTGTTGTGTCATTGTATTTAAATGTTTAGGCATGCCTAAACTTTATTATATTATATGCCTAAATATGTAGAAATGCAAGTGGTTTACATATAAAATCAATCATTTCATTATTCAGTTCTGTTAGGGGAGGGAAATAACGTTTCCCTTGGCTAATTTATGGGACTTAAGTAGAAAGTGTTACGAATACACTATATAAAGTTAAAAAAACAGAGGATGAATGACAATGAGCCAACTTCCGCCTCAGGAATTCCGTACCGTCCGGGGATATGAACTGAAAAAACAAAATGAGAGCAGACTTACGCCTGCTCTTGAGGATTATCTAGAAATGGCGTACCGATTGTGTCTGGAAGAGAGCTGCACTCGCATAAACAGACTTTCCGGGCAGCTGCACGTTCGTCCATCGTCTGCGTCAAAGATGGTATCCAAGCTTGTCCAGCTTGGGTATTTGAGATACGATGGCTTTGAAAATATCCTGCTGACTGATGAGGGAAGAATAACCGGCGAATATCTGCTGGAACGTCATAATACTTTGGAGCGTTTTTTTACCATGCTTAAAAGCCCGCGTCCATTGGAAGAAGCAGAATTGGTTGAACACATGCTGGGGGATTTGACTGTATTGGAAATAAAGATGCTGATGGAGTTTTTTATCCAAAATCCGGATGTTAAAATGCAGTTTGAGAATTTTAGGGATATGGTTATTTCTAAAGATTAAATGGTCTTCAGAGCCATGCTCCATCAGCTTTAACATTTTAGGCACAACAGGGAGTTTTAGTTTCTGCATGGTTCCGCTCCATATCATGACGCAAAGAACCATCATTGCAAGACTGAAAGGCATACTTATCCTCCTTTGTGCAGAAATGCAAAAAAGCCGACACTTCTGCAATGAAATAATTGCAGAAGTCATCAGCTTAATAAGCGGTTCGGCTAAAATCAGCACAGGGAGAACTTCATTCCCTTGGGCCATTTGTATCAAGATAATCACACATCCCTTTTTAAAAACTGTTCATCATACATCTTCTGGGCTTGGTTCAATGCAATTGTGGGCGATTGGACATTGCTGTAAGCATTTTTCACCGCCATACCGATAATGCTCAAAAAACGGCGTTCATCAAATGGAAAACCGGACAACTCAGGCACCCGCCGTCCTTTGGCCATTACAAAACAATCCTTTGCAAAATTCAGCCATGGATAAGAATTGACGATTTCATAATTTTCATAGGATTTCTTACAGGGGGAAACGCTTCCCAGCAGTGTTTCGGCGGAGGCGATTGTTTCACTGCATATCCAGCGGATAAAGGATAATGCTTCATTGGCCCGGCGGCTGTATTTTGAAACGCCGAGAGTTCCGCCGCCGATGACTGGGTTGCCTCCGGGAACCAGAGCATATCCGATATTTCCCACAACCTTGGAAGTTGAACTGAGCAGGTCAGAAGCATAGTTGCTGTACAGCAGGGTCATAGCAATGTTTCCGCTGGCAAAAGAGGTGGCGGTATTGGTCCACCAGGAATTATACTTTGGGCTGGAATAATTGCGGATATCCACAAGCTGTTCCAATGCCCGGACCGCGGCCGGAGAATTCAGGGCCACATTGTAGTGTTCGTCATACAGATTGTCCTGATAACTGAAAAAACGGGCCAAAAATTCAGAGCCTGCTACTCCGGTGGAACCAAGGGTGAGAGTGGCCCCATAATCCACAGGAGATGTTGGATTCAGAGATTTTGTAAAGAATGCGGCAATCCGGTTGAACTTATCAAAAGTATCTGGAGGGAGCAGCTCTTCCCGGTATTTTTCAAAGTACATGCGGCGGTAAATAGGGTCATTGAACAAATCTTTTCTGTAAAACAGAAGCTGCATACTTGGAGAAGTGGGCAATGCGTAAACATGTCCGTTGATCATTGAAAACGGCTCAATGGTACCATCTATAAATTCATTGAGACATTGAGAGACCGACGGATCGATTCCATCCAGTGGCTGTAATATTTTTTCTGCAAACCAGGATAACCAGGTCACATCCAGACGCAGGATATCGAATACGGAGTCCTTTGTCATATTTGTAAAGGCTTCATAGATTTCATCGTAGGAATAAATGGTGATGTTAACGGGTATCCCGGTTTTTTGTGTATACAGGCGGGAAAGGCTGCGAAGAGTGTAGGCGCTGGGGGTGTCAAGGGTCAGGATGTTTAACGGGGATTTGTTATCGCTGTAGATGATATTTGAAAACCAATCTCGGAAACCTGAATTTTCAAGAATTCTTTTCTCCGGATATTTGCCTGAGGGATCATTTTCAATCAGGGTTTCGGCAGCGATCTTTCCCAACTGGCGGTAATTCAGTTCGTATTTATCAAAGTCGTTTTCAGGCATGGTAAATACAGGAGAAACGGTGTATATATTTAAGCTGAGCTCTGGGTAAAAGGTATTATGTATATCTTTTACAGATTCAGCAAAACCGTAATTGGATATAAAAATGGCCTGGGGCGTGGAATCATGGAAGATCTGCATAATGTTCTGCAGTTTCCTGTATGAGTCCGTCTGTATGTGGTACACGGAACAGGAAGAGTTCCTCATCGTGTCCATAAAGCCGTCATAAAATGCCAGCTCATTGGACAGCCGAAGGCTGCCGGTCAAAATACAGATATTTGTATATTTCTTTTCCAAAGCCTTTCTGGCTAATTCTTTTCCTGCCTGTCCATAGTTGAATCCAATATATTTACAGGATATATCAGGATCCCGTTCAATGAAAATGATATTTTCCCGGATCTTTTTCTTCCCCTCCAAGTATGGAATAGAGTCTGACTGGGAGGTAAAGGAAGTAAATGATGCAATTCCGGCGGGCATAAGGGAACGTATGTCCTGTAAGGCATTGATCTCAGCCTCCGGCTGATCGTCATTGGTGAGATACTGGCATACGGAATAACTATGATTTTCAGCGTAAGCCTTAAAACTCATAAAAAAATCGATGTATTGTTTGGAACGCAGGTTTGGAAGAATGACGGCTAATAAATCGGAGCGCCCCTTGCGCAGTAATTTAGCTCTTTCATTGGGGATATATCCAAGAGAGGCAGCGGCATCCATTACCTGTTTTATTTTTTCGCTGCTGACGTTGCCTTTTTCATTTAAAACATTTGAAACAGTTCCCTGGGCAACACCGGCGGCCCTGGCAATATCTTTAATAGTAACCATAAAATACCTCCATAATTTACCAGAAACAAATGATTATTTATAGTATATCATATAAAATAAAAAATGAAACCTCTTTTTAGATGTGAAAAACGAACATTAAAACGTAAGTATCTGCAAATATATTGTATGAAATATATAAAAATATTATTGACACGTTTCAATCGTTGTGATAAACTACCCATGTAAACATCAATTGTTGAATTTAAGGAGGGGTTGTTTTGAAAAAAATGAAATATTTATCTGCGATCACATTGGCAATGGTCATGGCTGCAGCAGGAGTATTGACTGGGTGCGGCGGCAATTCAACAGGTGCAGCAAAGGCAGAGCAAACGGAAACAAACGCCGAGTCAGACTCAGCGGATACAGATTCTGCAAAGGCAGAGACTCAGGAAAATGCGGGGGATGCATTGCGCCTGACGTTTTACTATCCAGTCAACGTAGGCGGATCAGCTGCACAGCTTATTGAAAAAATCTGTACGGACTTTAACTCGGAGAATCCAGATATTGTTGTTGAACCGGTTTATACAGGAAACTATGACGACACTGTTACAAAAATCCAGACGGCCGTACAGGGAGGAACCCCGCCGGATGTGTTTGTAAGCCTGGCGACCCAGAGATTTACCATGTCATCTACAGGTATGGCTATGCCGCTGGATGATTTTATTGCAGCTGACGGAGAAGAAGGAAAAGCATTCATCTCAGACTTTCTTCCCGGATTCATGGAAGACTCCTATGTAGATGGAAAGATTTATTCCATTCCTTTCCAGAGAAGTACGGAGATCCTCTATTATAACAAAGATCTGTTCAAGGAAGCCGGACTTGATCCGGAGAAGCCGCCTAGAACCTGGGAGGAGCTGGCGGATTATGGGGTGAAGCTGACAAACAGCGACCATTATGGTGTTGGAATTGCTTTGAATTCCGGCTCTGCCCAGTGGACGTTCACAGGATTTGCGTTACAGAACAGCAAAGACGGTAAAAACCTCATGAGTGAAGATGGAAAGACTGTTTACTTTAATACCCCTGAAAATGTAGAAGCCCTTCAGTTCTGGCTGGATCTCCAGAATAAATACAAATGCATGGCAGAAGGGATCGTTCAATGGACCGACCTGCCCACACAGTTCCTGGCCGGGGAAGTAGCTATGATCTATCATACCACCGGAAATATGGCCAATATCAACAGTAACGCCAAGTTTGAGTTTGGTACGGCATTTATGCCGGGACATGCACGGGATGCGGCTCCCACAGGCGGCGGAAACTTCTATATCTCAAACGGAATCGCGAAGGAGCGTGCGGATGCAGCTTGGAAATTCATTAAATTTGCTACTTCTACCGAAAGAGCAGCCCAGTGGAGCCTGGATACTGGTTACGTAGCGACCAGACAGTCTTGTTATGAAACGGATCTGATTAAAGATTATTACGCAAAGGTTCCTCAGGCTTCCATCGCTTATGAGCAGCTTCCCTATGCAAAACCGGAGCTGACGACTTATAATGCGGCTGAGATATGGAGGATTTTAAACGATAACATCCAGGCGGCAGTAGTGGGAGATATGACAGCACAGGAAGCCCTGGACCAGGCCCAGGAGGAAGCAGAGGAAGTTTTAGCAGATTTTCAATAGTATAGGAAACCGAAAGGGGATTGCAGCTTGCAAACCCCTTTCTTTAAAGAAGGGTGACGGATCGATGAATGGTGACTTAAAAAAGAGGAAGGAATTGAAGCATAATTTCACGGCATGGATGCTTGTTGCCCCGGCACTGGCGTTCATGCTGGTATTTACAGCGTACCCTGTATTCAGGAGTCTGTATCTAAGCCTTATGAAATATAAAATGGGAATGGGGGCGCCAGAGCTTATTGGGCTGGAAAACTATGCAAAACTGTTTTCATCAAAGCTGTTTTGGAAGGTAATGGGAAATACAGTCTTTTTTGCACTGATTACTGTACTGCCCAGCATGGCTGTGGGATTGGGCCTTGCCGTTCTGGTAAATAGAAGAAGCCGGGCAATCGGTTTTGTAAGAACAGCTTTCTTCTATCCGGTTGTAATGCCTATGATAGCCATAGCCAGTGTCTGGATGTTCATCTATATGGCGAAAAACGGATTGTTTGACCAGATGCTCATAAGCATGGGCTTTCGCCCATTGAACGTCTTGTCAAAGAAAAGTACGGTGCTGCCTGCCATGGCGGTCATGTACGTATGGAAGGAAGCAGGATATTTGATGGTATTTTTCCTGTCGGGGATCCAGAGCATATCAACGGAGGTCATGGAGGCTGCAAAGATCGACGGGGCTGGAAGCTTAAAAATCTTTAGAAAGATTACCCTGCCACTGCTGGCCCCTACATTCCTTTTTGTATCGACCATTGCCTTTACGAATAGTTTTAAGCTTGTGGATCATGTTGTAATCATGACAGAGGGGGCTCCTAACAATGCCAGCACCCTTCTTCTTTACTACATTTACCAGCAGGGCTTTACGAATTTTAATTATGGTGTGTCTTCTGCACTGACGGTTATCATGCTTGTCTTGCTGTTAATTGTGTCACTGCCAAGATTTATAAGCCAGGACAAGAAGATCCATTATAATTAGAGGGGAGAAGGTTATGAAGAATTTGAAAAAACCATTAATATCCATTTGTTCCGTACTGCTGGCAACCGCGTGGCTGGCTCCCCTGTTTTGGCTTGTGTGTACAGCTTTAACGGAGCCTACGTTTAAAATGACGTTCTTTCCCAATTCTAAGTTTACTTTGGGCAATGTCGTGTATGTGTGGAATGCCATACCCTTTGGAAGATATTATTTAAATACCCTCTTCCTTGTTGCGGTAACATTTGGTATTCAGTTTGTTACATCTACCTTGGCTGGATATGCCCTTGGTGTCATGGAGTTTAAGGGACAGTATCTGGTGATGGCAGTGATTTTTATGCAGATTATTATACCTAATGATGTACTTATTACGCCTAACTTTATGACCTTATCAGAGATGGGGCTTACAGATACAAAGCTGGGCATCATGCTGCCGTTTTATGGAAGTGCCCTGGCAATCTTCCTTTTAAGGCAGCACTTTAAGACCATACCGAGGGCCTTAGCGGAAGCGGCAAGAATTGACGGCGCAAATATATGGCAAACCATCTGGCAGGTATATATGCCATGTGCAAAACCGGCATATATGTCATTTGCGGTCATTTCGGTCAGCTATCACTGGAACAACTATCTGTGGCCGTTAATTGTAACAAATTCCCCAGCAAACCGTACCCTGACGGTCGGTCTTGCTATTTTTGCAAAATCCAAGGAAGCTAATATGCAGTGGGCGAATGTCTGCGCAGCCACGTTAATTATTATACTGCCGTTATTAATAGCCTTTTTCATCCTGCAAAGACAGTTTATGAGCAGCTTTGTCAGTGCAGGCATCAAGGAGTAGGGGGAGAGGACGATGGAATTACATTTTTTAGGCTGTGGATCGGCATTTTATCCTCAGTATAAAAATACCAGTGCATATTTTGAATTAAACAATGACCTCTATTTGATCGATTGCGGAGAAACTGTATTTGAAACATTGCTCTCATTGGTTGATCTTGAACAATACAGGGAAATTTACATTGTGATCACACATCTGCACGCGGATCATGTGGGAAGCCTGGCTTCTTTGATTTCTTATACTTATTGCATGTTGGATAAGAAGCGGGTTACCGTTATTCATCCCAAACCTACGATTGCCCAGTTATTAAGCCTTATGGGGATCGGAAGGGAGTTTTACCGTTATAAAGAGGCTTATGACGGCAGAAGTGTAGAATTTGAAGCGATCCAGGTTCAGCACGTGGATAATATGGAGTGTTTTGGCTATGTTATAAAAGTAAATGGAGAAGCAATTTATTACAGCGGAGATTCCTCTCATCTGCCTCAAAGAATACTGGAGGATTTTAAAAAGGGGGAAATCAAGACCATTTATCATGACACAAGCACCCATGATTCTGACTATGCAACCCACTGTTATTATGGTAAACTGGAGGCATGGATTCCCCATGAGATGAGAAGGAGGGTATTTTGCATGCATTTGGATTCTGATTGTAAAGGTTTGTTGGAAGGAAAAGGGTTTTCCGTAGTAAACGTGGATGGTGATACGTATGCTGAACCTAGGTAATTTACAGGAACTGAACGAAATTACAATTACAGTACGTATATGCCTGGCTCTGATTATAGGCGGCATTCTGGGAATGGAAAGAGAAGTCAGGAAGCAGCCGGCAGGATTCCGGACGTATATGCTGGTATGTATGGGATCGGCAGCAGTGATGATGACCAACCAGTATATTTCGCAAACCTTTGGCGGCTCAGACCCCTCAAGGCTTGGCGCGCAGGTAGTCAGTGGGATCGGCTTTTTAGGGGCAGGTACCATCATAGTGACCAGAAATAATCAGGTACGTGGTTTAACCACTGCAGCCGGATTATGGGCGGCTGCCTGTGCAGGGCTGGCTGTTGGCATCGGGTTCTACAAGGGGGCAATACTTGTGGGATTGGCCATCAGTCTGATTATGACGGTTTTCCAAAAGGTTGACAGCCGGCTTATGGCAACTTCAAGAATCTTTAATTTGTATATGAACTTCAATGCTGCGGCAAATTTGAATTTGTTTCTGGAAAGCTGCAAAGAAAGGAATATACAAATTATTGATATCCAGGCATTTAAAGCTAAGGGTAAGGGAGAAGACGGTATCATTGTCATGATCACATTGAAAACTGCAAAAAGAGAGCCCCGGGGGAACATATTGCAGTTTTTAGGTATGGCAGAGGGGCTTAAGTATATGGAGGAATTGTAGTTTGATGGACAAAGAATTACATATTGACAGGAAAGAGATCGAAGAGCTGGTACTTTATACCAGGCGCTTTTTTAATGACCAGCGGCTGGCATCAGATGTCCGGTCTAAAGGTCCGGCGGATTACGTCACTCAGGTAGATATCCAGGTTCAAAAGTGGCTGAAAGAAAAACTGGAGGAGAAATATCCCCGGATCCAATTCATGGGAGAAGAGAAGGACAATTCGGGTCTGGATTTTAACAGGCCGGTGTGGATTGTGGATCCGGTGGATGGAACCACCAACTTACTTCATGATTACAAACAAAGTGCCGTAAGCATAGGCTTATGGGATGGAAAAAGAATAGGGTTAGGAGCTGTATACCTGCCATTCTTAAATGAATTTTTCTGGGCGGTAGAGGGAGAAGGCGCTTTTTTAAACGGCAGCAGAATCCGTGTCAGCAATAATAAAACCCTGGAAGCATCGTTGATCGCCATAGGCACAAGCCCTTATTATAAGGAAAATGCGGAAAGAATCTTTGATATGAGCAGAAGGATTTTTATGAAATGCCAGGATATCCGCCGAGGCGGCTCGGCAGCCATTGACATGGTGTATGTTGCCTGCGGCAGACTGGATGGATATTTTGAAATGAATTTGAATCCCTGGGATTATAGCGGAGCGTACCTGATTGTGAAAGAGGCTGGAGGAATGGTGGCTGAATTTGACGGTTCCCCGGTGCAGTTTCATAAAAAGAGCCATCTCATAGTCAGCAATGGACATATTTGGCATGAGATGCAAAAGGAGATCTGTATCTAGATTCAAGTTGTGATATGCTCCTTCCTATCGCGGTCAGTTTACAACATAAAAACTGTTCGCCGCAGGAAGGAGCATATGTTTGTATTGGGGAAAGCCTCCCAAGAGAAGGTTCAAAAAAACAGGAAGTATCGCGGCGTGCTGCTCTTGTATTTCAGATACTCATCCCCAAAGGCTCGAGGTAAATACGTTTCTTCTTCCAAAATCTGAAAATGAAGCAGCAGGATTCCAATGAACGCGGAAAGGATGCTGATCATGTTTGGAAGGGCAAGAGCAGAGCCCATATATAGTAAGTCAAAGCCCACAAAAGCCGGATTCCTGCTGACCTTATATATGCCTCGTGTTACAATGGAAGTTTTTTGGGTTTCGTCCACACCTGCGCGCCAGCTGTCACGCATGGAGGTAATAGCCAGTACAAAGAAAATAACCCCGCCTCCCGTGAGTGCAATTCCTATCCACCTTACACTGTCAGGAAATGAAAGAGGGAGCATGAAACGGGAAAATAACACGCTTGCGTACTGAATAGCCGCAATACCGTAGGTTGCTGCTAGAAGAGCCGTTTCTATTGCAGCCGTTTTAGGAGGTTTGCGGCCCTTTGCCAGCCTGTTTGTGTGAATGCCCTTTTTCCGAAGAAGGATTTGCTTCGTAAAATAGGCAATGTAAAAACAGGTTATTAACGCAAATATGCTGATCTGAAAAATCATTCTATCACCGCCTTGTTTGTAATACCTCAAAGTATACCATGGAAACGTCAAAATGAACATCAATATAAGATTGATTGATACAGGCAAACTTAATGCAGGAAAAGGGAGAGATGCGGTCCGCAGGCCGGATAGAAAAAGGTGATAACGAAACAAAAACGGCACTGCTCATACGCCCGTATTCCTGTTGTTTTTGTTTGCCTTTTTTAAAGATTAAAGGTACAATATCGTTATATAGTAAGATGGGTTTTTAAGGGGGTATGTTTTCTATGAAAAGATTGATAGCATCAGGGCTGGTATTGGCCTGCATGACACTGCTATTAGCTGGATGCAGCAAAAACCATAAGACAGAAAACACCAACGATAATATGGGTGCAATTACATCCGCATTGGAAGATCATGGTTATACAGTAGAAAAAAAGAGTGTTGAAAAGCATCTGCTTACGGGGGAACGTTACCGGCTGACTTTAAACAACAGCCTGGATACGCAGGTTGTTATCTATGAATACGACGATCCGGAGAAAGCAAAAGCAGATGCTGATTGTATAGATAAAAGCGGTACGAAAATCCAGTTCACGAATGGAGAGGAAGGTACTGACGTTAATGTTGACTGGATAAGCATCCCCCATTACTATTTGTATGATAATCTTATTGTGGAGTATATAGGGACGGAAGAAAGCATTCTGTCAGCCTTAGAAAATACGTGTGGCCTGTATTTTGCAGGCGGTGAATGACTTTTAATAGAAACACTGTAACATAGGATAAAAATGCCGTACTGCAACCGTGAATTCCAACCGGCAGTCAGGATTTAACCGAATTTTAATCAGATTGCATTTTGTGGAGGAAATTGAATTGAAAGATATCATCGAAGGCATCATTCATTCATTAAAGGATATAAAAGGACTGGAAGCTATCGTACTTGGCGGTTCCCGCGCAAAAGGTACCCATAGCCCTGATTCCGATATTGATATTGGCCTATATTACAACAAGGAAACCATCGACCTTCCTCTGTTAGAGAAAAGAGCCCAGGAATTGGATCAGGAACATAGGGAAAATCTCCTTGCAAAACCTGGCGAATGGGGAAAATGGGTGGATGGAGGCTGCTGGCTAACCATTGGCAATATGCCCGTAGATTTTATATTACGCGATGTGAGCCGGGTGAAAAAAGCCATTGAGGAATGTCGGGAAGGGATTGTTTCTCCTCATTATCAAACAGGACATCCTCATGCTTACTTTAATGTAATATACATGGGGGAACTGGCAGTCTGCAAGATGCTGTGGAATCAAAACGATGAGATACTCCGATTAAAAGCACTTGCTGAGGATTACCCGCAAAAATTAAAGAAAGAGATCATTCGTTTCTTTTCCTTTGAGGCAGGCTTTTCCCAGATGCTGGCAGAAAAGAGTATCCCAGGGGACGATGTGTATTATGTATCCGCTCATTTGGTCCGTTCCATATCTGCGCTTAATCAAGTGTTGTTCGCGCTAAATGAACAATACTGCATAAACGAGAAAAAGGCGGTGAAAATGATTGATGGGTTTCCCGTTTCTCCTGACCATTATAAAGAAAAGGTGGATTCTATCTTTTCATTATCCGGTACTAATTTGCCAGGGGCGTGTGAACATCTGAAAAAATTGATAAATGAAGTAGATTTATTGCTTTGAATTTTCATAAGGCATAGCTGTCTGCCGGCAGCAAATAAAACAGGAATTTGGAGGGCAATGCGTTGACGGAATATAAAGATAAGCAGGAATTGATCGACGAGATATTAAATCGTGCTAAATTATTCATAGATGAATTTTCAGATATTCAGGAAACAGACAAGGACAAACAGATTGACGGCGTGGACAGGACTCCGGTACAGATGATAGCCTATCAATTAGGGTGGTTAAACCTTCTTCTTTATTGGGAAGAACAGGAACAGCAGGGGAATACGGTTGTTACACCTCACCCAGATTATAAGTGGAACAATCTGGGCGGATTATATGAGAGCTTTTACAGGCAATACGAAATATACAGTTTACAGGAATTATGTACGATGTTTAAGGAAACGGTACAAAAAATCATAAACCTTACGGAACATTATGAAGAAACCGAGCTTTTTCAGCCAGGAAGCAGAAAATGGGCTTCTTCAACACCTTCCAACTGGGCAGTCTGGAAATGGATCCATACGAATACGGTAGCGCCCTTTAAGTCATTTAGAAGTAAGATCAGAAAGTGGAAGAAGCTGAATGGTGGCTGAAAACTCTTATCTATATTACCGATCCTTATGTATTTGAGGACTAATAAAAAAGAGTACCAGACCTATAAAAATCGTTGCTATCCCGATACCCTGCTGAAGAGAAATTGCCTCATGTAAGATAAAATAGGCCAGAATGCAGGTGCCGATGGTTTCTCCCAGTATGCTCATGGAAATAACCGTCGCAGAAATCCACTTTAGCAGCCAATTAAAGATAAATTGTCCAAAAATAGTTGATATTAGTGCTAATCCCCCAAAGGCTATCCAGGTGGCTTTCGGATAACTGCTGAAAGAGTTACCCTCAATCATTGCATAACACCCTAAAAAAACGGAACTGCTTAAATAGCTGATGACGGAATAAGGAACCGCAGATAATTCCTTTCTTATTGCCTGGCCTATAAAAAAGTAGACACTGATAATTCCTGCCGCCAAAAGCGCTAATAAATCACCAAAAAGAGCTTGAGAGCTTATTTGAAAATCCCCCCATCCTATGATGAAGCAGCCCATAATGGCGATCAGACACCCCCCAATTGCCAGCTTGTGAAATCGTTCCTTCAAAAAGGTATATCCGATAGCGATCGAAAAAAGAGGCTGCAATGTTACGATCACTGTTGAGCTTGCCACTGATGTATGCCTCAGGGATTCAAACCACAGCAGATAATGAGCAGATAAGAGAAGTCCTGACAAGATCCCAAGTGCCCATTGCTTTTTGGAGAGGGACAGCAATTGATTCTTATTTTGTTTGCTGCCAAATAAAAATGGCAAAAGAATCAGCGCTGCAAAAAATAATCGGAAAAATGCTGTTATAGCAGAAGGGGCATTAGCCAGGCGCACGAAAATTGCGGAGGTGGAAAGGGAAAAGACACCGAAAAGCAAAGCCAGGTACAATCCAATATTAGTCTTCAAAGTTTTTCTCCTATGGTTATAAATTATAAATGCATAATACAATAAAATGCTTTAGTAATTATAGTATGATTGTTTGCTAAAAGCCAGTGTTATTTACCTTTCTGATAGTCAAAAATAAAGCGCTAAGAATACAGTATGCAGATGACCGAACTTCATCACGCCGGTAATCACTCTTTTTTTATTAAGGCATGAATACGGTTCATGCAACTCCCAGATTACAGTCAGTGCCGCGAATCGACCTCGAATTGCAGAAAAAAACAATCCCTAATTTAAGGAAAGCCTGTGGCATATTTGAAGAACAAATGGTATAATGAAAAGAACTAATTGTAAAAAACAAATGATAAGGAGCAGATACAAAAGTTATATGGATAAATTACAAGCATTAAAGCACTATTTCGGCTACGACAGTTTCCGGGAGGGGCAGGAAATTCTTATCGACAGCATTCTGTCCGGAAGAGACGCCTTAGGAATCATGCCCACCGGTTCCGGAAAATCCCTGTGCTTCCAAATACCAGCTCTTATGATGGAAGGAATCACACTGGTTATTTCTCCCCTGATCTCCCTCATGAAGGACCAGGTAACAACTCTCAATCAAGCAGGCATTCATGCCGCATATCTTAACAGTTCTTTGACTGCAAGTCAGTATTATAAGGCCCTGGCCTATGCGCGGGAAGGGCGATATCCCATTATTTATGTAGCACCGGAACGTCTTGTAACGGATGAATTTCTGGATTTTGCATTAAACACAAATATTTCCATGGTAGCGGTGGATGAAGCACACTGTGTATCCCAGTGGGGACAGGATTTCAGACCCAGCTACTTAAAAATCGTGGATTTTATTGATAAGCTTCCAAAACGTCCGGTCATCAGCGCGTTTACGGCAACTGCTACCAAAGAGGTTCGTGAAGATGTCATTGATATTCTCATGCTCAGGGAACCCGCCGTGGTGTCTACGGGATATGACAGACCCAATCTCTATCTGGGAGTTCAGTCTCCCAAGGATAAGTATGCTACATTAAAGAACTATGTGGAATGTCACCCGGATCAGTGCGGGATTATTTACTGCCTGACCAGAAAGCTGGTGGAAGAGGTATGCGACCGGCTGAATCAGGAGGGATTTTCAGCAACCAGGTATCACGCCGGGTTAAGCGATGAGGAGCGGCGGAAGAACCAGGATGATTTTATCTACGATAGAAGCCAGATCATGGTGGCGACCAATGCCTTTGGCATGGGAATCGATAAATCCAATGTACGGTTTGTTATCCATTACAATATGCCAAAGAACCTGGAATCCTACTATCAGGAGGTGGGCAGGTGCTCCAGAGACGGGGAGCCGGGAGAATGCATTCTGTTATACAGTGGTCAGGATGTCGTGACCAATCAAATGTTTATTGACAATAACCAGGATAATCAGGAGTTGGATTCTCTTACCCGCCAGATGGTTATGGAACGGGACCGTGAGCGGCTTAAGAAGATGACCTTTTACTCCTTTACCAACGAATGCCTCAGGGACTACATTCTGCGGTACTTTGGGGAGTACGGGGAGAATTACTGCGGCAACTGTTCCAACTGCTTAAGTCAGTTTGAAACAGTGGATGTGACGGATATTACAAAAGAATTGGTGGGATGCGTAAAGGCTAGCAGGCAGAGGTATGGAACTGCTGTCATTATCGATACGGTTCATGGAGCCAATACGGCAAAAATCAGAAACTACCGAATGAATGAGAACCCTCATTATGGAAATCTGGCAAAGGTTCCAGCCTATAAGCTGCGGCAGGTGATGAACCACTTATTTTTAAACGATTGGTTAGCCATAACC